>NZ_JBIAMB010000035.1:0-20319 GCF_042873895.1 Streptomyces sp. NPDC004435 | reverse complement strand
CGTACCCGAACCCGGACCGGAGACCGAACCCGGACCGACCCCGGAACCCGGACCAACCCCGGACCACCGCCCGAACCCGGACCCCGAACCCGGACCGGAGACCGAACCCGGACCAACCCCGAGACCTGTCCGCCGGCGGACGCGAAACGGTCCGGCTCGTCCGGGGACGGTGCACGCTCGCGTACAGGCGAGCCGGCAGTCCCGAACCGGGCCCAAGCGCCTGTCGCACGAGCAGGTGGTCGCGCTGGTCCTCCCCCACGTGCCCGACGTCCTGAGAGAGGACGGCAACGCCCAGATCACCCGAGCCCAGCTCCGGAAGATCATGCGCAGCCACGAGATCCCGCTCAGCAACGAACATCTGACCCCGGTCCTGGCCCTCGTACGGGCCGCCTCCCCGACCTCTACTTCCTCCAAAGGAGCTGCTCGATGAAGACCTGCGACCGCTTCAATCGGATAAAGGCCGGTTTCGAGAATGACCTCGCCATCCTGAACAGCCACGCTGCCCAGCACGAGGGGAGCAACCCGGCGAAGGCGAGCAGCCGGATCGCCAAGGGCGTGAAGCTGAACATGGGGCGGGCGCTCTCTCGCCACTACTCCCGGTGCAGGCTCTGCTGCTGAACCCAGACTTTCCCGACGGTGGCCCGGCCTCGCCGGGCCACCGCCCCGTTCGCCCAAGCTCCCCGGCTCCGAAGGAACCCATGTCCGCCACCCCTCCCTGCTCCGATTCCGGTGCCAGCCGTCCGCTCCCGACGGTCGTGTCCTCGCTTCCCCTGAACGGTTCGGCTGACGACAACTCGGTCTCCGACGGAGCAAGTTGGGACGGAAGCAAAGCTTCCGCCGTACCCGCCCCCGAAGGGGCGGGAGAGGACCTGCACCAGGGGGCGCAGGTCCTGGAGGCTTCGACCGGGGGCGGATCGGAGCCGGGGAACGAGGAGAAGCCGAAGCCTCGCCGTCGCGAGCGCCGTGTCCGCCAGCGTCCGCGTCAGCCGCCCGCGAAGAAGCGCCGCCACCAGCCCTCGACGCGTTTCAACGACGACGAGTACGCGCTCGTCGTCGCCGCCGCCGCCCAGTGCAACCTGACCGTCGCCGGCTTCCTCGCCCGCTCCGCCCTCGCCGCAGCCCGTGACCTCGACCGCACCAGCGCCGAGATCGCCACCGAGCGCGACATGCTCACCGCGCTGTTCGACAGCCGGCGCAAGCTCGGCTGGGCCGGCAGCAACCTCAACCAGGTGACGAAAGCCCTCAACGCCGGTGCCGATGCCGCCGCCCCTCAGCTGGAGGCAAGCCTCGCGGCCGTACGGCGGGCCGCCGACGCCGTGCACGCCGCTGCGACCGCCGTCCTCGACCGGCAGCAGGCGGCATGATCCCCAGCATCAACCCGCCCGGCGACCGGACCATCGGCCTGCTCGCCTACCTCTACGGCCCCGGCAAGCGCGAGGAGCACGTCGACCCGCACCTCGTCGCCTCGTTCGACGGCATGGCCCCCGACCCCGGCCGCGACCCGAGCGCCACGCTGAAGGCCCTCCAGCAGCTCCTGGACCAGCCCGTCCAGGCGCTGCCGGAACACGCCCGCCCCGCCAAGCACGTCTGGCACACCTCCGTCCGCACCGCGCCCGGCGACCGGACGCTGTCCGACGAGGAATGGGCCGAGGTGGCCCGCCGGATCGTCGCCGCCACCGGCATCGACCCGGGCGAAGGGCAGCCCGGCTGCCGCTGGGCCGCCGTACGGCACGCGGACGACCACATCCACATCGTCGCCACCCTCGTGTGCGAGGACGGCACCCGGCCCGACGACTTCCGCTCCGGCAAACGCGCTCAGGCCGAGGCCCGGCTCATCGAGAAGGAGCTCGGCCTGCACCAGGTCGCCCCCGGCGACGGCACCGCCGCCCAGCGCCCCACCAGCGCCGAGCGGCACAAGGCGGACCGCCAGGGTCGCGAGCGCACCGCCCGCGAGGAACTCCGCGAAACCGTACGGCGGGCCGTGGCCGGCGCCCAGGGTGAGGAGGAGTTCTTCAGCCGTCTGGCCGACGCCGGCCTCCTGGTGAAGAAGCGCGCCGCTCCCTCCGGGGACCTGCTCGGCTACAAGGTCGCCCTGCCCGACGACCGGAACAAGGACGGCGAGCCGGTGTTCTACCCCGGCGCGCGTCTGGCCCCCGACCTCTCCCTGCCCCGCATCCGCGAACGCTGGGCCGGCGGCGGCCTCCAGGACAGAGCCGGGCTCGAGGCTCCGGGGGCGGCCGGGGCGCCGGCCGCCGCGCGGCGGCGCACGGCGGCTGCCGCCTGGCAGGCCGTCCTGGTCGTCGAGCACGGCGAGGACGGCCTCGCCGCCGCGTACATCGCCGCCGCCGGCGAAGTCCTCGACGCGCTCGCCAAAACCTCCGCCGCCCACACCCGGCAAGAACTACGAGAAGCCGCCTGGGCGTTCGAGCGAGCCTCTCGGTCCCACGTCCGCGCCGTCCGCGGCCACGACCGGGCCCTGCGGCAGGCTGCCCGGGACCTCGTCCATGGCGGGTCGGCTCTCGGCCGCGGCGAGGAGGGCGCGACCACGGCCATGGCGATCGACATGCTGTTCTTCCTCATCACCGCTGCCGCGCACTGGCACGCCAGGAAGGGCCACGCCCAGCAGGCCGAAGCCGCCCATCGAGCAGCTGAGCACCTGCGAACCGCCTACCGGGCTGCCGCAGAGTACCCGCTCGCCGTCCTCCACCAGCGTGGCCGTCGCCTCGCCCGCCCTGTGCTGCGGCGCCAGGCCGAGGCCGTGCACGCGGCGATCCCCGAGCTGGCCGAGCAGGTCCTGGCCGAGCCCGGCTGGCCTGCCCTCGCCGCCACGCTAGCCGAAGCCGAGGCCGCCGGCCACGACCCCGTCCCCCTGCTCTCCGAAGCAGCCGGACACCGCGAACTGGGCACCGCCGAGTCGATCAGCGACGTCCTGGTGTGGCGACTGCGCCGCGCCGCAGACCTTCCGGCTGACGCAGCGAGCGCTCCCGTTCCTCAGCGCATGCCTGGCACAGCCTCGACTCCACCTCGCGACCGGGACCGCCGGCGGCACCGGTAGCCGGCCCCGCCGTTCACGGATTCGAGAGTTGCCCGACGTCCCGCCCGTGGGGCACTCTCGTCGTCCGCTGCCGGGGCGAGGCAGCCGAATGCGAGGGGAGGCCGTATGTTCGGGCGCAGGAAGGCGCGGAAGAGCGAGGGCGAGCTGGGGCCGGCGGGTGCGCCGTGGCTGAACTACCCAGCGCCGGCATGGCCGCAGGAGGCCGCGCCCGTCGAGGAGACCCCGGCCGCGCCGGCGGGCGAGGACTTCCTCCCGGCGGACCTTCGGCTCGATCTGAGCACGAAGCGCTTCCTGGTATGGCGCCGGCCGCTGGTCCTGGAGGGCGAAGTCCGCTCCTGCCCGCAGTGCGCGGCGTACCGCGACTGGGCCATCCTCGCTGTGGAGGGCCAGATCTGGCTCCGGTGCCCTGCCAAGCATGTGACGCCGGAGCCTCGCCTGAGTCTCGAATGGTTCAACCGGAACGCCGGTCCCACCAGCTCGACGTACGGCTCCCTGGACGAGGGCCTGGACGACTTCGGCCTCTGAACCGGTGACGTCGTCCCGCGCCCTGCTCAGCCGCCCCGGGTGAGGCTGGCTTCCCGGGCCGCGAGCTCGCCGCCGGCCTCCACGCCGCTGAGGGTATGCGCCGAGCCGGTCCGGAGGAAACCAGGTGCCGGGCGGCCCGACCTCCCGGAAGAATCCAAGGATGCTCGCCAAAGGGCCCGGTGCCAGGTCGAATGACCTGGCACCGGGCCCTGTTTGTGCTGCTGTGTGTGCTGAGGGACGGCTGTTGGACCCGAAGAGGTACGAGGCCCTGCTGGCGGCTGGCCCCGGGGGTCAGACGGTAGGGCGCAGGGAGAGTTGTCCCTCGCTGTCGCCGGGCAGGGTGTGCCGGAGTACGGGGTCGGGAGAGGCGAGGGAGGCGGCGAAGGCGGCGACGAGGTCGTGCGGAGTGCTCGCGGAGAACCCCGTGGCCCAGAGGTAGCCCCGCCCGATCCGAGGCTCGCACCAGGCCAGCCAGCCGGTTTGCTCGGCGGTGGGGTCGAGGCAGAGCGGGTTTCCGTCCTGGAGGTACTCCGGAAGGAGGCTCAGCGCCATGCCCGCGGCCAGCTGCGGATCGGAGAAGGCAGCCGGATTGTCGATGTCGCGGACCCAGCCGCGCTCCGCGAGCGACTCGAAGACCACGTGCGGGCCTGCATACCCGTGCGCCGGATCCGGACGGGCCTCCAGGGCGAGCAGGAAGTCGGCAACGGCTTCGGGCGGGACACCGGTGGTGAAGTAGGCAGTCCACTCGGCCAGTCCGTCCGCGGTCGGACGGGCGGAGACGGTCCACGCGACCGGCAGGTCCCCGAGGATGATCGGCTCGTCGGCAAGCACCCACTGGGCCCAGCGAAGTCCGTCGGGAGCGACGTACAGCACAGTGCTGCGAACCACCTGCTGAACCGCGTCCGGATTATCCGGATCAACAGGTTCACGACGGCCGCGAGCGAGTGTCAGGGAAGTCCAGCCGGCGGCGGAGAGGTGGGAGGCGACGTGGTCGGCGAGTGCTCCGTCGTCACCGGCAAGGTGGCGCGGGGTGACCCACCAGGCGGGAAGGGCCGGAACATCGGACGGATCGGAAGGCGTGGACGGGCGCAGAAGTGCTCCTTGTCGTACGGGCGGTCAGGGGGAGACGGCGCGCAGTCTGCGGCGCGAACTCGTCGGCGGGTCGACCGGCGGCATCCAGGTCAGCGCCTCGGCGACTGGCCGGGGCAGGTAGCCGTACTGCACGGCCTCGGGGTCTTCGGCGAGGTACGCCACCGGCTGTCCGTTTGGGTCCTCAGCGACGAGGACGTCAGCGAGACGATGGGCCATCGGGCAGAAGGGGTTGATGGCGAGACGGACGGGGGTGTCAGGGTCCAGGACGGCGAGGCGATCGATCAGGTGGCGGACGGTCATGTCTGATGCAGGTGCGGGCATGTGCACTCCTTGCGGGGACGGGGAAGGCGGAAGCTCGGGGACAACAGGAACGCCTGGACGGTGCCTCCGTCAGAGACGCTTGGCCGTAGCCAGAACCTCGGAGACGGTCCTCGCGACCAGGTGGGCCGGCGTGTGGGGATCAAAGGTGATCCTGTAGCCGGGAGTCCGAGCGGTGCCGGTGACCGCGAGTACCCAGCCTTCATGCTCGGCGCCGGGTCGGCCGGCGGGGAAGTGGCCGAGGTAGAAACGGCCGTCGGCGGAGGCGACATGGGTGTCGGCCCGGTCGTCGACGATGAAGTGGAAGTCGCCGTTCGCGGCGGGGAAGGTGTCGATGACCTCGGTCGCCTGTCCCGGCCCCAGGAGCCAGTCGTGCAGCCTCAGGCGCTCGGTTGTGGTCCGGAATCCTGCGGAACTCAGCTCCACTGTCACGGCATCACCTCTCTGACCTGCTATTTTCCGGGTTCCCCGGAAAGGGTCGTCTAGGTTGACATGCCCCTGAAGCGTGTACCAGTCCTTTCGCGATCTTTCCTGTCTGCCAGAGGCGAACTGGCATGGCGAGCCCTCTGCGGAGGAAGCGGCTACGGTCCTCAGGCCCGGCAGCGAAGCTGTCCCCCGACGAGGCCGCGGCTTCACCCACCTCCAGGTCGGGGCGAGATGTCGTGGGCTTGGGTGCGGCGCCAGACAAAGCCGAGGTCCGCGAGTCGCCCTCTCATTGCCCCGCGTTGCTCCTCCAACTCCAACGAGGTCGGCGAGAGGAGGTAAACGTTGCCCTGGTACTGCCGGAACCCGACGAGCTCCCATCCCCTGGCGATCTTGGCGGTTACCCGGTCCCACTCCGTCCGGTCTCTCAGGCGGTCGCTGCTGAGGTCGGTGACGCCCGGCGAGCATGCGATGGCGCGGCAGCCGGCCATGAGCCGGTGGATCGCCTCGGTGACGAGGATGGCGCCGAGGCCGTGCCCGCGCCACGGCTCGTCCAGGGTCACCTTGTCCATGACGAGCAGGGAGGACCCCACGTACGGAAGCGAGCTGCTGGCGTCCTCGGTGAAGGACCCCGTGATCGGATCCAGCAGGGCCTGAGCGATCTCGTCGAGTTCTTCGGATTCCTCCTCCATGACCCGGACGGCGTTCATGCCCCGGTCGAGATGCACCCGATAGAAGGTGATCGATCCCACCGTCCTCTCCTCATGGAGGACGGACACGTCCCACCGCTCCAGGGTGTCGGCCTGAGGGGTGTCGGCAAGGTCATCGGTGTAGGAGATACACAGGCGCAGCTCGGACGGGTCGCCGGGCAGGGGGGACAGTTCGGTCACTGCTGAAGCCTAGCCACGCGCAGCAGCCCGGAGACGGCGGCGGGCAGCCGTCGGGCGACGGCCGGAGGCCCGCGGGCCGGGTCCGGGAGCGTCGAGGCCCGTGCCAGGGTTGTCTCCATGACGCCGATGATCCCCGCGCACGTCCCCGACGAGCCGCCGCTCACCTACGCCGACAGCTTCGACATACCGGTTCTGTTCCGTAACGGTCCCGCGGACAAGCCCTGGAAGCAGTGGCGGACGGCCAAGCACAAGGAGTGGAGCGCGACGGACGGGTTCCCGAAGGAGGACGGCTGGTACGCCCCGACCACCACGTGGCGGGAGATCATCAAGGCGGCCACCGAGGTCGGCCGCGACATCACCCCGCACCTGCAGAACCAGCCGCGGTACGCACACGGGGAGCTCGTCGCCCGCGTCGCCCCGCTCTACGCCTACCTCGGTGCGCACCCCTTCAAGCACCAGCCCCCCGTGCCGGGCGCTAGGGGCCGGCGCCTGACGCTGAACCCGGTCTACGCGTACGGCACCGAGCGCACCGCGAAGAGCGCTGCCGCCTACCGGCTGGGCATGACGATGACCGAGTGGGCCTGCCGCTCGCTGCTGGGTCTGGGGCAGACCGAGCACCTCGAACTCGGCGGCCCCATCCCCGCCCTGAGCGCCACCTTCAAGGACCCCAAGAAGAAGCTGCCGGACCTGTGGGGACGGCACGAGGCGGAGAAGGTGTACTGGCTGATCGAGGCCAAGGGCGGCATCTGCGACGTCGGCACCCTGCGCGGCGGGTGGGCGCAGCTGGAGTCTGGGAGCGAGGTCCTCGGCTCGTACGCGCACCGCAGCGTCCTGGTCGGAGCCGCCGTGCGGCCCGGGGACGACCTCTTCCTGACCATCGACCACGCCCTGCACCCCGGCCAGCCGCCCCTCCCCCCGGCCGGATCCGACCCCGACGGCAAGGAAGCCACGGGCGAGGGCAACCTCGAAGACCACCTCGGCGACAACGACGACGCGCTCATCGGCGCAGCCCGCGCCCAGATGCTCGTCTACCAGGCACTGCGCTCCGCTCCCCCCTCACAGCTGCGCACCGTCCCGGTGCCGGCCGACCGCGCTTCGCGCCACCGACGCCACGGACTCACCACACCGCTGGAAGACGACGACCACACCCGCGCCATGCGGGCCGACCTCCGCGGAGCGGCACTTCATCTCAAGTCGGACCTCACGCGTTCCGAGATCCGCTCCTGGGGGATCGACGACTTCCTCACCTGCCGCATCCCGGGCACCGAAGTCCACCTCGGCATGTCCCGGAAGCTGTTCGCCGTCTGCGCGCGCCTCCACGAGGAAGATCTCGCCATCGCCCGGCACACCCCTGGGCTGCGCGCCGAGGACCAGCTGGCCGTCAACGAGCGGGGCAGCGAAGAGGCTCAAGAAGAGCAGCGGCTCAAGCAGCGGCGGATCTTCCACGAGCAGCAGGAGGAAGCCCGCCCCCGGCTGCGCTTCCTGCTCCGGGAAGCCTACGAGCGCGGCGAGACGAGCGACTGGCGCGACCTGCTGCGCCGTCCCGAGGAACCAGAGCTCGACCTGGCGAGTGACGAAGGGCTCCTCGAAGCGGCGACCCCGGAAACGTACCTGGCCGTCAGCCGCTACGACCTGCCCCCGATCCACGCCTAGCTAGCAGTCAGGTCTGGGGCCTGGATCCAGCGCGCCGTCCATAAGGGCCTGGATGATCCTCTCGGTGCGGGCACGCGTCTCGGGTCCATGGCCGGCGAGGTTGTGGTCGAGTTCGTGCTGCTGCATGTCGAGCACCGGCTTCATCTCGCCGATGAGGTCGGGCCATGGCGCAAGCGAGTCGGTCAGTTCCTCGACGTTGCCGGACCAATCGGCCCTGCGTGCTCCCAGAGCGAAGGCGAGCAGGAGGACGGCGAAGAGGGGCTCGCTGTCGAAACCGGCGAGCACCCCGAGCCCTGCGGGGTTCTCCTTGCCGGTGTGGGTGGCGATAGCCCGGGCGACAACGGGGAGCTGGAGGAAGAGGGCCGTGGCCACCGAGCGGGCTTCTTCCCATTCTGGGTCGGTGGCTTCGGCGAGCGCTTCGCTCATTCGCGGCAGGGACACGAAGTCGGCAGCGCCGACGAGGAGGCTCGCCGGACCGGTCAGCCACGGCTCGGCGCCTTCCACCCGCTGCCGTCTGCCCGGCGAGACGCCAAGGACCTTCTCGATCGTTCCCGCCTCGTCTTCCGTCACCTCGGGCCGCGTGCCCAGGGCGAAGATCTGGAACATGTGCGCGACAGCCGTTGCCCGGTCGCCGGCCGGGACACGGATCGGGCGGGGCAGCGCGTTCTTGCCTCGCATCGCGGCCATGTTCGCGGCGAGGGCGCCCACGACCGTGTCCTGGTCGTCGACCGAGTCGAGGCCCTGGCGGGATGCCTCGGCGTGAAGGAGCTGCTCCAGCTCATGCGACAGGTCGTCTACCACGATGGTCGCGGAGGTACGGACGGCGTCGAGCTCGAAAGGGAAGCCCTCGACCCACAGCACGACGCGCAGCAGGTTCACGTCCCGTGTGCGCTCGCGCCAGCGCAGGAGCTGGACCAGCTGGCGGTCACTGTCCGGCGGGTAGATCCAGACCGGGCGGCGTCCATCGTTGCCAGCTCGGGTGGGATGGGGCATCAGGCCATTGCTGATGAAGCTCTCCAGCTTCCTCGCGGTCATGGTGCTGAAGCCGGCGGATGTGGCGGCGCGCAGAAGGTCGGCGCGCTGTAGGAGACGGGGTTCGACTGCCATGCCGGGCAGCGTAGGGGCGCCTGAGCACGCTGCGCGAGCCGAGTACTCCCACTCCAGGCCGGTCTAACTTGCAAACGGGCCGACCCCCGTTGCCACCAGCAGGTTTGCGCTGCTTCTGTGGGTGCGCGGCGCCAACTCGGGCGCTGCTCTCCCCTCTCGAAAGGACTTGTCCATGCCCAGGAACACGGCAGCGGCGGTGACCGGAATGATCGTGCGTTCCCTCGCGAAGCGGTGGGCCGACGCGAACGGCCTCAGCAGGGAGCAGGGCCTGCTCCTCGCATGGGCGGTCGGCGCCCTCGCGTCGGCGGCCGTCATGCGCGTCTGACGCTGTAGCGGAGCGGTAACGGTCTCTGCAGACATGGCGAAGGCCCCGGGAACCATGGTGGTTCCCGGGGCCTTCGGGCTGAGAGGTGCTGCCTGTGCCGAGTGCTCGCGCCTCGGCTCCTGGCAGGTCCCACTGATCAGCTGGTGGTCGGAGTCTCCGCCTCGTCCTGCGTCTTCTTCCGTCGTGCCGCGATCAGCGCCCCGCCGCCGGCCGCAATCAGCAGGCCGCCGGCCGCGAGGAGCCACGCGTTGGAGTCAGCGCCGGTGTGCGCGAGGGAGTCCTTGGAGGGCGGGGTGCTCGGGGTGTCGGTCGGGGGCACCGGCGCCGTGGATGTGGACCGGCTCGGGGTCGGGGTGACCGGCGGGGTCGTCGCCGGTGTGGTGGGCGGGGTGCTCGGGGTGACCGGCGGGGTCGTCGGGGGCGTGGTGGGCGGTGTGGTCGTCGGGGGCGGAGTCGTGGGGGGCGTGGTGGGCGGGGTGGGCTTGTTTTTCTTGGTGTTGGTGAAGGTGGCGGTGGTCTTCGCGGCGGGCTTGGCGGTGATCTTCACGGGGGTGGGGTCAAGTTCGTAGCCGGTGGGGGCCTTGGTCTCGGTGCCGGTATAGGCGGTGCCCTTGCGGGAGGAGACGGGGAGCGGGGTGGTGGCGGTGCCGTCCTTGCCGGTGGTCAGCGTGATCGTCTTGCCGGTGCCGGTGGCGGGGGTGATGTTGATGACGGCGCCGGCCAGGGGGGCGCCGGTCTTCCTGTCGGTCTTCTTCACGAGCAGCTCGGCGGGCTTGAAGGTGTCGATGATCGTGAGCTTCGCGGTGTGCTCGGGGGTGACGATGACGTCCTGGTCGGGGGCCAGGTCGTGGAGGGGGCTGCCGGTCGAGGTCTCCTTGAGGCGGTAGGTGCCGGGGTGGACGTTCTCGAAGCGCAGGATCCCCTGGACATTCGTCGTGCCGGTCAGGGCCCTGGTGCCGTTGAGGGTGTCGAGCAGGGCGAACGCAGCGCCGGCGAGCAGGGTGCCGTCCGGGTCCTTCTTGGTGATCTCGACGGCGCCCGGCGGGATCTCGGGGGCGTTGGCGAAGGCGGTCGGGGCCCAGATCAGAGAGCTGGTTGCCAGGGTGGTCGCAGCGACGGTGGCCGCGGTACGGCGGGGGGCACGCATGAAGAAGGAGTTCTCCTCGGTCAGGTGGTGGGCGGAACGCCTTGAGGGCGGAAGTCAGCGAGAGCGGGTAGCCGGCGTTGGGACGGGGGCCGGGGCGGGGCGTGCGGGAGGCGGGCTCGTCCGAAGGAGAAGTGGCCGCGTGCCGTCGGGTGGCGGCTAGGACGAGGGCGTGCTGCCTGTCCGTCTACACGCTGCGGGTTGTCGGGTTCGGGACCGGTGGAGCGGGACCCGAGGCTCCCGGTCAGCTGGCCGTGTCGCTCGTGCGTCGGCGGCGGCTGAACAGGTAGAGGCCCGAGCCGCTGGCGAGCAGAGCGGTCGCGCCGGCGATCAGCCACGGTGTGGTGTCCGCGCCGGTGTGGGCGAGGGAGCCGGACGGCGGTGCCGGGGGCGTGGTCGGCGCAACCGGGGGTGTCGTGGGCGGGGTCGGCGGCGTGGTCGGCGGAGCCGGGGGCGTGGTGCTCGGGCTCGGCGGCGGGGTGGTCGGGACGGGCTGGTCGGCGAGGGTGACCGCGACGTCAGCGTTGGGCTTCGCGGTGAAGGCGACGGGGGTCGTGTCGAGCTGGTAGCCGTCGGGGGCCTTGGTCTCGGCGGCCCAGTAGCGGGTGCCGGCCTTGAGGGTGACGTCCAGGTCGGCCTCGGCGGTGCCGTTCGTGCCAGTGGTGAGCGTGGTGACGACCTTGCCGGGGATGTGCTTGCCGGTCTTGTCCGTCTCGTCGGCCCGGATGGCGATGACCGCGCCCGCGAGCGCCCGGCCGGTGTTCTTGTCGATCTTCTTCACCGATAGGTCGGCCTTCTTGAACGGGTCGACCAGGTCGATCGGGTTGGCCTGGGCGGTGCGTCCGGCGGTGATGGTGATGGTCTGCTCGGGCACGAGGTCGTGGACGGAGCTGCCGGAGGACGTTTCGCGCAGGCGGTAGGTGCCGGCCCGGAGCTGGTCGAAGGCGAGGATGCCCTGCGCGTCGGTCTTGCCCGCGGCGACCTTCTTCCCGTCCTTGTCCAGGAGCTCGAAGGCGGCGCCGACCAGGCGGCTGCCCTCGGGGTCCTTCTTGCGGATGGTGACGCCGCCGGTCGCCTCGTCCACGGTGACGGTGGCCGAGTCCTTGACGCTGGTGGTGCCGCCGGCGAGGAGCATCCGCTGGGCGGCGGGGTTCTTCGGGGTGAGGACCTGCAGGTCGGTGGCGGGCAGGCCGTCGGCCTTCGCCGTGACGCTGGCGGTGCCCGCGGTCTTCGCGGTGAACTCCCACCGGGCGGTGCCGCTCGCGCTCGTGGTGACCTTCCCGGAGGCGGTGCCGGAGCCGGACTCGGCCAGCGCGACGGTCACCTTCGGCACAGGGGCGCCCGCGCTCGTGGCGACCTTCACCGCAACGGTGACCTTCGTCCCGGCGGTGGTGGTCTTCACCGACGGGGTGATCGTCAGGGTGTAGGGGCCGGCGAGCCGCTTGGCCTCGGCGATGTAGCCCTGGGCGAGGGTGCGGGCGGTCGGCGAGACGATCGGGTACGCGAGTCGCTGCTTGCCGCGGGCGCCGTCGAGCGCGTACGTGCTGCCGGCCAGGTACTCGTACACGACCGCGTCCACTGCCGCCGCCCGTGCGTTGTCGCGGGTCTGCCCGTACCGTCCGATCACGTACGCCGCCTGGGCGAGACGCTCCTTCGGCACGGTCTTGCCGGTCACCGACGACGTCCAGGATGTCACTGGCCGCGGGGCGCCGTAGCCGCCTGCGTCGGCGGGGCCCTTGCGTTCGGGGTCGGCGCAGTAGGTCTCGGCGTCGCCGTGAACGGCCGGTCCGGGCGGGCCGTAGGCACCGATGTGGCTGGAGCCGGCGTTCCCTTCGGAGTCCGGGATGGTGTAGCCCGGGCCGAGGATTTCGCCGGCCGAAGGCGCCGCCAGGGCCGGGGTGGCCAGGACACTGCCTGCCGTGCAGGCGGCGACCGCGACGGCCAGGTGTACAGATCGGGCGGAGCGAAGACGCATGGAGATGGTGAAGTCCTGTCGGAGTGGGTGTCGGTGGTGAGGGGAGCGGCGAGGCGGGGTTACCGGCTGCGAGCGGCTGGGATGGCGGTCCGGCTGGGCAGGGCCGCAGAGGGTTTCGGTCCCGATCGAACCGGCGGAGCGCCGGGGAACCAGAGCTGGACGTAGCGGTCGATCGCCTTGCGGAGGCCGGCAGTGCCGATGCCCTGCCAGGGCGGCGCGTCGGCGTGGCCCCAGTCGGTGAAGGTGCCATAGCTCCCTTCCCCGGGCCTGGTGCCCAGTCGTTTGTCCCGGGCGGCGAAGGCACCGTGGTCGGCGAAGCTCAGCCACTGAGCGTCGATCAACCCGCGTTCCAGGTGCACGACTTCGAGGCGCAGGCCGTCGTAGCGCTGGTGCATGCAGGTGTCGGTGAAGCTGATTCGCAGTCGGAGAGGCAGGTCGGGGGCGGGCCTGGCGTAGTAGGTGTCTCCGACGACGGCCGCCTCCGAATACGGGAGGGTGAGGTGGTCGTCGAAGAACTGCTCAGCGAACAGGGACAAGTGCGGACTCCTGGTGGTCAGCGGCGGGCAGCGGGGCGGGCGGGCAGAAGCGCCGAGGGGGTGGCCGTGCTCCAGCGCGGGACGCTGCCGACGGGGACCGGGCGGCGGACAGCGATCCGGGATCGGATGTCGCGCGGCGTGGGGACCGGTGCCTGGGGCGGTTCGACCGGAGTGAGGGTGGCGTGGGCAGCCAGACGCGGATGAAGGGTGTCTCGCCAGCGGGGCAGAGGTGCCGGGTCGGTGAACGCCTTCGCGGTGGCGGCGATCAAGTGGGAGGGCGTCCGGGAGCTGAAAGCGATCCCGGCGCGCGTGCCCCACCCAGAGGGTCCGGCCCACAGCGTGATCGCCTCGTCGGGGTGCCGGTTGACGATGTCGATGCTTGCCCCGGCCTGCCCGTCGGGAGCGGTGACGTGCAGCCGTCCGCGGGCCGGGCCGCTGAGTGTCCAGCCGGCCGTGATAAGCGGCGCGACGGCGTCGGACCAGGGTCCGGCGGCGTGGAGGAAGCGGTCGCTGTCTTCCGCCCAGTCGTGCGCGAGCGCGGTGGTCAGGGCGCTGACCAGTTCGGCGGGCGTGTTCTGGTTGGCGATGGCCATCCACTGCGGTGAGGACATCGCGTCGGGTGCGGCGCTGATGGTCCACAGGTCGTAGTCGTCTCCGGCCCAGCCGATCCGGATGCGGTGGTCCGGGCTGGTGACGACGAGTTGGTGGGGGCCGTCGTCGAGGTGGTGGTGGGGCCAGTGGGAGACGGGCGCGAAGCCGGCGTCGCCGTGGCCGGAGGATCCGGCCAGGTATCGGGGGGTGACGTAGACGTCGCCGTCTACGGGCTGCGGGGTGGGCAGGGGTGGCTCCGGGGTTCGTGAGGAGGGGCTGGTCAGCGCATGGCGGGTGCGGTTGGCCGGGGTGCAGGCGCGGGCAGAGGCGGCGCCGTGTCCGGTGTCCGTGCGGGCACGGCAGCGGCGCGGGCTTCGGCGATGAGCCGGCGTTTGAGGCTGGCGCGTTCGCCGGGCGGGAGTTCGATCAGGCCGTCGCCGGTGGTGTGCGGGAGCAGGCCGGTGACGAGACGGGAGGCGGCGGCCGGCTGCTGGTTGACGAGTTGGTCGATGGCTGTCTCAACGGCCCGGCGGCGCAGGTCGTGTTCCGGGGAGGAGCGGCGGAGTTCGGTGACGGTGGCGGCGTAGTGGCGGAGGAGGTGCTTGCGTTCGGCTTGGCGCTGCCAGACGGCGGTGAGGAAGCGGCGCGAGTTGAAGACCTTGTACGCGTCGGTCTCCGGCAGGTCATAGACGCCGGCGGGCAGCGGACCGAGGACCGAGGAGCTGGAAGCCCGGGCCACGGGGATGGTCAGCTCGGCGAGTTCGTCCAGGGCCTGGGCCCAGCGCCGCTGGAGGAGCGGGTGGCGCAGGGCCGTGGCGCGGGCGTTCTGGGCCCGGACGTCGTCGGCGACCAGGCTGCGGAAGGCGACGGCGCCCTTGGCGAGCAGCTCGTCCACCTGCTGGGTGCGCGGCTCGGTGAGGAGACCGTCGTCCCATCCTTCCTCGACCGTGCCGAAGACGTCGGCAGCGGCGGGGCGGAGGGGAAATCCAGCCTCGGCGAATGTCCTGGTGAGCAGCCGGTTGAAGTGGTCGGGAAGGGCGTCCACGAGCCAGTTGCGGGCCATGACGATGACGTCGGTGGAGGGTGGCGTGGCCTCGGCTTCACGCTGTCGTCCCTCCTCGCGCCGCACGGCGGTGGTCTTCCGGGTGACCTCGTGCAGGGCGGTGCGGACGCGTCGCAGGAGGCGGGTGGTCCGGGCGGCACGGGCGTCGCCGTGGTAGGCCATCCGCTCGGCGGCGACCTGGAGGTCGCCCTGGGCGAAGGTGAGGGCGTCGTGCAGCTGAAGGAGGCGTCCGGGGGCGTGGAGGACCGTGTGCTGTTCGGGGCGGAGCCGGCCGTCGGCGTCGGCTATCGCAGCCGTGACCAGCTGGTCGAACCGCTCCTCTATATAGAGGTCGAAGGAGCGGTCGTCGAGGAAGGCGACCTCGTGCAGGTGCAGACGCTCGTGCCGGGTGTCGTCGGTCGGCTGAGTCATGGCGGGGCGGTTCCTTGTACGGGTAGGGGTCACGCGGTCGCGGGGCGGCGAGTGGCGGGGTGGCCGCGGAGCTTGGCGAAGGAGACGGCGAGTCCGAGGGCCTGCAGGACGGCACAGGCGGTGATGACGTGGCCCAGCAGGTCGGGCGGAGTGAGAGCGACCAGGGCTCCGGCGATCGGGAAGGGGGCCAGGAGCAGCAGGATGATCAGGGAGAGGGTGGCGCCGAAGACCTCGGCGGGGACCAGGCGGGCGCGCAGGGTGCGCAGGACGACGGTCATGCCTGCCTCGCCGGCCATGAGGAGGGCCACGAGGACCAGGAAGACGGTGTAGGTGTGGGCGGCGGCCAGGGCGAGGCAGGTGGCGGAGGCGAGGGCGGCGGCTGCTGCGCCGACCGGCCACAGGCCGACGCGGTCGATGGCGAGGCGGGCGAGGGCGACCATGGCCAGGGAGGCGACGGCGGCGGCCGACCAGACCAGTCCGACCTGGCTGCTGGTGCCGCCGAGCTGCTGGATGACCAGTACGGGGCCGGCGGCCTGGACCAGGCCGATCGCGCAGTTGGAGAGGAGCAGGCCGACACAGAGCCAGCCCAGGGCGGGCAGCGACCGGAGCGTCCTCCAGCCGGTCTTCATGCCCTGGACGACCGGGGCGGGAGCCTCCTGCGGCCAGATCGGGCGCTGGCGCGGGGCGAGCGCGGCGCCGAGCAGGGAGCAGGCGGCGATCGTCAGGAGCATGCCGGTCGCGCCGACGTACTGCAGCAGGACGCCGGCCAGGGCCGGGCCTGCGAGCGTGGCGCACTGGTCGATGCCGAGCAGGACGGCCTGCACCCGGTGGGCGTGCTCACCCGCGTCCCGGCTCGCGGCGCCGCCGGCGGTCTCGGCCGCGATGTACGCGAACTCGCTGAGGACGCCCGTCGCGGCGGCGAGCACCATGACGGTGACCACGGCGCTCAGGCCGTCGCCCATCGCGGGCAGGGCACCGGCAGCGGCCAGGACGACCACGGCACGCAGCACCGACGCCGTGCGCAGCACCCGCGTGCTGCCGACCCTGTCGACTGCGGCGCCCGCGAGCGCGAAGGCCGAGAGCCTGGGAAGCCATTCGAGAACAAAGGCCAGGCCCGTCAGAGCGGCGGAGTCGGTGACCGCGAGGACCAGGAGAGGGATGCCGTAGGTGCTCATCGCGAACGCGCCGGCATCCGCGGTGCGCGGGACGTAGACGCCGCGCACGGGGCCGAAGACCGGGATGCGGGCGTGGCGGCCGGCGGGCGGCCGGGGCATGGAGTGCGTGCGGGGCATCGGGCGTTTCCAGGGGAAGGTACGTAGGTTCAGCGGCCGTTGAGGCGGCGGCCCGGGGCGTGGCTCACCACCGGGGCGGGCGCGGCGGTGGCCGGGGAGAGGGCCTTCAAGGCGGTGCACAGACCGGTCAGGTGGCGTACGGCGTCGCCGCGGCGGGCGAGGAGCATGTCGATCTGCGGGCCGGTGAGCTGCAGGACGCCGTCGGTGGAACGGTGACGGTACTGGTCGCGGCCGTCAGCGACGCGGCTGAGCTGATCGATGGCGTACTCGGCCTGCTGGTGGAGCTGCTCGGCGATGCCGTCGAGCACGTCGGCCTCTTCGCGGATGAGGCGGCTGAGGAGGGCAGCCGCCTGGCTGCTGGCGGGATCCCGGACGGGCATCCCGCCGAGCAGGGAGCGGACGGTGGCTTCGCCGAGCCGGGGCGCCGGCCGGGGTGTCCGGGTCACCGGCAGGGGCCGGTCGTCGGGGAGGAGAACAGGTCGGCCGGCCGCCAGGTCTTCGCCGGGGCAGGAGCGGGCGGCTGGGCAACCGGCAGAGCAGGGCGCGTGCTCTGCCGGGCCTGATGGGCGGCCCACTGCCCCGTCCGCGCGGCGGCCGGGAGGCGGGGGGCGCCCCACAGCGGGTGGCTGGCCGCGTCCTTGTGGGGCCGGCCGCTCGCCCAGACGGAGGCGGCCCGGTAGACGGGGGCCAGGGCGTGGGCGGCGTCGGTGAGACGCAGCTCCATCCCCTCGTCCTCGGCCCCGGTGGGCCAGACAGGCTGGCGGACGGAGACGAGGCGGTCGTCGATGAGCCGGTGCACGGGCGGGTACACGGCACTGGGGCTGTAGCCGGGGAGCAGCGTCTTGCGCAGGGACACGATGCTGGACGGCCCGCGTTCCTTGAGGGCCCACAGCAGGGGGGTGGCGTGCCGGTAGGAGATGAGGGCGAGGGCGTCCTCGGCGTTCTGGGCAGCCGGGATCCGCTCGGGCAGCTGCATCACCTGCGGCTTGCCCTCCATGATGATCGTCGTCTCGACGAGCTCCTTGTCGAGGTGCTGATCGCCGTACTCCGCCAGGGCGTGCAGCGTCGGAAGGAGTGCACGGCCGCGGTCGGTGAGGCCGTAAGTGACGTGTCGGTGGGTCACCTCGGTGCGCTCCAGCAGCCCGGTCTCGCACAGGGCGCGCACGCGCGGGGTGATCTGACTGGCGATGAGCCAGGGCAGGCGGGACTGGATCTCGGTGTAGCGCAGGCCCTTCGGCTCGGAGGCGAGGGTCATGAGCATCCAGACGCTCCAGCGCGGCGCGATCATCTCCAGCGTCTCGGCGACGCGACGCAGGTCGGGGGAAAGGGCTCGGGCAGCGGCCACGACGGAACTCCAGCGGAAGAAGAGGAACGGGGTGGGAAGCGGGTTACCGCGCGCGGGCGGCAGGAGAGACGACGGCCGGCGGCAGGCCGACGGCGGTCTCGGGGACGGCTGGTGGGGTGGCCGGCGCTGGCTCGGGTACGCGGTGGAGGCTCTGCAGGACGTCGCCGAGGACCTGGTCGTGTGCGTCTCGGGCAGTGACGGCGTGAGCGAGGCGACGGGCGGCGTCGATGATGTGCCCGGCGTCCGTGGCCTCGAAGGTGCTCCCGGGGGCGGTCAGGCGATGCAGCTGCTCGGCGTAGAAGGCGACGCCATGGTCGGCGTGCTGCAGGGCGTCGAAGGCGTTGAGCAGGGCGTACCGCATGGTGCCCGGCTCGGCGCCGACCGCGAGTTCGGTGACCGGTCGGCCGTAGAGAGCTGCGATCCGGTCCCCCGCCGCCCGGGAGGCGGCGTACGGATCGGGCACTCAGCGTCCCCGTGCTGCCGGCCGGATCTGTGCCAAGGAGGCGGGCTGCGCGGGAGGCAGAGCGCTGGTCAGGGGGGTGAGGCGGGTGGTCGGCGGCGGCATCGCGGCCAGAAGTGCGTCCAGCGTTCGGAGGTATCCGCGCCGGCCATCGAGCGCGGCGTCGAGCCAGTACGCGTCGGTCTGGAGGGTCTCCGCCGAGAGCTCGTCCAGGTTTCCGGCGGGGGCCATGCTCGCGTGGACGCGGTCGCGGACGCGGACGACCTGCTCCTCGGACAGGGCGAGCATCGCCCGCACCTCAAGGGCCCTGGTGAGCGCGGGGGACGCCCCCGACCGAACGACCTGCGCATAGAGGTCGGCGAGCGGAGCGCCGAACGCCCGCTCCAGCGCCTCGTCACGGCTGCTCTTCTTGTCGGCGACGCTCATCGTGCGATCCCGATCTGCGCGGGCCGAGCCGGGGCGGCCACAGGGAGCGTGGTGGTCAGCCGGGGCGCCGGACTGGTTCGCGCGCGCTGTGGTCCGGCCGGGACCTCCACCAGCGCGCTCACCCACTGGGCGTACAGGTCCCGCGCTTCGACAGCCCGGTTCACCTGGTGGGCCAGGCCCATCACCGGGTCGTCCAGAACCTCGCCCGTGGCCGTCTCCAGGGCGGCGACGAGCGCGTCCTCGGCCTCCTCCAGCGCCGACTGTGCCTGCGTGAGCAGGCCGTAAGCGTGGATGACGCTGGTGAGTCCGGCCGTGGCGGACGCCTGGTTCGTGGACCGGATCAGTTCGTCGAGCGGCGTCCCGAATCGGGTTTCGATGCGGCCGGCCAGCACGGCGACGATCTCGCCGTCGAGGAAGTCGGGGGTCTCGGACACGGAAGGTGCTCCAGAAAGGGATGAAAGGCGGGGAAGGTCAGGGGCGGTCGCGGTCGTCGCGGCGGTTGTGCCCGGCGTCGGCTGAGCCGGGGGCACTTGCGGCTGGGGCGACGTGACGTCCTCCGCCGGACGGGGCCGGCCTGCCGGCCGCCCGGGGCGGATGAGACGCGAGGGGGCGGCTCGGAAGGACGGTGGCTTCGATGGAAGCAGGCGAGTAGCACACGGCGGAGGCTCCGGACCAGGGGGAACAGGGAAAATGCAGCCCTGCGAGAGGGCCGCTGTAGTAGGCAAGGGTCCGGAGAATCCCCGGTTTCGGAAACCGGGGATCCGCCGCTATATTGCGCACTTTTGATGCTGGCCGAACCTGTCCGGAAGGGGCGGCTCCCGTGGCGTAGGTCGGCCAGGTCAGCGTCCTGGTGGCCTGGCCGTTGTCGGTGCCGGGGTGACGGGCGTGACCGTCGGCGCGGTGCCCCGGACGGTGGGGGCGGGCGGCTTGAGCGGTGGGGCGTCTCCGTCCCTCCAGGCTTCCCACCACTGGATGGCCTGGTCGTAGGTGGCGAAGCCGCCCTCGCGCAGGGTGTGCGTGCCCGCGCTCATATCGACGCACTCCCGCAGGATCCTGAACTCCGGTCCGGCGTCAGGGTCGAGGGAGCGCAGCATCACCGCGGTCTCGGGTGCGTCGCGCTCGTCGTCGGTGTAGCTGGCGAGCAGGGCGAAGTGGTCGCCGTCGCGGCGGATGCGGGTTTCCAGGGCTTGTGTGATGGCGTCGGCCGGCTGGTAGCGGTCGGGGCCGACCACGGCGGCCGGGCAGCCTCGCGCGATCAGCCACGATTCGGCCATCGCGATCAGCGGAAGCTCTGTGCTGTCGATCGTGAAGGTGCGGGCTTTCAGGTCCCGGGCGACGTGTACCGCTCTGAGTTGGGGTTCTCCGGGGATGCCCCAAGTAGCGCCCTCGTCGTACAGGACGAAGTAGGCGTCGGTCCACGTGCGGTGCTCGCCGAGGACCTTGTACGACGAGCTCTCCACGGCATCGAGAAGGTCCTGGTGGCAGGGGGCGGCGGGCTCGAAGCCGTCGAGGTCGTAGGCGGGGTTGTCGTCGGTCACGTGCGATGGGGCTTTCGGTCGAAGGGGGGCGGTGGCGGCGGCCGGGGGGGGGGGGGGGGCCCGCCCCCGCCGCGCCCACAACCCAAGCGACCCACGCCCAAAAACCCGCAGCCCAGCGCCCCGGGGCAGGTGTCAACACGCCCACCCACG
>NZ_JBIAMB010000034.1:0-59323 GCF_042873895.1 Streptomyces sp. NPDC004435 | reverse complement strand
CACGCCCGGCCCCCCGCCCCCCGCGCGGCGTTGTGGCGGGCATGCTATGGCCCGGGGGTGTGCTAGGACGTGTGGGCCCCCCCCCCCCCCCCCCCCGCGGGGGCCGCCCTGCGGGCGGCGACGGGAGGGTGACGACAGGAGTGCGACGACAGGACCCGGCCGGGGCTCAGGCCGCGCGGCGCAGCTGTGCCGCGCGGATCGGCTGCGAGCCGGGGCCGCCGATGTGCGAGAACGGCTGGGTCCGCCAGTCCAGGCCCTGGGGCAGCGTCAGGAGCAGCGCGGTGTCCTGCTCCTGGACGCCGGCGCCGTCGTCGGCGGAGCGCGCCTCCGCGGCGGCCCGGCCGGTGCCCGGGCAGACGGTGAGGGTGAAGGGATTCCACGCCGACGGGCACAGCGCGTGCTCGGGCAGCGCGTCCTCGTCCGCCAGCAGGGCGATCGGCTGATCGCACTCCGGGCAGATCACCCGGTACATCTCGAACGTGTCGTACGAATCGAACTCGTCGAACGGATCGACGGAATCAACGGGCTCCTGCATGGAGACTCCCCCTCGGAACAGGTCGGCCGGTACTGTGCGGCCGGAACCACAGCAAGCCCTTCCCATACGGAACTCCGCATAACCGTGAGCCGTACCCCGATGCCTGGTCCGAACCTGTGGCGTTCGTCACATGCCCGGCGCAGGTGCCCCGGGACGGCCCATAGCGGTGGATACCGCCCGCTCCCGGCTGGGCTCGGGGCCCTTCGGCGCAATAGGGTCGGCGCATGGAGGAGCTGGATCGTCAGATCGTGGAGTTGCTCGTCAAGGACGGGCGCATGAGCTACACCGACCTGGGCAAGGCCACCGGCCTGTCCACGTCGGCGGTGCATCAGCGCGTCCGCCGCCTGGAGCAGCGCGGTGTCATCCGCGGCTATGCCGCCGTCGTCGACCCCGAGGCCGTGGGTCTGCCGCTGACCGCCTTCATCTCGGTCAAACCCTTCGACCCCAGCGCCCCGGACGACACCCCCGACCGGCTCGCCGACATCCCCGAGATCGAGGCGTGCCACAGCGTCGCCGGCGACGAGAACTACATCCTCAAGGTGCGGGTCGCCACCCCGCTGGAGCTGGAGCACCTGCTCAGCCGGATCCGGTCCCAGGCGCATGTCTCCAGCCGCACCACCGTCGTCCTGTCGACCCCGTACGAAGCCCGGCCGCCGCGCATCTAGCCTGGTCGTATGAGCGAAAGCCTGAACTCCGGCGACCACCGCACCGTGCTCCTGCGCGGGGGCGAGGTCCACAGCCCCGCCGACCCCTTCGCCACCGCCATGGTGGTGGAGCGCGGCCACATCGCCTGGGTGGGCGAGGAGGGCGCGGCCGACGCCTTCGCCTCCGGCGTGGACGAGGTGATCGACCTGGAGGGCGCGCTCGTCACCCCGGCCTTCGTGGACGCCCACGTCCACACCACGGCCACCGGCTTCGCGCTCACCGGTCTCGACCTCTCCTCCGCCGCCTCGCTCGCCGAGGCGGCGGAGCTGATCCGCGCCCACGCCGCCGCCCACCCCGAGGACCGGATCCTCATCGGGCACGGCTGGGACGCCGCCCGCTGGCCCGAGCGGCGCCCGCTCACGCGCGAGGAGCTGGACGGCCTCACCGGAGGGCGTCCGCTCTACCTCACCCGGATCGACGTGCACTCCGCCGTCGTCACCACCGCGCTGCTCGACCTCGTCCCCGGCGTACGGGAGCTCGACGGCTTCCACGACGGGCGCGCCCCGCTGACCGGCGACGCCCACCACGCCGTCCGCGCCGCCGCCTTCGCCGCCGTCTCCCCGCGCCAGCGCGCCGAGGCCCAGCGGGCCGCCCGGTCCCACGCGGCCTCCCTCGGCATCGGCACCCTCCACGAGTGCGGCGGACCGCGGATCTCCTCCGAGGACGACTTCACCGGCCTGCTGGACCTCGCCCGCGGCGAGCCCGGCCCCCGCGTCGTCGGCTACTGGGCCGACCTCGACATCGAGCGGGCCCGCGCGCTCGGCGCCCTCGGCGCGGCCGGCGACCTCTTCGCCGACGGCTCCCTGGGCTCGCACACCGCCTGCCTCCACGAGCCGTACGCGGACTCCGCGGGGCACACCGGGTCCGCCCACTTGGACGCCGGCGAGATCGCCGCCCACGTCGTGGCCTGCACCGAGGCCGGCCTCCAGGCCGGCTTCCACGCCATCGGCGACGCGGCCGTCGGCGCCGTCGTGGACGGCGTCAGGGCCGCCTCCGAGAAGCTCGGCCTGGCCCGGATCCGGGCCGCACGGCACCGCGTCGAGCACGCCGAGATGCTCACCCCCGAGACGATCGCCGCCTTCGCCGAGCTCGGCCTCACCGCCTCCGTCCAGCCCGCCTTCGACGCCCTGTGGGGCGGCGACGAGGGCATGTACGCCGACCGCCTCGGCACCGAGCGGGCCCGCACCCTCAACCCGTACGCGGCCCTGCTGCGCGCCGGTGTGCCGCTCGCCTTCGGCTCGGACAGCCCGGTCACCCCGCTCGACCCGTGGGGGACCGTCCGGGCCGCCGCCTTCCACCGCACCCCCGAGCACCGGATCTCCGTCCGGGCCGCCTTCACCGCCCACACCCGCGGCGGCTGGCGCGCGGTCGGCAGGGACGACGCCGGCACCCTGGTGCCCGGCGCCCCCGCCGACTACGCGATCTGGCGGACCGGCGATCTGGTGGTCCAGGCCCCGGACGACCGGGTGGCCCGCTGGTCCACCGACCCCCGCTCCGGCACGCCCGGTCTGCCCGATCTGTCCCCGGGTGCCGACCTTCCCGTCTGCCTGCGGACCGTGGTGTACGGACAGACGGTTTTCGTACGGCCGAACGAGTGATGTCCGGTTGACGGCCACCCGGGTGTACGCACCACGGGTTCGTCCCCGACCTGCGGATCTTCCCGTCCGGCCTGCGGCTTTTCGATAACCCCGCAGGTCAAACGGGTGTTGACAGCCGACCGCCATGGCCCGGTAGGTTCTCGGGCGTCCACCACAGGACGTCCGACCGGACCACACCTCCTCGCCGGCGCCGACCGCCGCCCGCGCCTCGGCCGCGAGGGAAGGTTTCACCGGCGGAAGGTGCGACCCGGGTGGGGCCCGGACGTTCAGTAGACAACGGCCTTCGGCCGATCCGCAGCCAGCGGGTCCCGGGTCGGACCGAAGGACGTCGGGCCCCGCACCGCACGCGACCCCGCGCCCCCGCGTCGCACGTCTCACACCCCGCTGGACCGGACCACGCCGGAGACCTCGCTAAGGTGGGGGCCTGTGTCTGTATCCGAAGGGGCTGTAGTGAACGACGGTGGCGTGAGGCGTTACGGCCCGCTCGGCAAGGCTTTGGTGATCATTCCGACCTACAACGAGGCGGACAACATCAGGCCGATCGTCGCGCGCGTACGGGAGGCCGTGCCCGACGCGTTCATCCTCGTCGCCGACGACAACAGCCCCGACGGCACGGGCAAGTTCGCCGACGAGATCGCGGCCGAGGACGACCACGTCCACGTCCTGCACCGCAAGGGCAAGGAAGGGCTCGGCGCCGCCTACCTGGCCGGCTTCCGCTGGGGCATCGAGAACGGCTTCGACGTCCTCGTCGAGATGGACGCCGACGGCTCCCACCAGCCCGAGGAGCTGCCCCGGCTGCTCACCGCGCTGAAGGGCGCCGACCTGGTGCTCGGCTCCCGCTGGGTGCCGGGCGGCCGGATCGTGAACTGGCCCAAGTCCCGCGAGTTCATCTCCCGCGGCGGCAGCCTCTACTCCCGCGTGATGCTCGACGTCCCGATCCGCGACGTCACCGGCGGCTACCGCGCCTTCCGCAAGGAGACCCTGGAGGGCCTGGGCCTGGAGGACGTGGCCTCCGCCGGCTACTGCTTCCAGGTCGACCTCGCCCGCCGGGCCGTCGCCGCCGGCTTCCACGTCGTGGAGGTCCCCATCACCTTCGTCGAGCGCGAGGTCGGCGACTCCAAGATGAGCCGCGACATCCTCGTCGAGGCGCTGTGGCGCGTCACCGGCTGGGGCATCACCGCCCGCGCCGAGAAGGTCACCAAGCTCCTCGGCCGCAAGCGCGGCTGACCCCGGCCCGGACCGTCGCACGGTCCGCCGCCGTCCCCGGCCCGGACCGTCCCGCGGTCCGGGCTGATCCTTTCCTTACGACGTTCCTGCGGCGCGCCAGGCACACTGGACGGCATGACGACCGGCGCAACGCCCCCTCACGCCCCCAAGCGCTCCCGCGCGCGCACCTTCCTCCCGCTCGGCATCGCCGCCTGGCTGGTCCTGGAGATCTGGCTGCTCACCGTCGTGGCGAACGCGGCGGGCGGCCTGACCGTGCTGCTGCTCCTCGTCGGCGGTGCCGTCCTCGGCGGCGCCGTCGTCAAGCGGGCGGGCCGCCGGGCCTTCGCCAACCTCTCCTCCACCTTCCAGCAGGCGCAGGCCGCCGCGCAGAGCGGCACGGCGCCGAGCGCCGCCGACCGGAAGGGCGCGGAGGACCGCAACGGCTTCCTGATGCTGGGCGGCCTGCTCCTGATGCTCCCCGGCCTGATCTCCGACGTCGCCGGCCTGCTGCTGCTCGTGCCCCCGGTCCGCACGGCCCTCGGGCGCGCCGCGGAGAAGGCCGTGGAGCGCCGGATGGCCGCCGCACGTCCCGGAAGCCTCCAGGACGCCTTCCAGCAGGCCCGTATGCGCCGTCCGGACGGAAAGGTGGTCCAGGGCGAGGTCATCCGCGACGACGCGCCCCGGAGCCCGTACGGCCCCGCCGACGGACAGCGCCCGCCGCTGACGCCCTGAGCGGGCGCGCACCGCGGGACCACGCGGGACAGCCGCCTCACGCGGGAACGCCGAGGGGCCCGGTACACGAATCGTGTACCGGGCCCCTCGGCGTTGCTTCTGCCGTGTCGTCCGTCAGGCGGACTTGCGGCTGTCGCGCGGATGCACCGCGATGTTCATGGCGCCGGAGCGCAGGACGGCCAGCCTCTCGGCCAGGACCTCCTCCAGCTCCTCGCGGGTACGCCGCTCCATCAGCATGTCCCAGTGCGTACGCGCCGGCTTGCCCTTCTTCTCCTCGGGTCCGTCGCCGTCCACCAGAAGCGCCTGGCTTCCGCAGACCTTGCATTCCCACTCCGGCGGAATCTCCGCCTCCACCGAGAAGGGCATCTCAAAACGATGGCCCTTCTCGCATGCGTACTCCACGGCCTGGCGCGGGGCCAGATCGATGCCGCGGTCGGTCTCGTAGCTGGTCACCACGAGGCGCGTGCCGCGAAGAGCTCGCTCACTCATGAATCGTGCCTCCCGGGCTTGTCGCCCACAGGACAGGTGTCGCTGTCGTCGTCATCCGGTCAACGTCCGGTCGGCGATAAAGATTCCCGTTCCGGGTCATGCGTCGCCCGTCGTGCCGCCCCTTGTTGTACCCACCAGTGCCCGTTTTGTCACATCTGGCGGCAGATGTGACACGGCGTCTTCACTAAAGGAGCACGCAGTAACGGTCCGCCTGGCAGGCCAAACGCGTACACTACCGGCCTTTCACTTCCGCGTCTAAATTCGCTCGGGTACGACATTGCCCGCCTCGTGCGCGGCGTCCCGTACGGGCACCCTGGCGAGCAGCGCGAAACCGGCCACGAAGAAGATCACGAGAGAGATGATGGCAGCTCGATAGCTGTCCGTCAGCTGATACACGAGGCCGAACATCAGCGGGCCCAGCCAGCTCAGCCCGCGGTCGCTCAGTTCGTACGCCGAGAAGTACTCCGCCTCCTTGCCCTCCGGGACCAGATGCGAGAAGAGCGAGCGGGACAGCGCCTGGGTGCCGCCCATCACGAGCCCGATCGCGGCGGCCAGGCAGTAGAAGAAGACCGGCGCCCCGGCGGGCAGCAGGTACCCGGCCATCAGGATGACGGTCCACACGACGAGCGCGCCCAGGATCGTCCGCTTGGCGCCGTACGTCCGGGCGAAGCGGGCCATCAGCAGGGCGCCCGCCACCGCGAGCACCTGCACCAGCAGCACCGCCGTGATGAGCGTGGTCTTCTCCAGGCCCAGCTCCTCCTCGCCGAAGATCGCCGCCTGCGAGATGACCGTCTGCACCCCGTCGTTGTAGACGAGGTAGGCGAGCAGGAAGGCCAGCGTCAGCGGGTGCTTGCGCATGTCCTTGATGGTCGACCGCAGCTGCCGCCAGCCCGCGCCGACCGCGCCCCCGCCCGCCGGCCGGTCCGGCCCGGCCGCGGGCGGCAGCCGCCGGTCCCGCAGCCGCCGCAGCGGGATCAGCGCCCACGCGCCCCACCACAGGCCCGCCGAGGCCAGGCAGATCCTGACCGCCTCGCCCTCCTCCAGGCCGAAGGACTCGTGCGCCGAGTACAGGACCAGGTTGAGCACCAGGACCAGGGCGCCGGAGGTGTAGCCGAAGGCCCAGCCGCGCGAGGAGACCCGGTCCCGCTCCTCGGGGTCGGCGATCTGCGGCAGATAGGCGTTGTAGAGCATCATCGCGACCGCGAAGGACGCGTTCGCCACGATCAGCAGGAAGGCGCCGAGGAGGTACCGGGTGCCCTCCAGGAAGAACATGCCGGTCGTCGCGCCGGCCCCGATGTACGCCGCCGCCGCGAGCAGCGGCTTCTTGCGGCCCCAGCGGTCCGCCGCGGCGCTCACCAGCGGCATCGCCACGATGGCGACTACCAGCGAGACGGAGACCGCGTACGGGAAGAGCGAACCCGGGGCCACGGGTATGCCCAGCGGGTACACGAGCTTGCCCTCGCCGCCGGCGGCGTTCTCGGCCACCGTCTTGAGGTACGGCCCCAGGAAGACGGTGACGACGCTGGTCGAGTAGACCGAGCAGGCGAAGTCGTAGAAGTACCAGCCGCGCTGCTCACGTCTGCGCTCGGCCGGATCGGTGATGGGCCCCTCAGGACCGGTCGTCTCGGCGGTCACGGCCGCACGCCCCCTCGCTCGTCCCCGTCGCCGGGACGCCCGCGCGGCCTCAGGCCCATGCCCCACGGGCGGTGAGGACCTCGCGCAGCGTCTCCAGATGATCGGTCATGATGCCATCGACCCCCAGGTCGAGGAGAGAGTCCATGCGCTCCGCGTCGTTCACGGTCCACACGTGCACCTGGAGCCCGCGCGCGTGCGCCGCCCGGACGAAGCGGCGGTCCACCACGCGGATCCCGCCCTGCGTCTCCGGGACCTGCGCGGCGACCGCGCCGGCCCGCAGCGGCGCCGGGACGCCGAGCGAGCGCATCCGCAGGGCGGCGACGCCGGTCACGCCGTACGAGGTGGCCAGCCGGGGCCCGGCGAGGCGCTGGGCCCGCGCGATGCGGGCCTCGGTGAAGGAGCTGACCAGGACCCGGTCCCAGGCGCCGGTGCGGGAGACGAGGTCCACCAGCGGGACGAGCGCCGACTCTGTCTTGAGGTCCACGTTCCAGCGGGCCTCGGGGAACTCCTGGAGCAGGTCCTCGAAGAGCGGCAGCGGCTCCTTGCCGGCCACCCGCGCCTCCCGCACCGCCGCCCACGGAAGGTCGCGGATGAGGCCCGAGGCGTCCGTCACCCGGTCCAGGGTCGAGTCGTGGAAGGCGACCAGCACGCCGTCGGCGGTGGTGTGCACATCGGTCTCGAAATAGCGGTAGCCCGCCGCGGCGGCCCGGCGGAAGGCGGCCGCGGTGTTCTCCAGGCCGTCCGCCGTGCCGCCCCGGTGGGCGAAGGGCAGCGGGAGCGGGTGGTCGAGGTAGGGGTGGCGTACGCGAGTCACCGCCGCAGTATGGCGCCTTCCGGTGACTCCGCGGCGACCGGCGTGTCGACGGCTTCGGGCCCGGGGGTGGCCTTCCGCGCGGGGGCGGCGGCGTCCGGCCGGGAGGCGGACTCCCGCTCGGGGGCGGCGGCGGCCTCCGGCCCCGGGACGGCGAAGAGGCGCAGGAAGAACTGGGCGAGCGGGCCGATCGACAGCGCGTAGAGCACCGTGCCGACGCCGACGGAACCGCCGAGCAGGAATCCGGTGGTGACGACCGCGATCTCGATCAGGGTCCGGGTCAGCCGGATCGACCGGCCGGTCAGCCGGTGCAGCCCGGTCATCAGGCCGTCGCGCGGGCCGGGGCCGAAGCGGGCCGCGATGTACAGGCCGGTCGCCACGCCGTTCAGCACGATGCCCAGCACCAGGAGCGGGATCCGTACCGGCAGGCCGTGGCCCTCCGGGAGCAGCGCCAGGGTGCCGTCCATCGCCAGGCCGATCACGAACACGTTCGACACCGTGCCCAGACCCGGGCGCTGCCGGATCGGGATCCACAGCAGCAGCACGACCGCGCCGACGATGATCGACACCACCCCGATCGTCAGCCCCGTCCGCTCGGCCAGGCCCTGGTGGAGCACGCCCCACGGCTCGAGACCGAGCCCCGCCCGGACCAGCAGCGCCGAGCTGATCCCGTACAGGGCCAGACCGGCGTAGAGCTGGACGAGCCGCCGGGTGAGTTGCCGGCCACGCGAGCCGGAGGCGATGGACATGGACGTGCCCCCCTGGGGTGGTGTGCGGGAGTGATCGCGGCCCGGTGTGGTGACGGTGGACCGACTCATGACACTCTGTGGCGGGAGAACGGATGCCAACCATGGCCAATTCGAGGAAGGTGGACTGATTTCCATGGCTCAGTGGACTTCAGCCGTCGGGGCCGCCCAGCTCGCCCGGCAGCTCCAGGCGCAGCAGCCCCGCCCCGCGGGCCCCGGCGCCAGGAAGCCGCCCGCCTACCGCGCCCTCGCCGACGGCATCCGCCTGCTCGTCCTGGAGGGCCGGGTGCCGGTCGCCGCCCGCCTGCCCGCCGAGCGCGAGCTCGCCCTCGCCCTCACCGTCAGCCGCACCACGGTGGCCGCCGCCTACGAGGCGCTGCGCACCGAGGGCTTCCTGGAGTCCCGGCGCGGCGCCGGCAGCTGGACCGCCGTCCCGGCCGGCAACCCGCTGCCCGCGCGCGGTCTGGAACCCCTGCCGCCGGAGACCCTCGGCTCCCTCATCGACCTCGGCTGCGCGGCCCTTCCCGCCCCCGAGCCCTGGCTGACCCGCGGCGTCCAGGGGGCCCTGGAGGAGCTGCCGCCGTACGCGCACACCCACGGCGACTACCCGGCCGGCCTCCCCGCGCTGCGCGCCATGCTGGCCGAGCGCTACACCGCCCGGGGCATCCCGACCATGCCCGAGCAGATCATGGTCACCACGGGGGCGATGGGCGCCATCGACGCCATCTGCCACCTCTTCGCCGGGCGCGGCGAGCGGATCGCCGTCGAGTCGCCCTCGTACGCCAACATCCTCCAGCTGATGCGGGAGGCGGGCGCCCGGCTGGTCCCCGTCGCCATGTCCGAGGGGCTCGGCAGCTGGGACATCGGCCGCTGGCGCCAGGTGCTGCGCGACGCGGCGCCCCGGCTGGCGTACGTCGTGGCCGACTTCCACAACCCGACCGGCGCCCTCGCCGACGAGGACCAGCGGCGGCGGCTCGTCGAGGCCGCCCGCGGGGCCGGCACGGTCCTGGTCGTCGACGAGACCATGGCGGAGCTGCACCTCGACGACGACGTGGACATGCCCCGCCCGGTCTGCGCCTTCGACCCGGCAGGATCCACCGTCCTCACCGTCGGCTCGGCCAGCAAGGCGTTCTGGGCCGGGATGCGGATCGGCTGGGTGCGCGCCGCCCCCGACGTCATCCGCTCCCTGGTCGCCGCCCGCGCCTACGCCGACCTGGGCACGCCCGTCCTGGAGCAGCTGGGCGTCAACTGGCTGATGCGCACCGGAGGGTGGGAGGAGGCGGTCGGCCTGCGCCGGGCACAGGCCCGGGAGAACCGGGACGCGCTCGTCACCGCGGTCCGCAGGGAGCTGCCCGAGTGGGAGTTCGAGGTGCCGAAGGGCGGGCTGACGCTCTGGGTGCGCACCGGCGGGCTCTCCGGCTCGCGCCTCGCCGAGGCGGGCGAGCGGGTCGGCGTCCGGGTGCCCTCCGGCCCCCGGTTCGGCGTCGACGGCGCCTTCGAGGGGTACGTCCGGCTGCCGTTCACCGTCGGCGGCCCGGTCGCCGACGAGGCCGCGAGCCGGCTCGCGGCCGCGGCCCGGCTGGTGGAGTCGGGTCTCGGCGGAGGGGTCGAGCCGCCGCGGACGTTCGTGGCCTGAGCGGTGTGTTCGCGGCCCGAGCCGGGGCCGTTCCCGCGCGGGAACGCCCGTCCGCGCCCTGACGTCCGCCACGCGCGCGTGGGAACGGCGAAGGCCGGTACCGACCCGTCAGGGTCCGTACCGGCCTTCGCCGCTCTGTGGATCGGGGCGGGATCGGGGCGGGTCAGCCCTCCGCCGGGACCGGGGCGTGGTGGGGGAGGATGCCGGGGGTCGGCTCCGCCGCCGCCTCCGGGACCTTCTCCAGGGCCACCGTGGCCGCCGGCCGCCGCTCCGGGAGCAGGTCGAGGACGGCCTGCCGGTCGGTGTCGCCGACGGCGTCGTCGTACGGATCGGGCGTGGCCGGCACCTGGAGCCGGAGGACCTCCCCGGTGCCGAGGCGGGCGTAGCCGCGGCCCGGCGGGACCTGCGCGGTCGGGGTGGTGTGCGGCGCGGCGCCGAGGACCGCGGCGATCTGCTCGGGGGAGGCGGGGCCGAGCACCACGCGGGCGCGGGTGTGGGCGCGTACCCCCTCGTGGAGGGCGTCGGCCGTGTCGAACTGCTCGGCCACCACCACCGTCACCTGGGCGGCGCGGCCGTGCCGCAGCGGCACCTGGAGCAGCTCCTGGGGGTCGGGACGCCCCTCGGAGGCGGCCAGGTGGCCGAGGGCGCCGGGGCGGTCGAGGAGGATCCACAGCGGGCGGCGGGTGTCCGCGGGGGCCGGGTGGCCGGCCTGCCGGGCGCGGTTGGAGGAGATCAGCCGGCGCTCGGTCTCGTGGGCGGCCCATTCCAGGCTCTCCAGCGCGCCGGACAGCTCGCTCTCGATGCCGAGGACGCCGTCGCGGCCGACCAGGCAGGCGTACTCGCCGGCGCCCGCGCCGTCCACGATCAGCACGTCGCCGTGTTCGAGGGCCTGGAGCGCGAGGGACCGCAGCAGGGTGGAGGTGCCGCTGCCGGGCTGGCCGACGGCGAGCAGATGCGGCTCGGTGGAGCGGGGGCCGGTGCGCCAGACGACGGCGGGCGCGTCCTCGGAGCCGTCCGCGGAGACGACCGGCACGGTCCGCTGCACGGCCTCCGCGTCGGTGAAGCCGAGCACGGTCTCGCCCGGGGCGGTGACGAACCGCTGGGCGCCGATGGTGGTCGGGAGGGCGGGCAGCACCTGCATGACGAGGCGGTTGCCCTCCTCGTCCCAGTCGAAGCGGTACTCGCGGCCGCGCCCCGACTTGGCGTGGAGCAGCTGCTCGATGCGGGCGCGGGAGGCCGGCTCGCCGTCAGGGAAGTACGGCGGGTAGGAGATCCGCAGTCGGGTCGGGCGGCCGTCCCCGTCGAAGGCGTGGTCGGCGAAGGCCCGGCTCCAGTCGCCGCCGTGGGCGAAGAGCGGCTCCGGGTCCTCGGGGACGGAGAAGTACGGCACCAGGGCCTCGTACAGGCCCTTCAGCCGGGCGATCTCCGCCTCGTCGGGGCCGGTCTTCACGACCGGTTTCTCACGCCCCTTCCACGCGGCGGCGCCCATGAGCGCGACGAGCGCGAGCAGCGGCCCGTACGGCACGAGGGCGACGACCAGGACGCAGGCCGCGACCAGGAACAGCGTGGGACCGCGCCGCTCCTTGGGGGTCGCGGCCCACTTGGCGCGCGCGGTCGCGGCCAGCTTCCGCAGACCACGGGAGACCGTGATCAGCGGGTGGAGCACGTCGGTGGCGCTGTCGGCGGCCGACCGCGCGATCTCTCGGCTGCGCGCGAGCTGCGCGCTGCCGCTGCTCAGAATGCGGGGGAGTGGTCGCCGGGCCACGTCGTACTCCTGAAGTGGTGGAAGGGGGTGAGAGGCGTCAGAACTTGATTCCGCCCAGCAGGCCGGCCAGGCTCTGGCCGCCCGCCGTGATGCTGGGTGCGATGGCGGTGCCCGCCAGGTAGAAGCCGAAGAGCGCGCAGACGAGGGCGTGCGAGGCCTTGAGGCCGTCCTTCTTGAAGAACAGGAAGCAGATGATGCCGAGCAGGACGACGCCTGAGATGGACAGGATCATGGGGTGTTCTCCTGGTTGAGGGGACAGTCACGATGAGTCCTTCCAGGTTCACGGCAAGTATCTATGTGACTAAAGGTTCATTCGGGTGAATAGCGGGCGTTTTCACTTGACCGGCGGACGCCGGTCCCCGCCCCGGGTGGCGAAACCCCCGAAGTGGGGTAAGGGAGCACCGAGGGGTGCTGGTCACCGCTGGTGAACGGGGTGATCCTTGCCTCGGCCGGACGCGGCCATGTCACCGCGAGGGCAGTACCCTGTCGATTCACTCGTACGGCCGCGCTTGCCGTGCGCAGGTCAAGGGCAGGCGGTACCGGGCGGCACGCGCGCGGGACGCAGGCGGAGCACGGAAGGCGGTTGTGAAGATGAGCGAGACCCCGGACCCCGAGGTCGTCGAGCTGGCGTCGAAGGTCTTCGACCTGGCGCGCACCGGCGACGCCGCGGCCCTCGCCGCCTACGTCGACGCGGGCGTCCCCGCGAACCTCACCAACGACCGGGGCGACACCCTCCTCATGCTCGCCGCCTACCACGGCCACGCTCCCGCGGTCACCGCCCTCCTGGAGCGCGGTGCCGACGCCGACCGCGCCAACGACCGCGGCCAGACCCCGCTCGCCGGCGCCGTCTTCAAGAACGAGGACGCCGTGATCCGTGCCCTCCTGGCCGGCGGCGCGAATCCGGAGTCCGGCACTCCGTCCGCCGTCGACACCGCCCGCATGTTCGGGAAGAACGAGCTCCTGGAGCTCTTCGCCGACCGGTGAACGACAGCTGAACCCCAGGTGGGAGCGGTGTCGTAAATGTGGTCGCGGCGGTGGAAACGGTCGGTCATCATGACGACAAGCCCGGCCGTCCGACCGGGCCACGGACGAGAGGCAGAGGAAGATGAACAGCGCGCACAAGCAGCGACGTACGACGGACGGCCCGACTTGTTGTCCCGCGGCCTACTAGGGCGGCCACCGCGCGGACGGGCCCAGCGCCCGACCCGGTCCACCCCGGTCCACCCCGTCGTGTCGACAGCTTGATGTGAGGCGTCTTCCCATGTTCGAACCAGCCATAGCGCCGAGCGGCACCCTGCTCGGTCTGCTGCAGCGGGGCCGCGGCGACGGCACCCTGCACGCCCTCGCCGCACCACGCCCCGAGGCCCTCGCGGCCCTCGACCGGTGCGTGCTCGCCGACCCCCGCCACGACTGGCGGGTCGAGAACCGCTCCCTCTACTACGCCCGGCTCTACCTCGACCTCCACGGAGGTCTGGAAGCCGTCGAGGCGCACCTCTTCGCGCCCGAGGACCACCTCGACACCGAGGAGCACCGCACCGGGCTCGCCCTCGCCGTCCTCGGCCACCTGGCCTCCTACGGACGCCACGACGCCCTCCTCCTGCTCCGGCGCTACGCGGCCACCGGCGCCAACTGGGCCTGGGCGCTCGACGAGCTCGCGCTCCGCGACGACGACGCCGGACTCCGTTCCCTCGCCGAGCCCGTCCTCGCCCGCTTCCCCCAGGACGCGGCGGGCGACGCCGAACTCGGCCGCACCGTCCGCGACGCCTTCGAGCCCCGCCCCTGGCGGCTGTGGGCCGAGGACCAGCGCGACGCCGTCGGCGCCCGCGTCCGCGCGGCCCAGGAACAGGGCTCCTTCGACCGCTGGCAGCGCCAGCTGCGCCCCACAGGACCCCGCCCCGGCTGGAGCGTGCGCGCCGTCCTCGACTGGGCCCAGGAGGGCTACGAGCGCGGCGCCGACCTCGCAGGGCCCGCCGCCCGCTGCCTCGCCGCGGTGGCCGGGCCGGAGGACCGCCCCGAGCTGCTCGCCGCCGGCCGCGACGGCGCCCCCGGCGCGCGCGGCGCCGTCCTGCACCACCTGGCCGCCGGCCGGGACCCCGCCGTCCTCGACCTCGTCGAGGCCGCCGCCGACGGCGTCCACCCCCTCGACGCCGCGGCCGCCGCCGACGCGTCCGGCCAGGGCGAGCCGTACGGCGACGTCCCCGGCGCCGTCGACCGCGACGCCCTGCACGTCGCCCGTGCCGCCGTCACCGCCTACCTCCGCATGTGCGGCGACGACGCCGTCGCCCGCGCCCGCGCCTGGGTCCACCGCCCCGACCCCCTCGGAGCCGCCGCCGGCGAGCTCCTCGCGGCACGCGGCGAGGACCGGGACGCCCAGCTCGTCCTCGGCGCCCTGCGCACCGCCATCCGCGCCGCCGGGCCCGACGCGCCCGCCCTCGGCGCCCTCGTCGACGGCGCCGGCCGCCTCGGCATCGCCTGCGCGGCCCCCGTGCTGCGCCACGTCTACCGGGAGACGGCCTCCTCCCAGCTGCGCGGCCGCACCGCCCGCGCCCTCGCGGCCACCGACCCCTGCTTCGCCAGCGGCTTCGCCGTCGAATGCCTCTGGGACTGCGAGGAGACCACTCGCGAGATCGCGGCCCAGCACGCGGAGACGGCCGACGTCCGCGTGGCCGAGCGATTGCGACGCCTGGCCGCCGACCCGGCCGAAGAGGTCGAGGTCCAGACGGCCGTCCGCAACCGCATCGGCCCGGACCTCCAGGTCTGACCCACCCTCCCTCCGCCCCGCCCGGGGCGGCGCGGCCCCCGGCGGAGACCCCGCCGAGCGTGGCCCCGCCCCGGGGCGGGGCCGGCAGCCGACGAGCCCGGGGGCGTACGGGGCTCCGCGCCCCGGATCCCCCGTCGGCCGCCCGACACCCGCACGGCGCCCCCGACCGCCCGCCGCCGGTCCGGGTATCGGAGGCGCGCCGCACGGGCGGGGCGGGAAAAGCTCACGGGACGTTCCCCCCGCGTCCAGATCCACGTCGGCGGGGACACGTCGGACGCGACGAGAACACCCGTATGCGTGTCGTCATCGTCACCGAATCCTTTCCCCCCGACATCAACGGTGTGGCGCACTGCGCCCTGCAGACCGCGCGCCACCTCGTCCGCCGGGGCCACCAGCCCCTCGTGATCGCCCCGGCCGTCCCCGACCCCGCCGCCGACACGGACGCGCCGTGCCCGGTGGTCCGCGTCCCCTCCCTGCCGCTGCCCGGCTACGCCCAGGTGCGGGTCGCCCTCCCCAGCCGCCGCGTCGCCGCCGCCATCGCCGACCACCGCGCCGACCTCGTCCACCTCGCCGGACCCTTCGTCCTCGGCGTCCGCGCGATGGCCGCCGCCACCCGCCTCCGGGTGCCCACCGTCGCCGTCTACCAGACCGACCTCGCCGGCTACGCCCGCACCTACGTGGGTGCCGGGGAAGCCACCGCCTGGCGCCGCCTCCGCGCCGTCCACGGCGCCGCCGACCGCACCCTCGCCCCCTCCCGGGCGGCCCTGCGCGACCTGGAGGCGCACGGCATCGCCCGCGTACGCCTCTGGGGCCGGGGCGTCGACACCACCCGCTTCCACCCCGGCCGCCGGGACCAGGAGCTGCGCCGGGCCCTCGCCCCCGACGGCGCGCTCCTCGTCGGGTACGTCGGCCGCCTCGCCCCGGAGAAGCGGGTGGACCTCCTCGCCGCCGCCGACGGACTCCCCGGGGTCCGGCTCGTGGTCGTCGGGGACGGACCGAGCGGGTCCGCCCTCCGCGACCGCCTCCCGGGCGCGCACTTCCTCGGCCGGCGCACCGGAGACGACCTCGCCCGGATCTTCGCCTCGCTCGACGTCTTCGTCCACACCGGTCCGTACGAGACCTTCTGCCAGACCGTCCAGGAGGCCATGGCCAGCGGGCTCCCGGTGATCGCCCCGGCCGCCGGCGGGCCGCTCGACCTCGTCGCCCACCGCCGCACCGGCCTCCTCGTCCCCCCGGAGGACCCCCTCGCCCTCCGCGAGGCCGTCACCGCCCTCGCCGCCCCCGGCCTGCGCGCCGCCTACGGCAGGGCGGGCCGGGCCGACGTGGCGGGACGCACCTGGGAGGCCGTCGGCGACGAACTGATCGGCCACTACCTGGAGGTGCTGCGCGAGCGGACGGCGGTGGCGGCGTGAACGGGGCGCGGAGCCACGGCACCGACCGCACCGGGACCCCGGCCCCGCCGCACGGGAACGGCGGGGCGGGGGTCCCGCCGTACGGGAACGGCGGGGCAGGGGTCCCGCCGCATGGGAACGGCGGCGCCACGCGCGCGTACCGCGCCTCGTACGGCCGCGAGGGGCTGCGCATCGTGCGCCTCGCGAACTTCGTCACCCCCACCTCGGGCGGGCTGCGCACCGCGCTCGACCGGCTCGGCCGCGGCTACCGCGCGGCCGGCCACGACCCCGTCCTCGTCGTCCCCGGTGCCACCGCCGGCGACGAACCGGCCGCACAGGGCCGGGTCGTCACCCTGCCCGGACCCGAACTCCCCGGCACCGGCGGCTACCGGGTCCTCGCCGACCGGAGCCGGCTCACCGAGCTCCTGGAACGGCTCGCTCCCGACCGGATCGAGGTCTCCGACCGCACCACCCTGCGCTGGACGGGGGAGTGGGCCAGGCGCGCCCGCGTCCCCTCCGTGATGGTCTCCCACGAGACCGCCGACGGCGTCCTGCGCACCTGGGGCGTCCCCGCCCCGCTCGCCGCCCGCGCCGCGGACCGGCTCAACCGCCGCACCGCCTGGGCCTACGGCCGGATCGTGTGCACCACGGCCTGGGCGGAGGAGGAGTTCCTCCGGGTCGGCGCCCGCAATGTCGTACGGGCTCCGCTCGGCGTCGACCTGGAGCGCTGCCGGCCCGGCCGACGGGACCCCGGCGTGCGGGCCCGGTACGCGGAGGGGGCCGGGGTCCTGCTGGTGCTCTGCTCCCGCCTCTCGGTGGAGAAGCGGCCCGGGACCGCCCTGGACGCCCTCGCCGGGCTGCTGGACGCGGGTGTCCCGGCCCGCCTGGTCGTCGCGGGCGACGGGCCGCTGCGGCGCGGCCTGGAGCGGCGGGCGCGGGCACGGGGCCTGCCCGTCCGGTTCCTCGGCCACGTCGCCGACCGGGAGGAGCTGGCCGACCTCCAGGCGGCCGCCGACCTCTGCCTGGCCCCCGGGCCCGCCGAGACCTTCGGGCTCTCCGCCCTGGAGGCACTCGCCTGCGGGACGCCGGCCGTCGTCAGCGCCTCCTCGGCCCTCCCCGAGGTCGTCGGCACGGCCGGCGCCGCGGCCGCCGACACCCCCGCGGCCTTCGCGGACGCCGCCCGAGCCCTGCTCGCCCTCCCGGAGGCCGCCCGCAGGTCCGCCGCACGCGCGCGTGCCGAGCGCTTCTCCTGGGACCGCTCGGTGGCGGCCTTCCTCCACGCCCACGAAGCGGCCACCACCGGTCCCGCCCCGCACCCGGCGGCCCCGCTCGGGGACCCCACCGCCACGGGACCCGCCCCCGCCCGGAGCCAGGGGGCCGGCGGGTGAACCCGCTCCGCGAGAACCCCGTGCCGGTCCACGGCCCCGCCCCGGACACGGGACCCGCGGCGCCGGCCCGCCCCGGCGGACCCCCGGGGACGGAGCCCCCTGCCCGTACGGGCCCGGGGACGGAGCCCACCGCCCGTGCGGGCCCGGCTCCCGGGCCGGTCGCCCCCGCTCGTACGGGAACAGCGCCCGGGCCGGTCGCCCCCACCCGTACGGGAACAGCCCCCGGGCCGGTCGCCGCCACCCGTACGGGCTCGGTCCCCGGCCGGGTCCCCACCGGCGGGGACCCGGCTCCTGGGCCGGTCGCCCCCGTCCGTGCGGCCCGGGACCCGGTGTCGGTCGCGCGCCTCCGTGAGGGGACCGATCCGGGCCGGGTCGGACCCGCCCGGACGGAGGGCGTTCCGGGTCCCGGCGCCCCGGCGGGGCACGCCGCGGACAGCGACGCCGCCGGCCGCGCGGAGGCGGCCGCGTTGCGGTTCGTGGCGCTCGGGGACTCGTTCAGCGAGGGCGTGGGGGACCGGGTCGGCGGGACGTGGCGGGGATGGGGCGCGCTGCTCGCCGACGGGCTCGCCGGGCCGGGCCGGCGCGTGGAGTTCGTCAACCTCGCCGTCAGCGGGGCGCTCAGCGGAGATGTCGCCGAGGACCAGGCGCCGCGTGCCGCCGCTCTCCGGCCCGACCTCGCCTCCGTCGTGGTGGGCGTCAACGACACCCTGCGGCACACCTTCGACATCGGTCTCTTCGCCCGCCGCCTGGACCGGGTCCTGGGCACGCTCGACGCGGCCGGAGCCGTACTCCTGACCGCCTGTCTGCCCGACCCGGGACGGATGCTCGGCCTGCCGGGACCGCTCGCCCGGCCGCTCGCCCGCCGCCGGACGTCCGTGAACGCCGTCGTGCACGCCCTGTCCGCCCGGTACGCGGCCGTCCACCTCCACCTCGCCGAACCGGCCTGGACCACCGACCGGGCGCTGTGGAGCGCCGACCGGCTCCATCCCGGCGAGCGAGGCCACCGCGCCGTCGCAGGGGCCTTCCACCGGCTCCTCGCCGAGCGCGGGATCGCCCAGGGACCGGCACCGTCCCCGGAGGCGTCCGAACCGGCGCCCACGCGCGCGGAGACCGCCATCTGGCTCGCCACCGCCGGCACGGGCTGGGTGCTCCGCCGCAGCCGCGACCTGCTGCCGCAGCTCCTGCTCCTCGCCGGTGAGGAGCTCCTCCACCGCGCCGGAGGAACCGGAACCGGCCCGCTGGACGCGCGCGCCGAGACCGCCCTCGCCGAGGCCCTCGCGGCGACAATGGGGGAATGAGCGGGCGCTGGGAGTTCTGGATCGACCGGGGCGGCACCTTCACCGACGTCGTGGGGCGGCGCCCCGACGGGCGGCTGGTGACCCGCAAGGTCCTGTCCCACGACCCGGCCCGCCGCCAGGACGCCGCCGTGGCCGGGATCCGGCTCCTCATGGGCCTCGGCCCCGACGACCCCGTCCCCGCCGACCGGGTCGCCGTCGTCAAGATGGGCACCACCGTCGCGACCAACGCCCTCCTGGAACGACGCGGTGAACCCACCCTGCTGCTGATCACCGAGGGCTTCCGCGACGCCCTGCGCATCGCCTACCAGAACCGGCCCCGCCTCTTCGACCGGCACATCGTCCTGCCCGAGGCGGTGTACGCGCGCGTGGCCGAGGTGCCCGAGCGCGTGGACGCCCGGGGCACGGTCGTCCGGCCCCTCGACGAGGACGCCGTCGCCGCCGCGCTCGCCGCCGCCCACCGGGACGGCCTCCGCTCCGCCGCCGTCGTCCTCATGCACGGCTACCGCCGTCCGGACCACGAACTGCGGATCGCCGCCGCCGCCCGCGCCGCCGGATTCACCCAGGTCAGCTGCTCCCACGAGGTCAGCCCGCTCATCAAGCTCGTGCCGCGCGGCGACACCACCGTGGTCGACGCCTACCTCTCGCCCGTGCTGCGCCGCTACGTCGACGAGGTCGCCGCCGAACTCGCCGGGATCCGCCTGATGTTCATGCAGTCCAACGGCGGACTCCGGGAGGCCGTCCACTTCCGGGGCAAGGACGCCGTCCTGTCCGGACCCGCGGGCGGTGTCGTCGGCATGGCCCGCACCGCCGCCCAGGCCGGACACGACCGGGTCATCGGCTTCGACATGGGCGGCACGTCCACAGACGTGTCGCACTACGCCGGCACCTTCGAGCGTGAACTCGGTTCACAGGTCGCCGGGGTGCGGATGCGGGCACCCATGATGAGCATCCACACCGTCGCCGCGGGCGGCGGCTCCGTCCTCCACTACGACGGGCGCCGCTACCGCGTCGGACCGGACTCGGCCGGAGCCGTCCCCGGCCCCGCCTGCTACCGGCGCGGCGGACCGCTCACCGTCACCGACGCCCAGGTGATGCTCGGCCGCATCCAGCCCGCCCACTTCCCCGCCGTCTTCGGCCCGCACGGCGACGAGCCCCTCGACGCCGACGCCGTCCGTGAGCGCTTCGCCGCCCTGGCCGAGGAGGTCGGCGGCGGACGCACCCCCGAGGAGGTCGCGGCCGGCTTCCTGCGCATCGCGGTCACCGACATGGCCAACGCCGTCAAGAAGATCTCCGTCCAGCGCGGCCACGACGTCACCCGCTACGCCCTCACCTGCTTCGGCGGCGCCGGAGGCCAGCACGCCTGCGCCGTCGCCGACGCCCTCGGCGTCGACACCGTCCTCGTCCCCCCGCTCGCCGGCGTCCTCTCCGCCTACGGCATCGGACTCGCCGACGCCACCGCCCTGCGCGAACGGTCCGTGGAGGCCCCGCTCGACGCCCCCGGCACCCCCGCGCGCGTGACCGCCGTCGCCACCGAACTCGCCGACCGCACCCGGGCCGAACTCCGCGCCGACGGCCTCCCCGACACCGCGATCACCACCCACACGCGCGTACTCCTCCGCTACGCCGGCACCGACGCGAGCCTCCCCGTCGACCTCGGCCCCGCGGACGCCATGGCCGCCGCCTTCACCGCCGACCACCGCGCCCGCTACGCCTTCACCATGGACAAGCCGCTCGTCGTGGAGACCGTCACCGTCGAGGCCGTCGGCGCCGCGGGCCCCCACGACCCCGTCCATCTCGCCACGGGCACCCGCACCGGCCCCCTCACCCCCCGCGCCACCGTCCGCACCCACGACGGCGCCACCGCCACCGACACCCCGCTCCACCGCCGCGAGGACCTGCGCCCCGGCGACACCGTCGACGGGCCCGCGATCCTCGCCGAGGACGACGCCACCACCGTCGTCGACCCCGGCTGGCGGGCCACCGCCGCCCCCACCGGGCACCTGCTGCTCACCCGCGCCGTCCCGCGCCCGGCCCGCACCGCCGCCGGCACCGACGTGGACCCGGTCCTCCTGGAGGTCTTCCACAACCTCTTCATGGCCATCGCCGAGCAGATGGGCGTCCGACTGGAGAACACCGCCCACTCCGTCAACATCAAGGAACGGCTCGACTTCTCCTGCGCGCTCTTCGACGCCGACGGCAACCTCGTCGCCAACGCCCCCCACATCCCCGTCCATCTCGGCTCCATGGGCGAGACCGTCAAGGAGGTCCTGCGCCGCCGCGCCGGCGACCTCAGGACCGGCGACGTCTACGCCGTCAACGACCCCTACCACGGCGGCACCCACCTCCCCGACGTCACCGTCGTCACCCCCGTCTTCGACGACACCGGGCACCGACTCCGCTTCCTCGTCGCCTCCCGCGGCCACCACGCCGAGATCGGCGGCATCACCCCCGGCTCCATGCCCGCCTTCAGCCGCACCGTCGACGAGGAGGGCGTCCGCTTCGACAACTGGCTCCTCGTCCGCGACGGCAGGCTCCGCGAGACCGAGACCCGCGCCCTCCTCACCGGCGCCCCCCACCCCTCACGCGACCCCGACACCAACCTCGCCGACCTGCGCGCCCAGATCGCCGCCAACGAGAAGGGCATCGAGGAACTCCGCAAGGCGGTGTCCGAGTTCGGCCTGGCCGCCGTGCAGGCGTACATGGGCCACGTGCGGGCCAACGCCGAGGAGTCCGTCCGCCGGATCGTCGCCCGCCTCCACGACGGCACCCACCGCTACGAGACGGACTCCGGCGCCGTCATCCAGGTCGCCGTCCGCGTCGACCGCGAACGGCGCTCCGCCGTCATCGACTTCGCCGGCACCTCACCCCAGCTCCCCGGCAACGCCAACGCCCCCACCGCGGTCGTCATGGCCGCCGTCCTGTACGTCTTCCGCACCCTCGTCGACGAGGACATCCCCCTCAACAGCGGCTGCCTGGCCCCCCTGGAGATCCGCGTCCCGCCCGGCTCCATGCTCGCCCCCGAACCGCCGGCCGCAACCGTCGCCGGGAACGTCGAGACCTCCCAGGCCGTCACCGGAGCCCTCTACGCGGCCCTCGGCGTCCAGGCCGAGGGGTCCGGCACCATGAACAACCTCACCTTCGGCGACGACCGCGTCCAGTACTACGAGACCGTCGCCAGCGGCTCCGGCGCGGGCGACGGCTTCGACGGCGCCGACGCCGTCCAGACCCACATGACCAACTCCCGCCTCACCGACCCCGAGATCCTGGAGTGGCGCCACCCCGTCCGCGTCGACGCCTTCGCCGTCCGCGCGGGCAGCGGCGGCCGCGGCCGCCACCACGGCGGAGACGGCGTGGAGCGGCGCCTGCGGTTCCTGCAACCGATGACTGTCACGCTCCTCACCGGACACCGCCGGGTGCCGCCGTACGGGATGGCGGGCGGCGCCCCGGGCACGCTCGGCGAGAACCTCGTCGAGCGCGCCGACGGCACCGTGGAGACCCTCGGCGGCGCCGCCACCACGGAGGTCGCCCCCGGCGACGTGCTCGTGCTGCGCACCCCCGGCGGCGGGGGCTACGGCACCCCGCCCCCGGAGCCCGGGCGGGACACCGGCCCTACGGCGCCGTGACGAAGCGGACCGGCGTCCCGGGCACCGCCTGCGCCGCCGCCCCCAGATCCGCCTCACGCACCACCGCCACCACCGGGTAGCCGCCGGTCGTCGGATGGTCGGCCAGGAAGACCACCGGCCGCCCGTCCGGCGGCACCTGCACCGCCCCCAGGACCATGCCCTCGCTCGGCAGCTCACCGGGACGGGCTCGCTCCAGGGCCGGCCCGTCGAGGCGCAGACCGATGCGGTTGCTCGCCGAGGACACCAGGTACGCGCGCGTGGTGAGGGTGCGCAGCGCCGCACGCGTGAACCAGTCGTCGCGCGGCCCGAGCCGGACCCGCAGGACGAGTTCGTCCGGCGGGCCCGGCCACGGGGGAGCGTCGACCCACCCCCGTGCGGCCGCCGCCGCCCCCAGAGGCAGCACCGCCCCGTCCACCAGGGGTGCCGGGCCGAGTCCGGACAGCAGGTCGGTGGAGCGGCTGCCGAGCACCGGATCGACGGCGATCCCGCCACCGATCGCCACGTACGAGCGCAGCCCGCGCACGGCCGGGCCGACCTCCAGGAGCGCGCCGGCCGGGACCCGTACCGCCGTGCCCCAGGGCAGCGGACGGCCGTCGGCCCGGAGCGGGCAGGGCGCGCCGCCCACCGCCACGGTCACCGCGCGGCGGGGGCGCAGGGCGCAGCCGGTCACGGTGGTCTCCAGGACCGCGGCCGACTCGTCGTTGCCGACCAGCCGGTTGGCCAGCCGGGCGGCCGCCGGGTCCAGGGCTCCGGAGCGGGGCACGCCCAGGTGCGCGTACCCGGGCCGTCCCAGGTCCTGCACGGTGGTCAGGGCGCCGGCCCGGACGACGGCGACGGCACGGTCGTTCACCGGCCGGCCCCCGTCCCGGCCAGGACGTCCCGCGAGGGCCTGAACCGCACGCGCGTGCCGGGGGAGAGCAGCGCCGCCGGCTCGCGCCCGGTGTCCCACAGGACCACGTCCGTGGTCCCGATCAGCTGCCAGCCGCCCGGGGAGGAGCGCGGATACACGCCCGTGTACGGCCCCGCCAGCGCCACCGCACCGGCCGGGACAGCGGTCCTGGGCGTCGCCCGGCGCGGCACCTCGTACCGCTCGCCGAGCCCCGTGAGGTAGCCGAAGCCCGGGGCGAAGCCGCAGAACGCCACCCGGAACTCGGCCGAGGCGTGGATCCGTACCGCCTCGGCGGGCGACACCCCCCACCGGGAGGCCACCTCGGCCAGGTCCGGCCCGTCGTACCGGACGGGTACCTCCACGACCTCGCCCACGCGCGCGTGCTCCGGCCGCAGCTCCCAGCCCGGCAGTTCGGCGGCGAGCCGGACCGGCTCGGCCACCCCGTCGAGCAGCACCGTCCGCGCCGCCGGAACGATCTCCCGCACCCCGGTCAGCGCGCCCGCCGCCCGGCGCCGCAGCAGCTCCGCGTGGAGGGCCTCCGCGGCGGCCCGGTCGGCCAGTTCGACGAGGAGGGCGTGCTCGCCCACCCGCAGCACCCTCACGCGAAGGCCCCCACGGTGACCCCGGCGGACTCCAGGCCGGCCCGGACGCGCCGGGCCAGCTCGACCGCGCCCGGGGTGTCGCCGTGCAGGCAGAGCGAGCGCGCCAGGACGGGCACGGGAGTCCCGCAGTGCGCGGTCACCGTGCCCGAGCGGACCATGGCCACCGACCGCTCGACCACCGCGTCGGGGTCGTGCACGACGGCCCCCTCCTGCCCCCGTGGCAGCAGGGAGCCGTCGGCCCGGTACGCGCGGTCGCCGAACGCCTCGGCGACCACCGGGAGCCCCGCCCGCCCCGCCGCCTCGTGCAGCCGGGAGCCCGGCAGTCCGAGCACCGGCAGCCCGCCGCCCGCGAGCAGCACCCCGTCGACGACCGCCGCCGCCTGCTCCGCGTCCCGCACCACCCGGTTGTAGAGCGCCCCGTGCGGCTTCACGTACGCCACCCGGGAGCCGGCCGCGCGGGCGAAGACTTCCAGGGCCCCGATCTGGTACGCCACCTCGGCGGCCAGCTCCGCCGCCGGCACGTCCATGGCGCGCCGGCCGAAGCCGGCGAGGTCCCGGTAGGACACCTGGGCCCCGATCCGTACCCCCCGCTCGGCGGCGAGCTCGCACACCCGCCGCATGGTGACCGCGTCCCCCGCGTGGAAGCCGCAGGCCACGTTGGCGCTGGTGACGACGGAGAGCAGCCGCTCGTCGTCGGTCAGCGTCCAGCGGCCGAAGCCCTCGCCGAGATCGGCGTTCAGGTCGATGAAGACCCCGCTCATGATGGTGCTGTTCCCTTCGCAGGTGCTGTGGTGCTGTGGTGCTGTGGTGCTGTTGTGGTGACGGGTGCGCTCTCGGGCGGTACGCGCGCGTGGCGGGCGGCGGGTCGGTGTCAGAGGTCGTTCACCCGAGCTCCTTCCCCCGCGTCTCCGGCAGACCGAGCAGCGCCAGTACGGCGATCCCGTACCCCACGGCACCGAAGACCAGCGCGCCGCCGACGCCCCAGCTCTCGGAGAGGAAGCCGACCAGGGTGGGGAAGATCGCACCGACCGCGCGCCCGGTGTTGTACGTGAGCCCCTGTCCGGTGCCGCGCACCGGCGTCGGGTACAGCTCGGCGAGGAAGGAGCCGAAGCCGCTGAAGATGGCCGACATGCAGAAGCCGAGCGGGAAGCCGAGCACCAGGAGGAGGGTGTTCGCTCCCTCCGGGATCCGGGTGTACGCGATCACCGCCGCCGCCGACAGGACGGCGAAGAGCGCGATGTTCCGCTTCCGGCCGATCCGGTCCGTCAGATGGCCCCCCGTCAGGTAGCCGATGAAGGCGCCCGAGATGAGCAGCGTCAGATAGCCGCCGGTGCCGACCACGGTCAGACCGCGCTCGGTCTTGAGGAAGGTCGGCACCCACGTGGCCAGGGTGTAGTAGCCGCCCTGCACGCCCGTGGAGAGCAGGGTGGCGAAGAACGTGACGCGCAGCAGCCCCGGCCGGAACACCGCCCGCAGCGAGCCCCGCTCGGAGCTTGCCTCGCGCACCGCGGCCGCCTGCGGGGCGTCCTCCACGTTCCGCCGGACCCAGACCACGAGCAGCGCGGGCAGCGCGCCGGTCCAGAAGAGGATCCGCCAGGCCAGGTCCGCCTCGAAGAACTGGAAGACCAGGGTGTAGACGATCACCGCGAGGGCCCAGCCGGCCGCCCACGCCGACTGCACGGCGCCGAGCGTACGGCCCCTGTGGCGTGCGGAGGCGTACTCGGCGACGAGGATCGCGCCGACCGCCCACTCGCCGCCGAACCCCAGGCCCTGGAGCGCCCGGAAGACCAGCAGGGTCTCGTAGTCGGGGGCGAAACCGCAGAGCACGGTGAAGAGCGCGTAGGTGATCACCGTGATCATCAGGGCCTTGACGCGGCCGACCCGGTCGGCGAGGACGCCGGCGAGCGCGCCGCCCACCGCCGACATGACCAGGGTCACGGTGGTGAGCAGTCCCGTCTGGCCCTTGTCGAGGTTGAAGTAGGCCGCGATCGCCACCATGGAGAGCGGCAGGGTGAAGAAGTCGTAGGAATCGAGGGCGTAGCCGCCGAAAGCGCCGCCGAAGGCGCGCCGTCCGCGCTGGCCGAGGGCGCGCAGCCAGCCGAACGCGCCCGTCGCGTCGGGCCGGTCGTCCTGGGAGCGCTGCCGGGTCTGTGCCGTGCTCATCTGCACCTCGCAGGTGGGAGAGGCGTGCCTGAGAGACGTACGAGGGGGCGGAGCGTGTTCCGGTGGTGACCGTGTGCGGTGGCCCAAGGTAGAGGATTGTTCAACGATTCGACAAGGGGTCTGTTGTCCCCGGTTGCGATCTGCGGTTGACTCGGCGGCCGGGACGAGGACGGGCCGACCGGCCCGTGGGGAAGGGGGGACCGTGGACGCGAGCGGCACGGGGACGACCGGGAGCACCGGGGGGCTGGCGGACGACCGCGCGCTGCTCGGGCGCACCAGCACGGCGGAGAGGGTCGCGGACATCCTCCGCACCCGCATCGCCGAGGGCTTCTTCCCGCCCGGCACCCGGCTCTCCGAGGAGAGCATCGGCGGCGCCCTCGGGGTCTCCCGCAACACCCTGCGCGAGGCGTTCCGGCTCCTCACCCACGAGCGGCTGCTCGTCCACGAGCTGAACCGCGGGGTCTTCGTCCGGGTCCTCGCCGTGGACGACGTCGAGGACATCTACCGCACCCGCCGGCTCGTCGAGTGCGCCGTCGTACGGGGCCTCGGCCACCCGCCCTTCCCGGTGGCCGGACTCGCCGCCGCCGTCGCCGAGGGCGAGGCCGCCGCCCGCGACGGCGACTGGCGCGGGGTCTCCACCGCCAACATCCACTTCCACCGCGAACTCGTCGCCCTCGCCGGCAGCGCCCGCACCGACGAACTCATGCGCGGCGTCCTCGCCGAACTCCGGCTCGCCTTCCACGTGGTCGACGACGCCCGGGCCCTCCACGAGCCCTACCTCCTGCGCAACAAGGAGATCCTGGACGCCCTGCGCGCGGGGGAGCGGGCCGCCGCCGAACGCCTCCTCGCCCGCTACCTCGACGACTCCATCGCGCGCGTGGGCGCCGCCTACGCCCGGGCCGTGGACGAACCGGCGGAGGGGTAGCCGGAGGGGCGTGGACGCACCGGCGGAGGGGTAGCCGGAGCGACGCGCGGACGGAAGCCCTCGCGCGGGCGCACCGGCGGGAGGGTACCGCCCCGGTCGGGGCCGGGGCGGTGGTTTCTGCGCCGTTTCGACCCATGTCAGTGCGAGGACCTACTCTGTGCACCGTGACTTCGCCTGCCTCGACGGACCTCGCTCCGCCCCAGCTCAGCGCGGGGCCGCGTCCCGCGCAGGGGCCGGCCGCCGACGAAGGGCTCGCGCGGCGCCTGCGCGCGCTCGCCTGCACCGCGCCGCTGCACGACCTCGACGCGCGCAAGGCGAACCTCGCCGGCGAGTACACGGTCTACGCGATGGCCGAGGTCGCCCTCGCCGCGATCGACCTCGTCACCCTCCACATGGACTTCGACACCGGCGCCGACCACGACCAGGTCGTCGCCCGGCTGCTGCCCCGCGTCGCCGCCCAGGCCCCCGCCCGGCCCGCCGCCGAGCACGAGCGGGTGGCACGCTGGGTGCTGGAGAACCTGATCAACGTCGGCAGCGTCGACCGGGGCTTTCGCGCCGTCTACGGCACCTTCGGCACCGACGGCGTGTACGTCCGCCGTGACTACGACTTCAAGCTCATCGAGGAGGTTCCCGGGTACGGCGGCACCGTCTGCCTCCGGACCACCGACGAAGCCGTCAACGTGCTCGTCGGTGCCCTCGACACCGACGTCACCAGCGCCCAGATCGCCGCCGAGGTGAAACTGGAGGTCCTGATCAGCCGGGGCCGCCTGGCCGACGCCCAGCTCGCCGCCGAACAGGCCCGCTACCGGACCGTCCAGTACGCGGAGACCCTCCGCAAGACCCTGGAGGCCACCCGGCGCAACGTGCGCGCCGTGGACTGGCTCAACAGCGTCCCCGACATGATCGCCGAGGCGCTCGACCACGTCGCCGACCGCTACCGCCACGAGAACGCGATCCTCACCAACATCCGCAAGGCGCGCGACGAGGCCGAGGACCCCGAGCACAAGCGCCGGGCCGCCGAGCTGGTCGACATCGTCAAGGACTGCATCCGCCGCCACACCCAGCTCCAGTCCCGGCTCCTGGAGGCGGGGCCGCTGTTCCGCGCCGAGCAGGACCGGCAGGCGTTCGCCGCCCCCACCCGGTACACCGGCCTCGACCTGTACGGGCAGCTCGTCGCGCCCGTGCTGCCGCTCCCCGTGGAGCGGGCCACCCGGGTCACCGACGCCTTCTTCGCGCACGGCACCGGTCTGCGCACCCCCGCCTCGGTCCGCCTCGGCGACCTCGTGGACCTGCTGCTCACCCCGCCGGTCGAGCGCGAGCACCTGGGCGCGGAGATGCCCGAGCCGGACCTGATCGCCACCCCCGACGACTCCCGCTTCAGCGAGCGCCAGCTCGCCGACGCGCTCGCCCTCCTGGAGCTGGAGCACGACGCCCCGCGCCGGCTCTCCGGCCTGCTCGCCGAGGCCCGCGCCTCCGGCGGCGAGGACCTCGCCTACCTCGTGGCCCTGCTCGCCGTCCACGCGGCCAGCCCGCCGGTCGGCACCGCCTACCGGCAGGGCGAGGAGCGGCTGCTCTTCGCCGTCGACGACGGCACCCCGCTCGACGACCCCGGCTTCGGTGGCGCCGACCTCATCGTCGGCACCGCGCTCCTCGACGCCGCCGGCATGGCCGCGGACCGTACGGAGGCGACATGACGTACGTCTCCGACGCGACCCCGCCCGCCTCCGGCGCGGGCCGGGACCCCCACGCGCCCCGCCGGTCCGCCCGACCCACGCGCGCGGGGCTCCCGACACCGGAAGCCCTGACCGCCCTCCTCGCTGAGACCCCCCTCGCCGGGCCCCAGGCGGCACCGCCGGAGCCGCAGGACGCGCTCGCGGAGCCGCTCGCGGAAGCCGTCGTGGTGCCGCTCGCGGAAGTTGCCGTCATGCCGCCCGCCGAAGCCGCAGTGGCCCCGCTGGCGGAAGCCGCCGTGGTCCCCTTCGCCGAAGCCGTCGCGGCTCCGACCAGGCCGCTTCCGGCACCGACGCGGCCGCCTGTCCCGGAAGCGCCGACGGCACCCCGGCCGGCCGCCCCCGGCCCCCGCCTCCGGCCCCCCTTCGTGGACTCGCCCGCCGCCGGCACGGCAACGCCCGACACGGGAGCGCCCGGCGCGCGGCGCCCGGACGGCGGGCCCGGCGACCGGCCCCGCCTCGGAGCCGTACCCCTGCCCGAGGCGCCCCGGGCCGCCGCGCGACGCCGGGACCTCCCGACGGTCCGCGCCGTGCGCCTCGGGGGCGCCCCTGCGGAGCCACGGCCCGCACCGGGCGAGGCCCCCGCCGCGCCCGCCGCCGTCACCCCAGTGCCGCTGCCCCTGCCCCGGGCCTCCGGCACCGCAGCCGTACCGAACGAGAGCCGCACCGAGGAGCCCCAGCCGTGAGCGACAGCGTCCAGCACACCGAGTACGCCGAGTACCCGGACGCGTGGAGCGAGCAGGAGTCCCCCCGGCCCCCGGCCTCCGCGCACACCGCATCCGCGCACCCCGCATCCGCGCACACCGCCCCCGTCACCCCCGCGGACGCCGCCGACGCCGCGCGGCTCGTCTCCTTCGGCCTCCAGCCCAAGCTGCTGCCCGCCCGCGACGCCGAGTACGCCGAGCTGCTCCGCCGCTACCAGGAGGACCCGCCCTTCGCGCGGCTCGCCGACGCCGTCGCGACCGGCCTCGGCCTGATCGTCCTGGAGGTCTCCCCGCGCGCCGGCATGGCCGTCACCGCCGGCGAGGACTCCGTCTTCGCCGTCCGCATGGGCGACTACGCCCGCCGTGCCAACACCGACTCCGCCGACCGCTTCCTGCACGGCCTCGCCCACCTCGCCGTCGCCGCCATGGCCTTCCCGCGCCCCGAGGACCTCGCCGACGACGCGTACATCGGCCGCCTCACCGTCAACGGCGTGGACTCCTTCGTCCGCCAGGCCTGCCTCCGCCTGGAGCAGCGCGCCGAGGAGGAGGGCGAGAACACCGACCCGGCCTCCGACGCCCCCGGCCTGGAAGCCGCCTGGCGCGTCTACTCCCGCCGCTCCACCACCGGCGCCACCAAGGACGCCCGGCGCCTCGCCGGCTCCACCACCGGCATCGTCGCCAAGGCCGTCGCCTTCCTCACCGACTCCGGCTTCCTCCAGCGCACCGGCGACGAGAGCGGAGGCTCCTACCGCACCACCGCCCGCTACCAGCTCCAGGTCCGCGACATGGCGGGTTCCGCCGCCCTGACCGAACTCCTCGACCTCGGGATCGTGCCGGTCAGCGACGGCACCGCCACCCTCGTCCCGCCGCCCGAGGGCGACGACCTGGACCTCGCCGCCGACGCCGGCCTGCCCTTCCACGCGTAACCCCGGCGCACCCCGCCGCCCCCGCCCCGCGCGACGCCCCACACCGCCCGCGCGACCGAACTTCCCGAGCACGAGAGCACGAGAGTCCCTCGCCATGTACGAGCTGTCCCGGGTCCGCCTCTACTCCATCGGCCCCGCCGGCGCCCGCTACGCCGACACCGTCCTGGACCTGCGCGGTGTCGGCGCCCCCGTGCCGAACCCCGCCCCCACCCAGGCGGAGTTCTTCGAGGAGGAACCCGTGGGCCCGCCGCGCCGCCCCGCCCCCGCGGGCGTGCTCTTCCTGGAGAACGGCGGCGGCAAGTCCGTCCTCCTCAAGCTCATCTTCTCGGTGATGCTCCCGGGCCACCGCAACACCCTCGGCGGCGCCAGCTCCGGCGTGCTCCGCAAGTTCCTGCTCGCCGACGACTGCGGCCACGTCGCCCTGGAGTGGCAGCACACCCTCACCGGCGAGCTCGTCGTGGTCGGCAAGGTCAGCGAGTGGCGCGGCCGCCAGGTCTCCAACGACCCGCGGAAGTTCGCCGAGGCGTGGTACTCCTTCCGCCCCGGCCCCGGCCTCAGCCTGGACAACCTCCCGGTCGCCGAGGCCACCTCCGTCCGCCCCGCCGCCGAGGGTGCCTCCGGCGCCTCCGGCCGCCGCCGCACCATGAAGGGCTTCCGCGACGCCCTCACCGAGGCCGGCAAGGCGTACCCGCACCTCGACGTGGCGTGGGAGGAGATCCACGACCGGTGGAACGAGCACCTCGGCGAGCTCGGCCTCGACCCCGAACTCTTCCGCTACCAGCGCGAGATGAACGCCGACGAGGGCGAGGCCGCCGGCCTGTTCGCGGTCAAGAAGGACTCCGACTTCACCGACCTCCTCCTCCGCGCGGTCACCGACACCCGGGACACCGACGGCCTCGCCGACCTCGTCGGCGGCTTCGGCAACAAGCTCGGCCGCCGCGCCGAACTCACCGCCGAACGCGAGTTCACGGCCGGCTCCGTCGACCTCCTCAACCGGATCGTGGACGCGGCCGGGACCCGGTCCCACGCGCGCGAGGTGCACACCGCGGCCGAGCGCCGCACCCGGACCCTGGCCCGCCGGCTCTCCGGCCGCGCGGCCGGCGAGCGCGCCCGCGCCGCCGAACTGGCCCAGCAGGTCACCTCCGCCGGCCACGCCGTCTCCGAGGCCGAGACGGCCCGCGAGCGCAGCGCCCTCATCGCCGCCGAACTCGCCTACCGGCACGCCTCCCTGGCGCTCGCCGCCGCCGAGAAGGGCGCCGCCTCCCAGCGCCGCGAGCTCATCGAGGCCCGCACCCTGCACTCCGCCTGGCAGGCCGCCGAGTCCGTGCTCCGCCACCGCGCCGCCGGTGACCGCTCCGCGCGCGTGGCCGCCGCCATCCGCGAGGCCGAGCGCGACGCCGCCCCCGCCCTCGCCGCCCGCGCCACCGCCGCCGCCGACCTCGTCCGCGCCCTCGCCGCGGCGGCCGAGGAGGGCGAGCGGCACGCCACCGAGGAGGAGGAGCGGTCCACCGCCCTCCAGGAGGTCGGCGAGGCCGCCCACCGGGACGCCACCGCCGCCGCCACCGAGGCCCAGCGAGCCCGCAGCGAGGCCGGCCACCTGCGCCAGCGCCTCGCCGAGGTCGAGCAGGAGACCGCCGAGGCCGTCCGGGCCGGCTGGCTCGACGACTCCGCCCCCGACGCCGACCCGGCCCGCGCCGCCCTCGCCGCGGCCGACGCCGAGAAGACCACCGTCGCCGCCTGGGACGCCGCCCGCGAAGCGGCCCGCACCGCGAGCGAGCGCGCCCGCGAGACCGCCGCCACAGAGTCCCGCGCCGAACTCGCCGCCGCCCGCGCCGCCGACGCCGCCGAGGCCACCGGCAACGCCTACGACGCCGAACGCCGTGCCGCCGAGGCACTGGCCGGCGAGGAGCGCCTCGCCGAACTCCTCGGCCTGCCCGGCTCCGGCTCCCCGCTCCCCGGCCAGCGCGCCGCCGACACGGACGGCGAGGCCCCCGAGGACGACGAGCGGGCCCCCGAGGGCGACGCGCAGCCGCCGCTCTCCGTCACCGACTTCGACCGCTACGCCGAGGAGCTGCGCCGCCTGCTCGACGGGGCCGTCACCTCCGCCGAACGCCAGCTCTTCGACCTGCGCACCGCCGCCGCCGACGACTCCCGCATCCTCGGCGCCCTCGGCGACGGCGGCCTGCTGCCGCCCGGCCCCGACGTCCTCGCCACCGTCGAGTTCCTCGGCGAGCACGGCATTCCCGCCCTCCCCGGCTGGCGCTACCTCGCCCAGTCCGTCGACCCCGCCGACCACGCGCGCGTGCTCGCCGCCCGCCCCGAACTCGTCGACGGCGTCGTGATCACCGACCCCGTCTCGTACGGGCGCGCCCGCGAGGCCCTCGGCTCCGCCGCCCTGCTGCCCCGCTCCGCCGTCGCCGTCGGCACCGCCGCCGCCCTCCTCGCCCCCGTACCGGCCCAGGAGGCCGGCGAGGACACCGGCGTCTTCCTGGTGCCGCCGAACCCGGCCATGCACGACGAGCACGCCGCCGACGAGGAGCGGCAGACGCTGCGCGCGCGTGCCGCCGCCCGCGACGAGGAGATCCGCGCCCTCGCCGCCCGGCTCGCCGGCGACCGCGCCCTCGCCGCCCGCATCGGGGCCTGGCGTGCCGACTGCCCGCCCGGCATGCTCGCCGAGCTCGCCGCCGTCGCCGCGACCGCCCGCGAGACCGCGGAGACCGCCGCCCGGGCGCTCGAAGAGGCCCGCGCCACGCGCGCGGAGGCCGAGGAGACCGCCGCCGAGGCCCTCGCCGTCCGCGACGACCGCCAGGAGGCCGCCCAGCGCGCCCGCCGGGCCGCCGACGCCCTCGCCGGCCTCGCCTTCCGGCTCCGCGAGCGCTCCGCCTGGCAGGCCAAGCTCCGGGAGCTCGCCGACGACGCCGCCGAGGCCGAGGCCCGCGCCCAGACCTGCCTGGAGCGCGCGCGGGCCGCCGACGAGGACCGCCGTGTCGCCCAGCGCGCCGCCGACGACGCCCACCGCACCGCCCGCGCGCTGCGCGCCGAGCGTGCCGAGATCGCCGGCGCCCCCGAGCAGCTCCCGGAGGAGGACGCCGCCGCGCCCCGCGCCGCCCTCCCCACCCTCCGCGAGGCGTACCGGGCCGCCTCCCAGGTGTACGAGAAGGTCGGTGTCGGCGCCGACCTGCGCGCCGAGCAGGCCCGCGCGGAGAGCGACGAGTCCGCCGCCCTCGCCGAACTGGACCGCCTCACGAACAAGGTCCGCACCCGCGCCGAGCAGCTCCTGGAGTCCACCGACGGCGCCGACGGCCCGTCCCGGCAGGCCGCCGCGGCCCGCGCGGAGGCCCTGGTGCAGCTGCTGGAGACCCGCGCCTCCGAGGCGAGCGAGAAGCTCGGCCGACTCCGCGGCGAGGCCGAGCGGCTGGCCCCCGAGGACGGCGGGGTCCACACCGAGCTGCCGGAGGAGCTGGTCCCGGCCGACGCCGACCGGGCACAGGCCCTGCTGCGTACCGCGAGCACCGAACTCGCCGCCCGCGGCGACGCCCTGGACGCGGCCCGCGCCGCCCACACCGGGCTGCTGCGCGACCACCGGGCCGCCGAGGACGCCGCGGGCGGCTTCGACGAGACCGCCGCGCTCCTGCGCGACCTGCTGCGCGACCACGCGGAGGAGGACCAGGAGGAGCAGGAGCCGTACCCCGGTTCCCTGGAGGAGGCCAGGACCACCGCGGGCGAGGCCCGCAGGGCGCTGCGCGCCTGCACCGCCGAGCTCTCCGCCGCCGACGCCTCCGTCCGCGAGGCGAGCGACATCCTCGTCCGGCACGCCAACTCCACCCGCTACGAGCAGGTCCGCACCCCGGCCCGCCTCCAGATCCGCGAACTGCCCGCCTCCGCGCTGCCCGAGCACGCCGCCAAGTGGGCGGAGGCGTTCGCGCCCCGGCTCCGGGTCCTCACCGACGAGCTGGCGCAGCTGGAGCGGAACCGCGACTCGATCGTGGACCGGCTGCGGGGCCTGGTGGAGACCTCGCTGGCCACCCTCCGCTCCGCCCAGCGGCTCTCCCGGCTCCCGGAGGGCCTGGGGGAGTGGTCCGGGCAGGAGTTCCTGCGGATCCGCTTCGAGGAGCCGGACCAGGCGACCCTGACCGAGCGGCTCGGCGAGGTCGTCGACGAGGCGACCCGCGCCGCCGTGCGGAAGAACTCCGACCTGCGCCGCGACGGCATGTCGCTGCTGCTGCGCGGGGTGCAGGCGGCTGTGGAACCCAAGGGCATCGCTGTCGAGATCCTCAAGCCGGACGCGGTGCTGCGCGCCGAGCGGGTGCCGGTCGGGCAGATGGGCGACGTCTTCTCCGGCGGCCAGCTGCTCACCGCGGCCATCGCGCTCTACTGCACGATGGCGGCACTGCGCTCCAACGACCGGGGCCGGGACAAGCACCGGCACGCGGGCACGCTCTTCCTCGACAACCCGATCGGCCGCGCCAACGCCACGTACCTGCTGGAGCTCCAGCGGGCCGTGTCGGACGCGCTCGGCGTCCAGCTGCTCTACACCACGGGCCTCTTCGACACCACGGCGCTCGCCGAGTTCCCGCTGGTCATCCGGCTGCGCAACGACGCCGACCTGCGGGCCGGCCTCAAGTACATCAGCGTCGAGGAGCACCTGCGGCCGGGCCTGCCGCAGCCGGCCGCCGAGGGGGAGACGATCCACGGCGAGATCAAGGCGACCCGGATGTTCCGCCGCCACCAGGACGAGGAACCCCCGACCGCGCCGTAGCCCCGCCGGTCCCGGCACTGCCCCGCGGCACGCCGGTACTGCCCCGCCACACGCCGAGTCGGTCCGCCGGTCCCGGCACTGCCCCGCCGCCGCACACCGAGTCAGCCGCGCCGCACGCCGACTCGGCCCCGCCGTACGCCGACTCGGCCAAAATAAAACGAAACGGGCCCGGCTCCCGGAGATCACTCTCCGGGAGCCGGGCCCTCGTCCCGACCGAGGTCAGGCGACCCGCTCCTCCGCGACCCGCTCGCGCCGCGCCTGGTAGGCGCTGCTGCTCGGCTCGGAGACCACGCCGGCGCGCTGCCGCCACACCTGGCGGGTGATCCAGATGTCCAGCACGCTCCAGGTGGCCACCACCGTCGCGACCACGGCCGCTATCGTCATCGGATAGGCCAGCCAGGAGCCCGTCACCGAGGTGAGGAAGGCGACCACGGCGAGGATGATCGTCACCGAGCTGATCATCACCGCCCGCACCGCCGCGTTCCGCACCGGATCCGGCATCCTCCGCAGTCCCCGCTCGTCGTCCACCCACAGCTGACGCGCCGTCCGCGTCTCGTCATCCATGTTCTGTCACTCCCCACAGCACGGTGCTCCCCGGGGTGGCTGCCCGCTTCCCGCGGTTCTACACGGCGCGGACGGCCGGCCCTCGGCCCGTCCGCCCCCGGGCTGCACGTTCCCCCGTACTTCATGACGCTCTGGACAGGGAAAAGGTTTCCCCACGTCACCCGACATCGCGAACGGAACGAACGATTCCAGCCATTGCGCCCAGGACGGGAAATCGCGCACCGTCACGTGTCCTGCGCCACAGTGGCCGATCCCAACTCCTGGAATACCAGGACATCTGATGATCAACGCTCACTCGGCAGGCTGAAAATCGCCCAGACACACCTTCGAGATGCCCGCGATGCAGTAGTAGGCTCACGCCGCCGTTTGTTGAAACCGAAGGTTGACGCGCCGTGTTGACGCGGCGACGCCGTTCGAGGGACCTCCGTGGCCGGGGGCCGTACTGGGGGAGGCCATGCGCTTTCGCGGGAAGTCCATCCGCCGGAAGATCGTGGCGCTGCTCCTCGTACCGCTCGTCTCCCTCACCGGCCTCTGGGGTTTCTCCACCGTCCTGACCGGACGCGAGGCCGACCAGCTCCTCGACGTCGGCTACATCGTCGACAAGATCGGCTACCCCATCGAGGACACGGCCCGGGTCATCCAGCTCGAACGCCGCCAGTCCCTCGTCTACCTCGCCGACCCGCGCGGCTCCGAGGCGCTGACCCAGCTCCGCGAGGCCCGCCTCGCCACCGACCGGCAGATGGACCGCATCCGCGCCAACGCCGAGGACCCCGGCGTCCGCGAGGAGATGCGCCCGGTCACCACCCAGAAGCTCAACTCGCTCCTCGCCGCGTTCGAGGAGATCACCTCCCTGCGCCGCTCGGTCGAGAAGCGCAGCATCGGCCGGCTCCAGGCGCTGGAGTTCTACAACCGCCTCGTGGACCCCTGCTACAGCTTCCTCGTCACCCTCCACGCGCTGGAGAACGTCGAGATGGACAAGCAGGGCCGCGCCCTCGTCGGCATCACCCGGGCCCGCGAACTCCTCTCGCGCGAGGACGCCCTGGTCCTCTCCGCGCTCGTCGCCGACCGCGTCACCGCCCAGGAGATCCGCGCCGTCTCCGATCTGATCGCCGTCCGCAAGCAGTTCTACGAGGTCAACCTCGAACTCCTCCCCGCCGCCGAGCGACAGCGCTTCGAGCAGTACTGGCGCAGCCCCGAGACCTCGGCCCTGCGCACGGCCGAGGAGGCGTTCGTCACGGCGGGCCCGACCGAGCGCCCCCGCTCGGTCACCGCCGCCTACTGGCAGGACGAGGCCAGCCCGGTCCTCGACGAGCTCGCCCGCGCCAACACCGCCGCCGGCGACCGCTACCAGGACCGCGTACAGCCCGCCGCGTACAGCGTCCTGCTCAAGGCGGGCGTCGCCGGCGTCCTCGGCTTCCTCGCCCTCCTCGCCTCCGTCGGCATCTCGGTCCGGATCGGCCGCTCCCTCGTCCGCGACCTGCGCCGCCTCCAGAAGGAGTCCCAGGAGGTCTCCGGCGTCCGCCTCCCCAGCGTCATGCGCCGCCTGGCCGCCGGCGAGCCCGTCGACGTCGAGACCGAGGTCCCGCACCTGCGGTACGGCGAGGACGAGGTCGGCCAGGTCGGCCAGGCCCTCAACACCCTCCAGCGCGCCGCCGTCGAGGCCGCCGTCAAGCAGTCCGAGCTGCGCCGCGGGGTCTCCGAGGTCTTCGTCAACCTCGCCCGCCGCAACCAGGTCCTGCTCCACCGTCAGCTCACCCTGCTCGACACCATGGAGCGGCGCACCGAGGACACCGAGGAGCTCGCGGACCTCTTCCGCCTCGACCACCTCACCACCCGCATGCGCCGCCACGCCGAGGGCCTGGTGATCCTCTCCGGCGCCGCGCCCTCCCGCCAGTGGCGCAAGCCCGTGCAGCTGATGGACGTGGTCCGGGCCGCCGTGGCCGAGGTGGAGGACTACGAGCGCGTCGAGGTCCGCAGGCTGCCCCGGCTCGGCGTCGGCGGACCCGCCGTCGCCGACCTCACCCACCTCATCGCCGAACTCCTGGAGAACGCCACGGTGTTCTCCCCGCCGCACACCGCCGTCCAGGTCCTCGGCGAGCGCGTCGCCAACGGCTTCACCCTGGAGATCCACGACCGCGGCCTCGGCATGAGCCCCGACGTCCTGCTCGACGCCAACCTGCGGCTCGCCGAGACCCCCGAGTTCGAGCTCTCCGACACCGACCGCCTCGGCCTCTTCGTCGTCAGCCGCCTGGCCCAGCGCCAGAACGTCCGGGTCTCGCTCCAGACCTCCCCGTACGGCGGCACCACGGCGGTTGTTTTCATCCCGGCCGCGCTGCTCACCGACGCACCCGAGACGCAGGGCGCGGGCTTCCGCCTCGACCGCAAGTCCCTCGACCCGCGCGCCGCGGAGGGCACCGACCGGCACGCCTCCGGCGGATCATCCCGTACGACCTCCGGGGCGCCCGCGGGCGTGCTCGGCGACGCCCCCCTGCCGCAGCGCCGGCCCGCCCTCGCGCGCGTGCCCGACCTGGCGGACGGGACGGGCCCGGCCGGACGCCGGGCCGGTGCCGGGGACGGAGCGTTCGACGCGGGCGCCGACCGGATGCTCGACCGCCCCGTGGACGGGCCGGTCGAACTGGAGCCGCCGTTCGGCCCCGAGGACATCGACACGCTCCTCGACCGCTCCGCCGACCTCCTCGACAGCGACAGCGAGCGCGGTGGCCTCTTCCGCCCCCAGCGCCGGCGCCCCGGCCTGGCCCCGGCGGGCGAGCAGCACCAGCAGGCCCCCGACCAGACCGGCGGCCCCGGGCAGGACGCCCCGGCGGGCGAGGACACCGCGCACGGCCCGGTGCCCCTGCCGCGCCGCCGTCAGCCGACCCTGGTCGTCGACCACGGACGCCGGCTCGACGAGCCCGGCCGCGCCCACCCCGCCCCCGGCGCGGACCGCCGGCTGCCGTCGCGCACCACCGGGCCCACGCTCGTCCCCGTACGCCCGGAGGGCACCGACGTACGCCCGGAGCCGCCCACGGGCGCCGAGAGCACCGGCGCGGGTACCGCCCCGGCCCCCGAGCGGCTCGACGGGCTCCCGCGCCGCGTCCGCCAGGCGAGCCTCGTCCCGCAGCTCCGCGAGCCCGAGCAGCCGGCCGCGCCCGCGGCCGGTCCGGCCCCGGCCGAACGGCCCGCCGCCGAGGACGACTTCGAGCGCGACGCCGAGGAGGTGCGGGCCCGGATGGCCGCCATGCAGCGCGGCTGGCAGCGCGGACGCCAGCACGGCACCGGACCGGACGACACCACAGCACACGGAACGACACCTGAGGGGGACGGTCGATGACCGCACCGAACGCCGCAGCACCCACCAGCAGCTCCGTCCACGGCAACGGCGAGCTGAACTGGCTCCTCGACGAGCTGGTCCAGCGCGTCTCCGCCATCCGCAAGGCCCTGGTGCTGTCCAGCGACGGCCTGGCCACCGGCGCGTCGAAGGACCTCAGCCGCGAGGACGGCGAGCACCTCGCCGCCGTCGCCTCCGGCTTCCACAGCCTCGCCAAGGGCGTAGGCCGCCACTTCGAGGCCGGCCGGGTCCGGCAGACCGTGGTCGAGCTGGAGGACGCCTTCCTCTTCGTCACCGCCGCGGGCGACGGCAGCTGCCTCGCCGTCCTCGCCGACGCCGACTCCGACGTCGGCCAGGTGGCGTACGAGATGACCCTGATGGTCAAGCGGGTCGGCACCCACCTCGGCACGGCCCCCCGGACCGGTCCGTCCACGGGAGGGTGAGCCGCCCCGCATGAGCGACGCAGCCGAGCGCGGCCGGACCGGCCGGGAGACCCCCGGCCGGGAGACGCCCGCCCCCCACCACTGGTACGACGACGAGGCCGGACCCGTCGTCCGTCCGTACGCGATGACCCGCGGACGGACGAGCGCCGCGGGCCGCCACCGGCTCGACCTCATCGCCGTGGTGGTCCCCGAACCCGCGGCCGACGATCCCGGCCGTGACCAGTCGCTCTCCCCGGAACACGTGGAGATCGTCGAACGCTGCTCGGAGCAGCCCCAGTCGATCGCCGAGCTCGCCGCCGGACTCGACCTCCCCGTCGGGGTGGTCCGGGTCCTGGTGGGCGACCTCGTCGACGAGGAACTCGTGCACGTGACCCGCCCCGTTCCGCCGGCCCAGCTGCCGGACGTGAGCATCCTCCGCGAGGTGATCAATGGCCTTCGGGCGCTCTAGCCGCAAGAAGACCCCCGTCGAGCCGGTGACGCTGAAGATCCTGGTCGCGGGTGGCTTCGGGGTCGGCAAGACGACACTGGTCGGCGCGGTCAGCGAGATCCGGCCGCTGCGGACCGAGGAGGTCCTGACCGAGGCCGGCCGTCCGGTGGACGACCTGCACGGCGTCGAGGCCAAGACGACCACCACGGTCGCCATGGACTTCGGGCGGATCACGCTCCGCGAGGACCTCGTGCTGTACCTGTTCGGCACTCCCGGCCAGGACCGCTTCTGGTTCCTCTGGGACGAACTGGCGCAGGGGGCGCTCGGCGCGATCGTGCTCGCCGACACCCGCCGCCTGGAGGACAGCTTCGCCGCGATCGACTACTTCGAGCGGCGCGGCATCCCCTTCACGGTGGCCGTCAACTGCTTCGAGGGAGGCCGCCGCTACCCGACGGAGACCGTGCGGGCGGCGCTCGACCTCGACCCCGAGGTCGAGCTGGTGATGTGCGACGCCCGTGACCGCGAGTCGGTCAAGGGCGTCCTCGTCGCCGTGGTCGAGCACGCCCTCGTCCTCGCCGACCGGGACCACGAACCGGTGGCGACCTGAGCCGTACCCGAACACCGGTCGAGCGCTGTCCGAGCGGTACGGTCCCCGGGCCCGGGGGGTGGCGGCTCAGCGGACCGCCACCACCGCCGACCCGTGCCCGAACAGGCCCTGGTTGGCGGTGATCCCGGCCCGCGCCCCCGGCACCTGCCGGTCCCCGGCCGTGCCCCGCAGCTGCCAGGTCAGCTCGCAGACCTGGGCGATCGCCTGCGCGGGCACGGCCTCCCCGAAGGAGGCGAGTCCGCCGCTCGCGTTCACCGGCAGCGCGCCGCCGAGCCGGGTCACCCCGTCCCGGAGCAGCTTGGCGCCCTCGCCGCGCCCGCACAGGCCGATGTCCTCGTACCACTCCAGTTCCAGAGCGGTGGACAGGTCGTACACCTCGGCCAGCGACAGGTCCTCCGGCCCGAGCCCGGCCTCCTCGTACGCCGCCCGCGCGATCGAGGCGCGGAAGGGGTGCGGCGGAGGCGCGACGGCGGTCGTCGCGTCAGTGGCGATGTCCGGCAGGTCGAGGACCGTCCTGGGGTAGGTGGGGGAGACCGTCGACACCGCCCGGATCCGCACCGGGTCCGGGTGCCCGTGCCGGCGCGCGAAGTCCAGGCTGGACAGCACCAGGGCCGCCCCGCCGTCGGAGGTGGCGCAGATGTCGAGCAGCCGCAGCGGATCGGCGACGACCGCGGAGGCGGCGACCTCCTCGGGCGTCACCGCCTTCCGGTAGCGGGCGAGGGGGTTGAGCGCCCCGGCCGCCGCGTTCTTCACCTTGACCTGGGCGAAGTCCTCGGCGGTGTCGCCGTACACGGCCATCCGGCGGCGGGCGTAGAGCCCGAAGTACGCGGGGTTGGTGGCGCCGAGGACCCGGAAGCGCAGCCAGTCCGGATCGTCGGGCCGCTCCCCGCCGGCGGGAGCGAAGAAGCCCTTGGGGGCGGAGTCCGCGCCGACGACGAGGACCGCGTCGGCGAGCCCGGCCAGGATCTGGGCCCGGGCCGCGCCGATGGCCTGCGCGCCCGAGGCGCAGGCCGCGTAGACGCTGGTCACCCGCGCCCCCTGCCAGCCGAGGGCCTGTGCGAACGTCGCGCCGGCCACGTACCCCGGATAGCCGCCCCGCACGGTGTCGGCTCCGACGATGGATCCGATGTCCGACCACCGCACTCCGGCGTCGGCGAGCGCGGAGCGGGCGGCGGCGGTCCCGTAGGAGACGAAGCTCCGCCCCCACTTGCCCCAGGGGTGCATGCCGGCCCCGATGACGGCGATGTCGTTCACGCGCGGTCCTCCGTCGTCCCCACGGGCCGCCACCGCCAGGTGGTCCAGGTGTGCCTGGCGTCCTCGTACAGCACCCCGGGCACCAGCTCGACCTCCTTCCCCACCGCGAGGTCCGCCGTCCGCACCCCGGGCGCGGCCTGCCCGAGCACCACCATCCCCTCCGCGCCGAACTCGACCGCCAGGAGGACGTACGGCTCCCAGGGCGCGTCCGGGTCGGAGACGTACGGCGCGGGCGGCCGGTAGCGCGCGTCGGTGTACGACCACACCCGCCCGCGCGGCGGGAGCGGCAGCACGTCGAGCGTGCCCCCGCCCGCGCACTCCGGATTCCGGCAGGAGTCGTCCACGGGCGGGAAGAAGACCGCCGCGCAGGCCGAGCACCGGGTGGCGAGGAGCCGGAACTCCCCGTCCGGGACCGTGTCGTCGGTGAACCAGCCTTCCACGACCGGCCTGCGCGTCCGTGCCATCTCCGGGACCTCCCACAGATCTGACGAAGTGTCAGCTACCTGCTCCCGAGTCTGGCACGGCCCCACCGGACGGGGAAGACGCCGACGCCCGGCCGCGGGCAGACCTTCGCGTGGGGAAGACGTCAGGGCCGGGCTCGGGGCTCCGGGCCCACCGGACAGGAAGGCGTCAGTGCCCGGCCACCGACCTCCGTGCGACCGGGAAGTCGAAGAACGTCGACGGGAACGGCTCCGGCTTGAAGGTGAAGTGCCACCACTCCTCCGGCAGGTTCACGAATCCCTCCGCCGCCAGCACGCCCTTCAGGAGCTGCCGGTTCGCCCGCTGGACGCCCGTGATCCGCGGATCGTCGGTGTGCGAGAGCGTGTCGAAGCAGTCGTACCCGGTCCCCATGTCCACCGAGCTGTCCGGGAACCGCTCCGTCCGGGGCCCGGTGCACGACGTCAGCCTCTCGCCAGGCACATACGCGCGCGTGGGCTTCGCCGGCAGCCTCACGACCGTCAGGTCCACCGTCGAGCCCCGGCTGTGCCCGGACTTCTCCGCGATGTAGCCGTCCGCGAACAACCGCTCCTTGGACACCAGCGGATAGAACTCCGCCTTCATCCGCTCGTCCGCCAGGTCCTGTGCCCAGCGCACGAAGTGGTCCACCGCCCGCTGCGGCCGGTAGCAGTCGTACACCTTCAGCGTGTACCCCCGGGCCAGCAGCCGCCGCTGCGCCCGGTGCAGCGCCTCGGCCGCGGGCCGGGTCAGCAGGCACAGCGGCTGCCGGTAGCCGTCGATCGGCTCGCCCACGAAGTTGTGCGCCGTGGTGTAGCGCATCTCCTGGAGGATCGTCCGGTCCACCGAGTCCAGCGCCACGAACTCCCGCGGCGCCTTCGGCTCGGGCACGGCGACGGCCGGCGAGGCGAGGGCCCCCGTACAGGCCATGAGGACGGCCGCGCCGGTCACGGCGAGGGAACGGAGGGCAGAGGCAAGTCCAGTCATGCGCACCGGGTCTACCAGTTCCGCCCCCGCCGGGAAACCCCCATCGCGTACGGTCCCCCCGTGACCGACACCGCGCCCGCGCCCCCCGTGCTCCACTCCCACTGCTCGGCCTGTGGAGCCCCGTACCCCACAGGAACCACGACCTGGCCCCGCACCTGCCCCGTCTGCGCCACCACCGCCTACCGCAACCCCCTCCCCGTCGCCGTCGCCCTCCTCCCCGTCACCTCCCCCCGAGGCACCGGCCTCCTCGCCATCACCCGGGCCATCCACCCCGGCCACGGCGGCACCGCCCTCCCCGGCGGCTTCATCGACCACGGCGAGGACTGGCGCACCGCCGTCGTCCGCGAACTCCGGGAGGAGACCGGCCTGGACGCCGACCCCGACGCCGTCCGGCTCGCCGACGTCCTCGGCTCCCCCGAGCACCTGCTGGTCTTCGGCCTCCTCCCGCCGGTCCCCGCGGACACGCTCCCCGCCTTCACCCCGACCTCGGAGACCTCCGCCCGCCTCGTCGTGCCGGAGCCGCGCGAACTGGTCTTCCCCCTCCACACCGAGGCCATGAGGAAGTGGTTCGCCGGCGCGTACGGCTGACCCCCCGGCCGCCGCTCAGTCCCACCAGAAGGTCCACTCGTCCGCCCCCACCAACTGCTCCGCGTACGCCCTGAGGTCCTCACAGGACCCCTGCCACACGTTGTCCGGGCAGAAGGCGAAGTGCTCGGCGGCGACGCGCAGCGCCTCCGCCGGGGTGGCCGGGGGAGCGGCGACGGAGAGCCGCAGCGTCGCGAAGCCCACGGCGAACACCCGCGCGCCGAAGCGGCGTTCCCAGTCGGCGACGACGGCGGCGATCCGCGCGGTGTCGTTCTCGTGGTTGGCCGGCCCCGACCAGCCGGCCACGGCCAGCGCCTCCGCTCCGGAGGCGGCCTCGACGAGCCCGAGCCGCGCCTCGGTGCCGAAGGACAGCAGGACGTCGGCGTGCTCGGCGGCCAGCCGGTCGGGGTCCTCCACCGCCTCCCGCCCCGGCGCGAGGCCGGGCCAGGCCGCGCCGTAGGGGGCGGTGACGGCGAGCCGCCGCTCGGGGGAGAGGACGTCGTCCTCCTCCACCGAGGTGGCGGACTCCCACCAGCGGACGAGGACCGCCTCGGGAGCGTGGTCGGCGGGGCGGGACATGCCCTCCGGGTACAGCTCGCCGGACGCCCACGGCCGGAACTCCTCGGCGTCCGGGCGCAGCGGTTCGAGCAGCAGCGGCCACAGGCCGGTCCGCGGGTGTGCGGCTCGTATCCGCCCCCACGCCCCGTAGTCCGCGGGACCGTCACTCAGCCACAACGGCCGTGTGTCGCCGTCCCCTTCGGCGGTCGGGATCAGGCGGCCGGGAGGAAGCTCGACGTCATCGCCCAGCAGGGCTTCAGGGTTCATGCTCCGGATGCTAGGCGGCGGGTCCGACAACGCCTCCCGCTCCCCGGTCCTGCTCCCCGCTCACCCCCGCACCGCCCGCCGACCCCCACCACCCACCTCGCCCGCCGCGCACCCGTGCGCCCGCGCCGCCCCCATCCCTCCCCGTGCCCGCCCTCACATCCAGGGCCCGCCCTCACACCCCCCGTACCCGCACCGGCAGCCCCGCCTCCACCGGCCCGTCCTCCGTCATCCGCTCCACCACCACCCGGCCGTCCACGAGCCGCGACTGGTACCGCTCGATCTCCGCCGGCTCCCAGCCGTCGCCGGTGTCGCGGACGACGAGCCCTCCACCCGTGCGCCCCTCCGCGGGCGGCCACACGTCGAGCGCGAGCCCGCCGTCGTCCCCCCGCACCGGCAGGACCGCACCCGCGCGGGCCAGTACGGGCACGCGCGCGAGGGGCGCGTCGAGCAGCACCTGCCCCGGACCCTCGTACGCCGAGCCGGTCGCCGTGTCGTACCAGCGGCCGCGCGGCAGCCGTACCGCCCGCCGGTCCGCGCCCCGGTGCAGCACGGGCGCCACCAGCAGCGCGTCGCCCAGCAGGAAGGCGTCGTCGCACTCCCGCAGCAGCCGGTCCTCCGGCGTCCCCCACCACACCGGCCGCACATAGGGCGCGCCGGTCATCCGCGCGAGCCGTGCCAGGGTCGTGAAGTACGGGTGCAGCCGCTCCCGTTCGGCCAGTGCCACGCGCGCGTGCTCCAGCACCTCCGGACCGAACTCCCACGGCTCGCGCCGCCCCGCGTCCAGCGCCGCGTGCGTCCGGAACAGCGGCAGCCAGGCGCCCAGCTGGTACCAGCGCAGGAACAGCTCCGGCGACGGACTCCCGTCGAAACCACCCACGTCGGGCCCCGAGTACGGCACCCCGCACAGGCCCAGCCCCAGGACCAGCGCCAGCGAGGCCCGCAGCCCCGGCCACCCGGTGGCCACGTCACCGGACCAGGTGCCCCCGTACCGCTGCATGCCCGCCCACCCCGAGCGCGTGAACAGGAACGGCCGCTCCTCGGGCCGCAGCCGCCGCAGCCCCTCGTGGCCCGCCCGCGCCATCAGGAGCCCGTACACGTTGTGCGCCTCCCGGTGGTCGCCGCCCCGCCCGTCCAGATGGTGCCGGGCCGACCGGGGCAGCGTCGGATCCCCGAACGCGGCGAACGTCACCGGCTCGTTCATGTCGTGCCACACGCCCGAGAAGCCCTGCCGCAGCCGCTCCTCGTACAGGCCGCCCCACCACTCCCGTACCGCCGGATCAGTGAAGTCCGGGAAGGCGCACTCCCCGGGCCACACCGCACCCCGCACCTCCTCGCCCCGCGCGTCCCGCACGAACGCCCCGGCCGCCCGCCCCTCCTCGTACAGCACGTTCCCCGGCTCCGCCGCGATCGCCGGGTCCACGATCGACACCAGCCGCACGCCCTCCTCCCGCAGCTCCTCGGCGAGCCCCGGCAGATCGGGGAACCGCTCCCGGTCCACCGTGAACACCCGGTGCCCGTCGTAGTGGTCGATGTCCAGATGGACCGCCGACAGCGGCAGCCCCCGCTCCCGGTACCCGGCCACCACCCGCCGCACCTCGGCCGCGCCGCCGAACCCCCAGCGCGCGTGCTGCGGCCCCAGCGCCCACGCGGGCGGCAGCGCCGGCGCCCCGGTCAGCGCCGCCCAGTGGTGCAGCACGCGCGCGGGGGTCCCGACCATCACCCAGCACCGCAGCGGCCCGCCCTCCATCCGCAGCTCGCTGGTGCCCGGCCGGTCGTGCCCCGAACCGGCCCCCTCCTCGCCCTCCGCCAGCGTCACCCGCCCGTCCCACGGGTTGTCGTGGAAGGCCAGGTGCGTCCCCGCGTCCGCGACCACGAACTGCACCGGCATCGTGATGTACAGCGGATCGTCATCCGGTCCGAACCGCCCCTTCGGATCCGTGTTCCACAGCCGGTACGAGCCGTCCCGCAGCCGCGGCCCCGCCGACCGCCCGCCCAGCCCGAAGAACCGCGCGTCCGCCGCCACCTCGGCCCGCTGCGCCCACCGCGAGGGCCCCCCGCCGACCGGCTCCCACCAGCGCGGCGGCAGATCCCTGCGGAGCATCACCCCGCCCGGCGTCCGGATCTCCACCGCCCCGTGCCGCGAGACCGCCACCGTCACCCGCTCCGACACCACCCGCCAGCCGCCGTCCGTGTCCGGCTCCAGGACCGCCCGGGGGTCCGGATCGGGCGCCGGACCCGCCAGCGCGTACGACGGCTCGGGCGCCGCCCCGTCCCACCCCCAGAAGACCGCGCCGCCCGCCGACACGCACACCCGCAGGGACGACCGGGCGAACCGCACGATCCCCCCGCCCGGCAGCCCCTCCGCACCCTCCGCGAGACCCGGCACCCGCGCCCGCTCCGCGCCCCGCCGCGGCAGCGCCGCCGCGTCCGCGCGCCGCTGCCGCCACGCCGCCCGTACCGTCCTGAGCCCCCGCACCGAACCGAACACCCTCACCGAACGCACCAGTCCACGACCGTCCATGGTGATCACACTGCCAGCCGCCGGCGGCGTCACGAGCCCCGTTCAACTGCCGTTCACCCGTGGTGGGAGCACATGTTCAACCTGCCGACCACAGGCGGGCTGCCCTGGTGCGAAAGCCGCTCCCATGGCATCGTCCTGTCAGCCGCGTCACGCGCACACCCCCGCACGTGCGCGCGACACACGCCGACCCGCGTACAGCCAGGGAGCCACCCGATGACATCTGCGCCGACCGAGCCGACCGAGCCGCTCTGGCAGCCGGACGAGGAGCGCATCGCCCACGCCGCCGTCACCCGCTTCCAGGCATGGGCCGCCGAGCGCCACGGCGCCCCGGAGGGCGGCGGATACCCCGCGCTGCACCGCTGGTCCGTCGACGAGCTGGAGACCTTCTGGCAGGCCGTCGCCGAATGGTTCGACGTCCGCTTCTCCACCCCCTACGCGCGCGTGCTCGGCGACCGCTCCATGCCGGGCGCCGAATGGTTCCCCGGCGCCGCCCTCAACTACGCCGAGCACGCCCTGCGCGCCGCGGAGGAGCGACCCCACGACACGGCGCTCCTCCACGTGGACGAGACCCACGAGCCGACCCCGATCACCTGGGCCGAACTGCGCCGCCAGGTCGGCTCGCTCGCCGCCGAGCTGCGCACCCTCGGCGTCCGCCCCGGCGACCGCGTCAGCGGCTACCTGCCGAACGTCCCCCAGGCCGTCGTCGCCCTCCTCGCCACCGCCGCCGTCGGCGCCGTCTGGACCTCCTGCGCCCCCGACTTCGGCGCCCGCTCCGTCCTCGACCGCTTCCAGCAGGTCGAGCCGGTCGTCCTCTTCACCGTCGACGGCTACCGCTACGGCGGCAAGCAGCACGACCGCCGCGACACCGTCGCCGAACTGCGCGCCGAGCTCCCCACCCTCCGCGCCGTCGTCCACATCCCGCTCCTCGGCACCCCGGCCCCCGAGGGCGCCCTCGACTGGGACGGCCTGGTCGCCGCCGACGTGGAGCCGGTCTTCGAGCAGGTGCCGTTCGACCACCCCCTGTGGGTCCTGTACTCCTCCGGCACCACCGGCCTGCCGAAGGCCATCGTCCAGTCCCAGGGCGGCATCCTCGTCGAGCACCTCAAGCAGCTGGGCCTCCACTGCGACCTGGGCCCCGAGGACGTCTTCTTCTGGTACACCTCCACCGGCTGGATGATGTGGAACTTCCTCGTCTCCGGCCTCCTCACCGGCACCACCGTCGTCCTGTACGACGGCAGCCCGGGCCACCCGGACACCGGCGCCCAGTGGCGCATCGCCGAGCGCACCGGCGCCACCCTGTACGGCACCTCCGCCGCCTACGTGATGGCCTGCGCCAAGGCCGACGTGCACCCCGGCCGCGACTTCGACCTGTCCGCCGTCAAGTGCGTCGCCACCACCGGCTCCCCGCTGCCGCCCGACGGCTTCCGCTGGCTCCACGACGAGGTGCGCGAGGACCTGTGGATCGCCAGCGTCAGCGGCGGCACCGACGTCTGCTCCTGCTTCGCCGGCGCCGTCCCCACCCTGCCCGTGCACATCGGCGAGCTCCAGGCCGCGGGGCTCGGCACCGACCTCCAGGCGTGGGACCCCTCCGGCAAGCCGGTCGTCGGCGAGGTCGGCGAGCTCGTCGTCACCAACCCCATGCCGTCCATGCCGATCCACTTCTGGAACGACCCGGACGGCAGCCGCTACCGCGACAGCTACTTCGAGATGTTCCCCGGCGCGTGGCGGCACGGCGACTGGATCACGATCACCGACCACGGCTCGGTCGTCATCCACGGCCGCTCCGACTCCACCCTCAACCGCCAGGGCGTCCGGATGGGGAGCGCCGATATCTACGAGGCCGTGGAACGGCTCCCCGAGATCCGCGAATCCCTCGTCATCGGCCTGGAGGAGCCGGACGGCGGCTACTGGATGCCGCTCTTCGTCCACCTCGCCGAGGGCGCGACCCTGGACGAGGAGCTGATCGCCCGGATCAGGACCACGATCCGCACCGAACTCTCCCCGCGCCACGTCCCCGACGAGATCATCGAGGTCCCGGGCGTCCCGCACACCCTCACCGGCAAGCGCATCGAGGTCCCGGTCAAGCGCCTCCTCCAGGGCACCCCCCTGGAGAAGGCCGTCAACGCGGGCTCGGTCGACAACCTCGACCTCCTGCGCTTCTACGAGGACCTCGCGGCGACCCGCGGCGCCTGACGCGCCGAAGGGGCGCCCCCGACGGGGGCGCCCCTCCACGGCCGACGACCGGCCTGGTTCAGCCGGGCAGCTGCCCGGCACGGGCCACGGCGGCCTTGGTGAGCACCGCCGTCTCGCTCAGCACCGTCCCCGCGGGACCGGCGTCCGAGGCGGCCATGAGCACGGTCCGCTCACCGAGGAAGGCGGACGTCGACCGGTCGAAGACCCACTGGGTCCGCTCGCCACCGGAGGTACGGGCCACGGCCACGCCCTCCCGGCCGGCCGCGTCCCGCGCCGAGGGCACCGTCACGACGCCCGGGATCCGCGCGGCCGCCTCGAACAGCGCCGCCGTCACCTCCGGCGGCGCCCAGGTCTCGACCAGAAGCGTCCCGATCGCCGTGAACGCCCGCTGGTCCGCGTCCCCGCCCCCTGCGCGGGTCTGCTCGCGCACCAGCCGCAGCAGCGCCTCCGGATCGGTCGGCAGCCCCGCGACGAAGGTGTGCGTCGGAGCCGAGACCGACGGGCCCTCCGGCTCCAGGAACGTCTGCCGCGGCTCCGCGCCCCGATGCTCCAGCTCGTACACGGGCAGCCGCGGTGACAGCTCCTCGTCGGCGGCCCCCTCCTCGCGCAGCAGTCCGGCACGGCTCCCGTCCGCCGACAGCCACACCTGGCGCCGGTGCGCGGCTTCCACGACGGCGGCCCCGCCACCGGCGGGACGCCCGGCCCGGGACACCAGGCTCTCCACGTACACGAACGCCTCCGGCCGCGCGTCCGGCGCGGGCGCGGAGGCCGCCGCGAGCGCGGCCCGCGACAGCACCGCCGAGGCACCCTCGGCCCGCACGGCCGGGCGCGGGTCGCGGGGCTCCGGGGGAGCGGCGACGAGCACCGCCCCGGCCGTGATGCCGCACACCACGGCGGGCACGGCGAACCGCACCGCCTTCCGGGTCCACCACACCGCGGGCCGGGCCGGCCGCGCCGCGGCCATCAGGCTCCGCCGCAGCTCCCGCTCGCGCTCCGGCGCGAACTCCGGTACGGCGGGCGGGGGCAGCAGCTCCGTCAGCTCCGCGCGCAGCGCGTCCTGAGGGCGGGAATCGATGTCGTTCATGCCGGCTTCTCCGGGGAGGTTCGGGGGACGAGGACGGTACGGCCCGTACGCGCGGGCAGGGCGGTGCCGGACGCGGCACCGGGCGACACGGCCCCGGAGGGTGACGCGGGCCGGGACACGGACTCGGGGGCCGGAGCGGCGACCGGTGCGGCGGGCGGTGCGGCGGCCGGGTCAGGGCCGCCGCCGGGCGTTCGCCGGCCGTGCCCGCGGCGGCCGGCGCGCAGTTCCGCCTCGGCGAGCGCCCGCAGACGCTCCCTGGCCCGCGAGAGCCGGGACCGCACCGTGCCGACGGGGATGCCCAGCGCCTCTCCCGCCGTCGCGTAGTCGAGGCCCGCCCACACGACGAGCCCGAACACCTCCCGCTCGCGGCGACGGAGCCGGCCGAGGGCCACCCGCGCGGCCCGGAGCCTGTCCTCGTCGGCCAGCCGCGAGGCCACCGCGTCGCTGAAGTCCGGAAGCACCCCGCGATCGGGGATCCGCGCCAGCGCCGCGTCCCGCCGCCGCGCCTCCCGCGCCGCCCCGCGCAGCACATTGGTCGCGATCCCGAGCAGCCACGGCCGCAGGCTTCCGCCCTCGGCATGCACCTTGCCCCGACAGCGCCACGCCTCCAGGAAGGTCGCGGAAACGGCGTCCTCGGCCGCGGCCCGGTCGCCGCACATGCGGTACGCGTACTGGAAGAGCACCCGTGCGTGTGCGTCGTACGCCTCACCGAGCGCGGAGGGATCCCCGGCCCGGAAACGATCTCTCATCTCTTGTTCCACACCGGGTACTGGCCGCCGGTTCACCGAGGTTCCCGTGACCCGCGCCACACGGGCCCGGCGCCGCAACCCCGTGTGGCGCGGGTCACGGGAACTCCGTCCGCTCCGGACCCAGTTCCCTGCATGAACGAAACACCGAAGACCGGATCCAGTATCCGAGCGATGGGATCCACTGCCCGAGCGTCTGGATCCAATATCCGAGCCACTGGATCCAGTATCCGAGGTATTGGATCCAGTATCCGAGGTATCGGATCCACGATCCAATACGCCGGATCCGATACCCAGAACACACCCTCCACGATCCGCACCACCGGATCCAGGATCCGCCCCGCCCTCCCCGCCCTCGCCCTCGTCGCCGCCCTCACCGCCACGGCCTTCACCACCCAGCCCGCGGCCCCGGCCTCCGCCGCGCAGAACGAGAGGGTCACCCTGACCCTCCGCCACCTCGACCGCACCGGCGCCCCGACCGACGCCTACGCGACCCGCGTGACCGGTGTCTCCGGACCGGGCGAGAACGTCAGGGAAGCCGCCCACGACCCCTCCGGCACCGTCACCCTCAGCCTGCCCAAGGGCCGCTACCTGCTCGACTCGGAGGTGTACCCCCTCCACCAGGGCGCGGGCACCGACTGGCTCGTCCAGCCCCGCCTCGACCTCGACGGCGACACGACCGTCACCATCGACGCCCGCACCACGGCCCCCGTCGACGTGCGCCCGCCCGAGACCGGTGCCGAGCCCCGGCACGCCATGTCCTTCGTCGAGGTCCACCACGAAGGACGGACCCGTTCCGTGAACCTGATGTCCTCGGCGACCGGCCTGCGCGTGGCCCACCTCGGCCCCTCGGCCGAACCCGGCTCCGTGACGGCCACGTTCGACGCCTACTGGATCGGCGGGCGGTCCGACTACGGCCTCGGCTACCGCTTCACCTCCGGCCGCTCCCTCACCGGTTTCGCCCGCAGGCCCGCGGCCGCCGACCTGGCCACCGTCAAGGCCACCGCGGCCGACCCGGAGGGCGCCGGCGGCGTCGGTGTGGCCGCCATCCAGCCGTCCGAGGGGACCACCGTCGGCCTCACCAGCGAGCTCGTCCGCCCCGGCACCGCGACCTTCCACGTCACGCCCGAACGCGGTGCCTGGGAGCTCTCGTACACCACGCCGGGCACCCCCGGTGCCCGGCCCAACCTGTACGAGGCGAGGGACCTCCAGGTCCGCCCCGGCGCCACCACCGTGCACACCTTCGACAACGCCGTCCGCGGTCCGGCACTCGACCCCGCCCCCGACGCGCCGCCCGCGCTCGTCCGGGACGGCGACAGCATCGCCCTCGACCTGCCGCTGCTCGCCGACGGCGAGGGCCACGCCCCCTCCGACCCGGTCTTCCGCTCGGCCGCCACGACCCTCCACCGGGACGGCGTCCTCGTCGGCACGCACCGGGGCACTCCGGGCCGTGCCGCCTTCCCGCTCAACACCCCCGCCCAAGCCCGCTACCGGCTCACCACCACCGCCCTGCACGGCGCCGGCCGCACCACCGCCGTCTGGACCTTCGACTCCGCCGCGACCAAGGCCCCGGCCGCGCTCCCGCTGAGCGTCGTCCGCTTCACGCCGACGCTCGCCCTCGACGGCACCGCCCCCGCCGGGGCGACGATCCGCGTCCCGGTCACGGTCCAGGGCCCCGCCGCCGGGCCGGGCCTGCGTTCCCTCACGGTCCGGGTCTCCGTCGACGGCGGCACCACCTGGACCGAGGCTCCGGTCACCGACGGCGCCGTCGAGGTCCGCAACCCGGCCCCCGGAGGCACGGTCTCACTGCGCGCCACCCTCACCGACACTGCGGGCAACACGCTCGACCAGATCCTCGGCAACGCCTATCGCACCCGCTGAACCACCGCCCCACGCGCGTGTGAGCCCGCCGTCCGGCCGTTCCCGGCCCGGACGGCGGGCTCACGCGCCCCTCAGCCCCCGTACGTCGCCTGCGTGTCGCCCAGTACCTGCGCGAAGTCCCCGGCGAGCCGCTCCGCGGCCTCCGGCAGCAGCATCGACGCGGTGATGCGTACGGCGGGCGGCGCGTCGATCCGGAACCGGGCGCCCGCCGCGACCCACCAGCCGTGCGTCCGCAGCCCGTTGACCACGGCGGACTCGTCGCGCACGGGCACCCACACGTTCAGGCCCCCGGCCCCCACCGCGGGGATCCCCCGCGCGCCCAGCGCGTCGATCAGGGTCCGCCGCCGCTCGGCGTACGCGGCCTCGCCCCGCGCCACGAGCCGCGCCACCTCCGGATCGGTGAACAGCCGGACCACGGTCTCCTGGAGCACATGGCTGACCCAGCCGGAGGTCATCAGCATCCGGCCGTCGTGCCGCGCGAGCGTCACCGCGTCCCCGGTCAGCCCGGCCCACCGCAGATCCACACCCAGCCGCTTCGAAACGGTGCGCACCTGCGCCCACCGGGCCGGCCCCAGCGCGCCGACGCTCGGCGCCGGGGGAGCGTCGAACGCGGCGAGGTAGTCGTCCTCGATCACCAGGACCTCGGGGAACTCCCGGAAGATCGCACCCAGTTCGTCCCGCCGGGCGGGCGTGAGCGAGGCCCCGGTGGGGCACTGCGCGCGCGGGCTGAACACGATCGCCCGCACCCCGGCCCGCAGCGCCGCCCGCACCGCGTCCGGGGCGATCCCCTCGCCGTCGACGGCGACCGGCACCATCCGCAGCCCCAGCGCGGGCACCAGATCCAGCAGGTGATGGAAGCCGGGATCCTCGACGGCCACGGCGTCACCGGGCCGCAGCTCCACGGAGAGGAGCCGGGCGATGCAGTCGAGCGCCCCGTGCGCGAACGTCACCCGCTCCGCGGGCACCCCGTCCCGCCGGAACCACGTACGGGTCAGCTCCTCCAGAGCGGCGAGCCGCGGTGAGGCCCGGTGCGAGCCGTAGACCGGCGCCACCTCGCCCGGCGGGTGCAGCACCGGCAGGAAGGCGGGGTCGGGCAGACCGCTTGCCAGATCCGTCAGCCCCTCCGGCATCCGGGGAGGACGCCGGGACGCCACGGAAGGCGCCTCGGCCACGACCGTCCCGCCCCGGCCCCGCGTCACCACGAGCCCACGTCCGCGCAGCTCCTTGTACGCGGTCGCCACCGTGCCGGGGCTGACTCCCAGATCGTCCGCCAACTTCCTTACGGGGGGCAGCGCGTCGCCCGGCGAGAGCTCGCCCTCGGTCACGCCGCGTTCCACGGACGCGGCAATCCCCTTGGCCGTCGTTCCCTCGATCGCATATTGTGTTGCCACGTTCCAAACTATGTATCAATACATAACTCGCGTCAAGGGGGAATCACGTGAGCCGCCCGTCCTCGTGGCACCGCACCGCACTCGACCGCATCCCCGGAGGCCGCGACGGCCGCCGCATGCTCGTCGTCAGCATCGTCGACAAGACGGGCACCGGCCTCTGGGCGGGCTGCACCGCCCTCTACTTCACGTACGTCTCCGGCCTGAGCCTCGCCCAGGTCGGACTCCTCATGACGGTCTCCGGCGGCGTCGGCATAGCCGGAGCCCCGCTCGCCGGGCTCCTCGCCGACCGCTTCCCCCTCGTCCGCGTCATCGTCGCCACCCAGCTCATGCGCGGAGCCGCCCTCCTCGCCCTCCTCACCACCGACCACTTCCTCCTCCTCACCTTCTACTCGGCCCTCGGGGCCCTCCCCGACCGCGCCGGAAGCGTCCTCATCAAGCTGTACGCCGCCCGCCAGGCAGGCGCCGACCGCGTCCGCTACCAGGCCATCCAGCGCACCACCGTCAACATCGGCTGGTCCCTCGGCGGCATCGGGGCCGCGGCCGCCCTCGCCAGCGGCTCCGACCGCGCCTACACCTACCTCCTGATCGGCAACGTCCTCTCCTACCTGGCCATCGCCGTCCTCACCCTGCGCTGTGCCGAACCGCCCGCCCCCGCCCGCGCCGACACCACCGCCACCGCCACCGACGCACCCCGCCCCAAGTCCGCCGGTCCCTGGCGCGACCGCACCTTCCTCGGCTACACCGCGACCGACGCCGCCCTCTTCCTCGACGACACCATCCTCCAGGTGGCCGTCCCCCTCTGGCTCGTCCACGCCACCGACGCCCCCGTCGGCCTCGTCCCGCTCCTCCTCGTCCTGAACACCGTCCTCGTCGTCCTCTTCCAGGTGCCCCTCGCCCGCTTCGGCGCCACCGCCCGAGCCGCCCGCCGCCTCCTCGTCCCCCTCTCCGGACTCTTCGTGGCCGGCACCCTCGCCCTCGCCGCCTCCGCCGCCGGCGGCCGCGCCCTCGCCACCGCCGCCCTCGTCGTCGCGGTCGTCGCCCTCACCTTCGCCGAGATCATCCACGCCACCTCCTCCTGGGAGCTCTCCGTCGCCCTCGCGCCCGCCGACGCCCAAGGCGCCTACCTCGGCGCCCACGGCCTCGCCCAGTCCACCCAGCGCTTCGCCGGCCCCCTCCTCGTCACCGGCGTCATGACTGCCGGTCCCCTCGCCTGGCCCGTCCTCGGCCTCGCCCTCGTCGGAGCCGCCGCGGCCCAGCACCGCCTCATCCGCGACCGCGTCGAGAAGCCCACTCCATCGTCACTGTCAGTGGCGAAGGTTACGGTGAGTGAGCACTGATCGTCCGTGATCGGCACACCGCACCCGAGGGGGACCCATGACGACCACCACCACCCAGACCACGGCCCGCCTCCGCCGCGCCCTGCGCCGTGAGATCCCCAGCACCGTCGGCCTCCTCGCCGACGAGCAGGACTTCACCGCCATGCGCCGCTACCGCACCTTCCACTTCGACGACCACCCCACCTATCTCAAGGAGGTCGAGGCACTCCTCAAATCCCTCGCCCGCCAGGGCACCCACACCACCGTGGCCCTCTTCGACCCCGACGAGTACGTCTCCTTCTGCTCGGAGACGGGCATCGCTCCCGACGACCCCACCAGCCGCAGCCGCTTCACCGACCACCTGGCCACCACCGGCGCCCGCGTCATCTACACCGGACAGCCCCTCACCGTTCTCCTCCCCGAGCTCGTCGACACCGCTGTCCGCCGCGCCACCTGGGAGTACGCCACCACTGTCCTCGCCACCGCGGGAGACTGCCCGGACTGCGGCCTCGACCTCGGCCGCGACTCCTTCGACCGCGCCACCCGGCTGCTCCTCGGCCTCCTCGACGGCGCGGGCACCGGCACCCACCACCTCGTCTGCAGCGTGCCCGCGGCCGACGACCACCTGCTCGCCGTGCTCCACACGACTCGGGACGAGCACGGCACCAACCACCACGACCCCACCACCGCCACCGAGTTCACCGCGGTCCTCGCCGCGGGGATCGTCATGGCCTCCCCGGGCGGACTCGTCCTGCGCGTGACCCGCCCCGGCCGCCCCGACCGGCTCCACGGCTGGCGCCTCGCCGACGGCACCCTCAGCCCCCTCACCGAGGCGGAGGTCTTCGCCGCCTACTGCACCGACGCCCGCACCGGCGAGCCCCTTCCCCCCGAGCACGGCGTCGACCACTGCGCCGGCTTCCCCCTCGCCCCCGGCCCCCACGAGCACCGCCCGGGCCGCGACTGACCCCGGACACGACGGAGGGGCTTCCCGTCACCAGGTGACGGGAAGCCCCTCCGGACCACGCGCTACGACTCCGGGATCACTCCCCGGACAGCACCGCCTGCGCGGCCACCCGCGCCTCGTGCGCCGTGTCCGCGGCACGCGCCGCGGACGCCGCCCGCTCGCACTGGGCGAGCGTGTACTTCGCCAGCGTCGCCCGTACGTACGGGATGGACGCCGCACCCATGGAAAGGGAGGTGACGCCCAGACCCGTCAGCACACACGCGAGCAGCGGATCCGAGGCGGCCTCGCCACAGACTCCACAGCTCTTGCCCTCGGCCTTGGCCGCCTCGGCGGACAGCGCGACCAGGTCGAGCAGCGCCGGCTGCCACGGGTCCTGCAGCCGGGACACCGCACCCACCTGACGGTCGGCGGCGAAGGTGTACTGCGCCAGGTCGTTGGTGCCCAGCGAGAGGAACTCGACCTCCTGCAGGATCGAGCGGGCCCGCAGCGCGGCGGACGGAATCTCCACCATCGCGCCGAACTTCGCCCGGAGCCCCGCCTCGCGGCACGCGTCGGCGAACGCCTTCGCGTCCGTCCGGTCGGCCACCATCGGCGCCATGACCTCCAGGTACACGGGCAGACCCTCGGCGGCCTTGGCCAGCGCGGTCAGCTGCGTCCGCAGCACCTCGGGGTGGTCGAGCAGCGACCGCAGTCCCCGCACGCCCAGCGCCGGGTTGGGCTCGTCGACCGGCGTCAGGAAGTCGAGCGGCTTGTCGGCACCGGCGTCGAGCACCCGCACGACCACACGGCCCTCGGGGAAGGCTTCGAGCACCTTCCGGTAGGCGTCGACCTGCTTCTCCTCGGACGGAGCCTTCTGGCTGTCGTCCAGGAAGAGGAACTCGGTACGGAACAGGCCGACGCCCTCGGCGCCCGCCTCCACCGCGGCCGGCACGTCGGCGGGGCCGCCGACGTTGGCGAGCAGCGGCACCTTGTGCCCGTCCGAGGTGGCGCCGGGACCGCTGGACGCGGACAGCGCCGCCTTCCGCTCCTCGGCGGCCTTGGTCAGCGCCGCCTTCTTCTCCTCGCTCGGGTCGACGAAGATCTCGCCGGTGGAACCGTCCACCGCGATCTCCGTGCCCTCGGCCAGCTCACCGGCGCCGGGCAGCGCCACCACGGCCGGCACGCCCAGGGCACGCGCGAGGATCGCGCTGTGGCTGGTCGGCCCGCCTTCCTCGGTCACGAAGCCGAGCACCAGCGCGGGGTCGAGCAGCGCGGTGTCCGCCGGCGCGAGGTCGCGGGCGATGAGCACGTACGGCTCGTCGCTGTCCGGAACACCGGGCATCGGCACGCCGAGCAGCCGCGCGACGATCCGGTTCCGCACGTCGTCCAGGTCGGCCACCCGGCCCGCCATGTATTCGCCGGCACCCGCCAGCAGCTCGCGGTAGTGCGAGAAGGCGTCGTAGATACCGCGCTCGGCCGTGCTGCCGACCGCGATCCTGCGGTCGACATCGGCGATGAGCTCCGGGTCCTGGGCGATCATCGCCTGGGCCTCCAGCACGGCCTGGGCCTCGCCGCCGGCCAGGTTGCCGCGCGCGATGAGGTCCGCGGCCACGGCCTCCACCGCCTGACGGGCGCGCCCCTGTTCGCGCTCCGCCTCCTCGGCGGGAATCGACTTGGCCGGCGGTTCCAGGACCGCCGTGCCCATGTGCCGCACCTGGCCGATCGCCACTCCGTGGCTGACGCCGACGCCTCGCAGCGTTGTCTCCATCTCACCCGTCTCCGATAGAGCGGCGGCCGATGCCGCCGCGTTGAATGTCGTACTCGCGGCCGTCCTGACGACGGACCGGGATCAGCTCCAGTCGAAGAGCTGGTCGCCGGCCTTCACGTCGCCGTCCTCGCGGACGTCGGAGAGCGAGTCGGCCGTGGCCTCGAGGGCGACGACGGGGCAGATGGCGGACTTGCCGGCGGCCTCCACCGCGGCCGGGTTCCACCGCACGACGGCCTGGCCGCGCGTGACGGTGTCCCCCTTGTTGACGAGGAGCTCGAAGCCCTCCCCGTTGAGCTGCACGGTGTCGATGCCGAGGTGCGTCAGCACGCCGTGTCCCTCGCCGTCCACGACGACGAAGGCGTGCGGGTGCATGGAGACGATGACCCCGTCGATGGGGGAGACCGCCTCGGAAACCTCACGTACGGGATCGATGGCGGTGCCGGGCCCGACCATGGCACCGGAGAAGACCGGGTCGGGAACGTTGGCGAGACCGATGGCGCGTCCAGCAAGTGGCGACGTCACGGTTGTCATGGGAAGCCTCCCAGGGGCGGAGATCGTGTGGCGCCGCCACACCTGTCCTGGGCGGCGCGTACTGTTCAGAAGCGTAAGTCATAAGAAGTCCCGGTTCCGCACGAGACGTACCAGTTGGCGGACCTAGGGACTACCGGAAACGATTTGCCTCTACTCAAGGTGGGATGTACTGTCGTACTCCTGCCTGACCCCAACGCGGCCTTGAGTCGTGGGTCGGCAGCACCTATCAAGCCAGATCCTAACCCCAGTGGTCTACACCTCTGCCTGCCTCGGTTCCTTCCGGAGAGCGCGGAGAGACTGGTCAGGGGGACCGAGAAAGCCTGGTAATGTTTGACCCCGCCGGAAGGCCCCGAGGAAAACGAATCGGGACCGGAAAGCACCGAGGAAATCGGATCGGAAAGATCTGATAGAGTCGGAAACGAAGAAAGCGCAGGAAGCGCCCGGAGGGCCTGGAAA
>NZ_JBIAMB010000033.1:0-66641 GCF_042873895.1 Streptomyces sp. NPDC004435 | reverse complement strand
GGGGTGGGGTTTGGGGGGGGGGGGGGGGGGCCGGGGGGGGGGGGGGGGGGGGGGGGGGGGGGGGGGGGGGGTGGGGGGGGGGGGGGGGGGGGGGGGGGGGGGGGGGGGGGGGGGGCGGGCCCGCGCCCCCCCACGGGGGGGCACGGGCGTGTCAGCGGAGGGGTTCGGTGGGGCCGGGGAAGAAGGCGGTGGTCGCTCCGGCGGTCTCGGCGCCGTCGACGACGAACTCCTGGCCGGAGACGAAGGACGCCTGGTCCGACGCGAGGAAGTGGAAGACGTCGGCGATCTCCTCGGGGGCCGCGTGGCGCCGGAGCGGGATGCGGGCGTTGACCTCGTCGAGCATCGCGTCCGTGTACTCGGCGCGCTGCATCGGCGTCAGCACCGCGCCGGGCGCCACGCACGCGGTGCGGATCAGCGGCGCCAGCTCGATCGCGAAGGTCTGGCACAGCGAGGTCACGCCCGCCTTGGAGGCGTTGTAGTCGGCGTAGAGCGGGTAGCCGCGGGCGCCGTTGACGGACGCCGTGGCGAGGAGCACGCCGCCGCCCTGGCGCAGCATGTGTCCGGTCGCGTGGCGCCACAGGGCGAGGACGCCCATCAGGTTGACGTCCAGGGTGCGCCGGGCCTCGGCCTCGGTGAGGTCGAGGATGCCGTGCCGGACGCTGATGCCGGCGTTGGCGATCACGACGTCGAGCCGGCCGTGCTCGGCCTGCGTCTCGTCGACGGCGGCCCGGACGCCCTCCCAGTCGGCGACGTCCGTCTTGATCCAGCGCAGGTGTCCGCCGCCCTCGCGGGGGCCCTGCGGGGTGGACGCGGGTGGGGCCTGCACGTCGAGGTTGACGACGTGGTCGCCGGAGCGGACGAAGCGCTCGGCGGTGGCGTGGCCGATGCCGCTCGACGCGCCGGAGACGATGACGGTACGCATGGGGATGGCTGCCTCTCTGCTCTGCATGGCTCTGCTGCTCTGCTGCTCACGCTGCTCTGCCGCTGTCGACCGCCGCTCGGGCTCAGACGATGACGCGCGGGTGCTGGAGGGCGTAACCGTTGAGGTTCTGGCGGAGGTTGCGGCTGACGGTGAGCTTCTTCAGCCAGCGGTCGGTGCCGTCGTACCGGGCCGTGAAGGGGCGGCGGCCGTGCACGGCGCGGTAGTTGTCGACGAGCAGCAGCGAGCCGGGGCCGACGGCGATGTCCTGCTGGACGCGCTGGAGTTCGGCCATGAGCCGGTCGAGCGCGGCCTCGGCCTCGGTGTCGCCGGGCAGGACGTCCATGAAGGGGCGGTCGATGCGCAGGTACGGGTTGAGGCGGTCGCCGGACAGGACGGCGGACGGCTCCGGCCGGTCCCGCATGGCGCGCAGGCCCGGGAGGGCGGGGTGGTCGGGGTCGTGGTTCTCCAGCTGCCGGATGTGCTCGGTGTCCGGCCTGATGTGGAAGCGGTTCTCCGCGAGGACCGTGCGGTCGTGCGCGTCGAGCCGTACGTCGCGCACGGAGGCGACGATGGTCGGCACCCGGTCGGGGTTGCGCAGCCCGAACAGCATCAGGTAGTCGCAGCGGTTGGGGTGGAAGCCGTCCTCCGTGTGGAATTCGAGCAGCGCCTCGCTGCCGTAGCCGCTCTGCCGCTCCTCGTCCCCGCGGATCGGGAGGATGTTCTGGATGATCCGGCCCTCCTGGAGCGTCACCCAGCCGAACGGGTCGCCCAGGGTGAGGCCGCAGAGCGCCAGCCACAGCTCCTGCGCGCGGGCGGTCTCGCCGCGGACGGCGTCGCGCCAGTGCGCGGGGGTGGCGCCGAGCGCCTCCTGGTCCACCGGGAAGCCGTGCACGAGGCACGCGGCGGACCGCTGGGTGCGGCGGAAGTCGGCGAGGAAGGCGCGCAGCCGGGCGGGGAGCAGGTCCTCGGCGGCGTACGCGCGGTCGTAGAACTCGGGGAGCGAGGGCGCGCCGTGCAGGTCGCCGAGCTTCTCGGCGACGCTCTCCAGCTCGGCGGCCTCGTCGGCGTCCAGCCGGAACTCCAGGGGGGTGTCGAGTCCGCCGGAGCCGGCCCCGTCCAGGGGGAGCGGGGCGGTGGCCTGCGTCGTGGAAGTCATGTCGGTGTCCTCACCTGGTCGGGACCACGGGGGTCGTCGGTCGTTCGGTCCTGTGCGCTCCGCGCGGTTGCCGGAGTACGTGGTGTGGCCCACCGGACCGGCCGAGCAGGGTCCCGGCCGTACAGGTCCAGTGGTGGTGCGGGTCGATAAGTGGGTGTGGTGCGTGTGGTGCGGGTCGATAAGTGCGTGGTGCGTGTGGTGCGTGTGGTGCGTGTGGTGGTGCGGTTCCGGCGGTCACGCGCGGGAGCGTGCGGGGGGCGGGCCGGGGCGGGAGGCGTACGGCTCCCGCCCCGGCCGCGTCCGTCACGCCGGGTCGTCGCTCCAGTCCTCGGCGAACTCGGCGAGCTCGTCCTGGTCGAGGGTGACCAGCGGCTCGTCGTCGGCGGCGGGGGTGCCGGTCCCGCCGTCCGGGTCGATCTCCTTCACCGCGGTGGCCAGCGCGGCCACCGTCTTGTGCGTGAAGACGTCCCGCGGGGTCATGTCCAGGCCCTCCGCGCGGGCCAGCGTGACCAGCTTGATCGACACGATGGAGTCGCCGCCGAGGTCGAAGAAGCCGTCGTCGATGCCGACCCGGTCCGTGCCGAGCGCCTTGGCGAAGAGCGCGCACAGTTGCTCCTCGCGGGCGTCGCGCGGGGCCCGGCTGTCGACGGCGGCGCCGAAGTCCGGCGCGGGCAGCGCGTCCCGGTCGAGCTTGCCGCCCGGGGTGACCGGCAGCCGGTCGAGGACGACGACGGCGGCGGGCACCATGTACGGCGGCAGGGCGGCGGCGACCCGCTCGCGCAGGGCCGCCGGCTCGGGCCGGGCCTCGCCGGCCGGGGCGACGTACCCGACGAGGCGGCGTACCCCGGGCCGGTCCTCGCGGACGACCACGGCCGCGCCGGCCACGGCGGCGTCCTCGGCGAGCACGGCCTCGATCTCGCCGGGCTCGATGCGGAAGCCGCGCACCTTGACCTGGCGGTCCGCCCGGCCGAGGTACTCCAGGGTGCCGTCGGCGCGGCGGCGGGCCAGGTCGCCGGAGCGGTACATGCGCGAGCCCGCGGCGCCGTACGGGTCGGCGACGAAGCGCTCGCCGGTCTGGCCGGGCCGGCGCAGGTAGCCGAGGGCGAGGCCCTCGCCCGCCAGGTACAGCTCGCCGGGCGCGCCCACCGGTACCGGCCGGAGCGCGCTGTCGAGCAGGTACACCCGGGCGCCGGTGACCGCCTCGCCGAGCGGCGGGTGGGTCCGGCCGGCCAGCGGGCCGCTCATGGTGGCCATGACGGTCGCCTCGGTCGGGCCGTAGGCGTTGACCATGCGGCGGCCTGCCGACCAGCGCTCGACGAGGTCGGGCGCGCAGGCCTCGCCGCCGACGACGAGGGTGACGCCGGGCGGCAGGGCGCCTTCGGGCAGCACCGCGAGGGAGGACGGCGGCAGCAGCAGCGTGGTGACGCCGTGGCGGGCGACGGTGGCGGCCAGCGAGGGGCCGGGGAGCAGGTCGTCGGCCGGGGCCGCGACGACGCTTCCGCCGGTGAGCAGCGCGGTGGCGAGCTCCCAGACCGAGGCGTCGAAGCTGGGCGAGGCGAACATGAGGACCCGCTCGTCCGGCCGCAGGTCGAGGCCGGTGCGCTGCTGCGCGGCGAGCGCGGCGATGCCGGTGTGCGGCACGAGGACGCCCTTGGGGCGGCCGGTGGAGCCCGAGGTGTAGATGAGGTACGCGGCCGAGTCCGGGGTCAGCGGGGCGGAGCGCTCGTCGTCGCGGAGCGGCGCGCCGGACGTGCCGGCGGTGAGTTCCAGGGCGAGGCCGAAGGGGTCGTCGGGGCCGAGGACGGCGTCGCCGTCCCCGTCGAGGCTCAGCGTGCGGCCGGCGCCGGCGCCCGCCGCGGCGGTGACGGCGCTGCCGTCGGCGGTGGTGAGCACCAGGTCGGGCCGGGCGTCGTCGAGGATGTAGCGCAGCCGCTCCGGCGGGTAGCCGAGGTCGAGCGGCAGGTAGGCGGCGCCGCTCTTGAGGACGGCGAGGACGGCGAGGACCGAGCGGGCGGACCGGGGCAGGGCGACGGCGACGATGGTGCCGGGGCCGATGCCGCGGGCCGCGAGGACGCGGGCGAGCCGGTTGGCCTCGGCGTCGAGGGTCCCGTAGGTGACCTCGTACGGGCCGTCGTGGACGGCGACGGCGTCCGGGCGGGCGGCGGCGTGGCCCTCGAAGAGCGCCGGGAAGGTGGTGCGCGGCGGGGTGGTGCCGCCGGTGCGGACCGGTTCGGCGCGCTCCGCGTCGGTCCGCAGGTCGATCCGGCCCACCGGGATCTCCGGGTCGTGGGCGAAGGCGTCGAGGAGGGCGCGGACCCGGTGGAGTACGGTCTCCGCCTCGGCGGCGGTGAACAGGTCGGTGCGGTAGGTGAGTTCGAGGCTGAGGCGGTCGGAGGGGACCACGACGAGGCTGAAGGGGTAGTGCGAGGCGCCGGGGGCCGGGGTGTCGTCCACGCTGATCCGCAGGCCGGGCACCTGGGCCTGGACGGCCTCGCCGTCGACGGGGGTGTTCTCGAAGCCGACGACGGTGTCGAAGAGTTCGCCGATGCCGGCGGCGCGCTGCACCTCGGCGAGGCCCAGGTGCTGGAAGGGCCGCAGTCCGGCCTGGGTCTCCTGGAGGCCGGTCAGGGTCGCGGCGAGCGGCCGGCCCGGGTCGAGGCGGACGCGGACGGCGACGGTGTTCATCAGCAGTCCGACCATGGACTCGGCGCCGGGCAGCTCGGGCGGGCGGCCCGCGGTGGTGGCGCCGAAGACGACGTCGTCGCGGCCCAGGAACTGGCCGAGGGCGACCGCCCAGGCGCCCTGCACCAGCGTGTTGAGGGTCAGGCCGGCCCGGCGGGCGGTGTCGGTCAGCCGCTCGGTGGCCTCCTGGTCGAGGGCGGTCGCGACGAGGTCCGGCACGGTGGCCGTGGCGGCGTCGAAGCCGGGGGCGACCAGGGCGGGCTCGTCGAGTCCGGCCAGCTCCTGGCGCCAGGCCTCGACGGCGGCCCGCTCGTCCTGGGCGCCGAGCCAGCGCAGGAAGCGGTCGAAGGGGACGGGCGCGGTGCCGGTGCCGGAGCCGCCGCGGGCGTACGAGGCGAAGAGGTCGCCGAAGACGAGCGGCAGGGACCAGCCGTCGAGCAGCATGTGGTGGTGGGTCACGAGCAGCAGGTGCTCGTCGGCGGCGAGCTTGACCAGGGCGACCCGCAGCAGCGGCGGACGGTCGGTGGCGAAGCGGCGTATCCGGTCCTCGTCGAGGAGTTCGGCGAGCCGGGCCTCGCGCTCGGCCGGGGCCAGGGCGGACAGGTCCCGCTCCTCCCAGGGCACCCGGACGTCCTCGTGGACGACCTGCACGGAGCGTCCGGAGCCGAGGGTGACGAAGGAGGTGCGGAGCGCCGGGTGGCGGGCGAGGAGCGTGTCGAAGGCGTCGCGGAGGACGGTCGGGGCGAGGGTGCCGGTGAGCCGCAGCGGGCGCTGGGTGACGTAGACGTCGATGGCGTCCGTGGCCAGCAGGGCGTGGAAGTGCATGCCCTGCTGGAGCGGGGTGAGCGTCCACACCTCGGCGTCCGGTCCCGCGAGGGCGTCGAGTTCGGCGCGTTCGGCGTCGTCGAGGGTCACGAGCGGGCCGGTGGCCGTACCGCCGGTGTCGCCGCCGTCCTGGGGGACGTCGCGGGCGACCTCGGCGAGGGCGGCGATGGTCTTGTGGACGAAGACGTCCTTCGCGCTCAGCACGAGTCCGGCGCGGTGGGCGCGTGCGGCGAGACGCATCGACACGATGGAGTCGCCGCCGAGGTCGAAGAAGCTGTCGTCGACACCGACCCGCTCCCGCCCCAGCACCTCCGCGAACACCTCGTGCAGCACCCGCTCACGCTCCGACGAAGGCGCCCGGTACTCCCGCACCGCACGCAACTCCAACGCCGGCAACGCCCGCCGGTCCACCTTCCCGTTCGGCGTCAGCACGAAGTCGTCCACCACGATCACCCGCACCGGAACCATGTAGTCCGGCAGCACACCCGCCACCCGGTCCCGCAACACCTCACCCTCCACCACCACACCCGCCACCGGCCGCACATAACCGACCACATGCCGCGTCCCCGCCGCATCGGCCACCACCGCGACCACCGCCTGCGCCACCCCCGCGTCCCCCGCGAGAACCGCCTCGATCTCCGCCAGCTCGACACGGTGACCCCGCACCTTCACCTGGAAATCGACCCGACCGCAGTACTCCACCGAACCATCCGCGCGACGACGCCCCAGATCCCCCGTCCGATACATCCGCGCACCCACAGCGCCACCGACATCCGCCACGAACCGCTCCGCGGTCAACCCCGGACGCCCCACATAACCCCGCGCCACACCCGCACCACCGATATAGATCTCCCCCACCACACCCACCGGCACCGAACGCAAGAACCCGTCCAGGACGTGGATGTCGGTGTTGTCGGCGGGGCCGCCGAGGGAGGGCCGCTCGCTGTCGGCGGCGCGGCAGAACATGGCGTCGATCGTGCACTCGGCGGGGCCGTAGAGGTTGTAGACGGAGAGGCCGGGGATGGCGCGCAGTTCGTTCCACAGGTCGTCGCCGACCTCCTCGCCGCCGAGGGCGAGGGTGCGGACGCGGTGCCGGCCGCCGGCGCCGTCGAGCAGCCCGGCGGCGAGCAGCTGGCGGGCGACGGACGGCGTGGTGTCGAGCACGTCGATCGCCGCGTCGGCCGCGTGGGCGACGAGGGCGAGGGCGTCCTTGCGGACGGTGTCGTCGACGATGTGGAGCTCGTTGCCCGCGACCATCCACAGCAGCTGGCTCCACGAGGCGTCGAAGCCGAGGGAGTTGGTGAGGGCGGCGCGCAGCGGGCGGCCGCCGGCGGCTTCCCGCTCCGGGGTGAAGAAGTTCGCCCGGTGGCTGTGGAACATGTTGACCAGGTTCCGGTGCTCGACGGCGACGCCCTTGGGGCGGCCGGTCGAGCCGGAGGTGTACACGACGTACGCGAGGTCGGCGGGGCCCGCCGCCTTGCGGGCCGGAGCCTCGGTGGTGTCCGGGAGCGCGGCGGCGTCGGCGCTGTCGGGCGCGTCGGCGAGCAGCACCGGTACGTCGGCGGGCAGCGCGTGCCGGGTCGTCCCGTCGGCCACGACGAGCGCCGGGCCCGCCTCCGCGCAGAGCGCGGCGATCCGGTCGGCCGGCTGGTCGGCGTCGAGCGGCAGGTAGGCGGCGCCGGACTTGAGGACGGCGATGATCGCGGAGACGGCGGCCGTGGTGCGGGGCAGGGCGACGGCGACGAGCCGGCCGGGTCCCGCGCCGTGGGCGGTGAGCCGCGCGGCGAGCCGGTCGGCGTCGGCGTCCAGCTCGGCGAAGGTGAGCCGGCCGGTCCCGTCGACGGCGGCGATCGCGTCCGGGGTCGTGCGGGCCTGCTCCTCGAAGAGCTCGTGCAGGGTCCGCGCCGGGTGCGTGGCGGTGCGGCCGCGCGCGGCGGCCAGGAGCCGGGCGTGCTGGTCCGCGGTCCACACCGGCAGCCGGCCGACGGGCGTGTCGGGCCGGCCGGCGAGGGCTTCGAGGAGCGGGGCGAGCCGGTCGAGGAGCGCGGTCGCCTCCTCGGTGTCGTACACGTCCTCGCGGTGGTTGAGTTCGAGGCGGAGCCGGGGGCCGGGGTAGACGGCCAGGCTCAGCGGGTAGTGGGTGCCCTCCGGGGTGTCCTCGGCGGCGTCGCGCAGCACGCCGACGGTGAGCCCGGCGACCTGGGCGCCCTGGACGGCCTCCTCCACGGGGTAGTTCTCGAAGGCCACTGTGGTGTCGAAGAGTTCGGTGAAGCCGACGGCGCGCTGGATGTCGGCGAGGCCGAGGTACTGGTGGCCGAGGAGCTCGGTCTGCTCGGCCTGGACGCGGGTGAGCAGGGCGGCGGCGGTCTCGGCGGGGTCGACGCGGATCCGGGCCGGCACGGTGTTGATCATCAGGCCGACCATGCGGTCGGCGCCGGCGAGCTCCGGGGGGCGGCCGGCGACGGTGTTGCCGAAGACGACGTCGGGGCGGCCGGTGAGCGAGGTCAGCAGCAGCGCCCAGGCGGCCTGGACGACCGTGTTCACGGTGACCTCGCGGGAGCGGGCGGCCTGGGTGACGCGGGCGGTGGCCGCCTCGGAGAGTTCGGCGACGACGCGGCGCTGGCCGCGGTCGGAGTCCTGGGTGCCGTGGCCGCCGGCCACCAGGGTGGGGCCGTCGACGCCGGCGAGGGCGGTGCGCCAGGTGTCCTCGGCCCGGTCGCGGTCCTGGGCGCCCAGCCAGCCGAGGTAGTCGGCGAAGGGGACGGCGGGCTCCAGCGCGTCGGCGGAGCCGCCGTCGCGGTAGATCCGGAAGAGGTCGCCGAGGACCAGCGGCACGGACCAGCCGTCGAGCAGGATGTGGTGGTGGGTGACGACCAGCACGTGCCGGTCGGCCGCGAGCCGGACGAGGGTGCAGCGCAGCAGCGGCGGGCGGGTCATGTCGAAGCGGCGGGCCCGGTCCTCGGTGAGCAGCCGGGTCAGCCGGACGCGGCGCTCGTCCTCGCCGAAGGCGGAGAGGTCGACCTCCTCCCAGAGCGGCTCCACCGCTCGGGCGACGGCCTGGACGGCCTCGCCCGAGCGGCGCCTGAGGAACCCCGCGCGGAGGCTCCCGTGGCGCGCCAGCAGGGTGGCGCAGGAGTCGCGCAGCACCTCCGGGTCGAGGGCACCGACCAGTTCCAGGGGTGTCTGCACGTTGTAGAAGTCGACGCCGCCGGCGTCGGCGTCGCCGCCGTCGAAGAGGGCGTGGAAGAGCATGCCCTGCTGGAGCGGGGTGAGCGGCAGGACCGCTTCGAGTGTCGTCTGCCTCACGGCGTTGCCTCCCACTGGGCTTCGAGCTCGTCGAATTCGTCCGCGTCGATGCTCATCAGGGCGTCGGCGCTCGCTGGCTTGTTGAAGTCGTTGTCGTCGTCGGGTGCGTCGGTGGCGACGAGGGCGAGGGCGGCGATGGTCTTGTGGACGAAGACGTCCTTCGCGCTCAGCACGAGTCCGGCGCGGTGGGCGCGTGCGGCGAGACGCATCGACACGATGGAGTCGCCGCCGAGGTCGAAGAAGCTGTCGTCGACACCGACCCGCTCCCGCCCCAGCACCTCCGCGAACACCTCGTGCAGCACCCGCTCACGCTCCGACGAAGGCGCCCGGTACTCCCGCACCGCACGCAACTCCAACGCCGGCAACGCCCGCCGGTCCACCTTCCCGTTCGGCGTCAGCACGAAGTCGTCCACCACGATCACCCGCACCGGAACCATGTAATCCGGCAGCACACCCGCCACCCGGTCCCGCAACACCTCACCCTCCACCACCACACCCGCCACCGGCCGCACATAACCGACCACATGCCGCGTCCCCGCCGCATCGGCCACCACCGCGACCACCGCCTGCGCCACCCCCGCGTCCCCCGCGAGAACCGCCTCGATCTCCCCCAGCTCGACACGGTGACCCCGCACCTTCACCTGGAAATCGACCCGACCGCAGTACTCCACCGAACCATCCGCGCGACGACGCCCCAGATCCCCCGTCCGATACATCCGCGCACCCACAGCGCCACCGACATCCGCCACGAACCGCTCCGCGGTCAACCCCGGACGCCCCACATAACCCCGCGCCACACCCGCACCACCGATATAGATCTCCCCCACCACACCCACCGGCACCGAACGCAAGAACCCGTCCAGGACGTGGAGGCGCAGGCCGGCCAGGGGGGTGCCGACGGGGACGGCGGTGGGGTGCCGGCCGGCGTCGGCGCGGCCGGTGGTGGTGTAGACGGACACCTCGGTGGGCCCGTACTGGTTGTGGAGTTCGGCCGGTACGGCGGCGTGGAAGCGGTCGGCCAGGGCGCCGGTGAGCTGTTCGCCGCCGACGAAGACCTTCCGCAGACAGTCGCACCGGTCGCTGCCGGGTTCGCGGAGGAAGACCTCCAGGGTCGAGGGGACGAACTGGGCGACGGTGACGCCCTCTTCGCGGATCAGGCCGGGCAGGTAGCCGGGCGCGTCCTCGCCGTCGGGCCGGGAGACGACCACGGCGGCGCCGTGGTGGAGCGGCCAGAAGAGCTCCCACACCGAGGGGTCGAAGCTGAGCGAGGTCCGCTGGAGCACCCGGTCGGCGGCGGTCAGCGCGTGGCGCCGCTGCATGCCGGCCAGGTAGTTGGTGATGCCGGCGTGGGTGACCACGATGCCCTTGGGGCGGCCGGTGGAGCCCGAGGTGTAGACGACGTACGCCGGGTGGGCCGGAAGCAGCGCCGTACCGGGCCCGTCGTACGGGTCGGCGGCGGCGGCCTCGGCGCGGTGCGCCGCGAGGAAGGCGTCGTCGACGACGAAGGCGGGCCGGGCCTGGTCCAGCATGTGCCGGACGCGCTCCTCCGGGTACTCCGGGTCCAGCGGCAGATAGGCGGCGCCCGCCCGGTGGATGGCGTGCAGGACGACGATCAGCTCGGCCGAGCGGCGCATCCGGACGCCGATCACCCGGCCGGGGGCCGCGCCCAGGTCCGCCAGGACGGTGGCCAGCCGGCCGGCCCGGGCGTCGAGGTCGGCGTAACTGAGCCGCTCGCCCTCGCAGACGACGGCGACGGCGTCCGGGGTGCGGCGCGCCTGCGCGGCGAACAGCGCGGGCAGCGTGGTGGCGACGGGGTCGCCGGACGGGTCGGCGGCGGGCTCCAGGGCCTGCCGTTCGGCGTCGGTGAGGAGCGGCAGCCGGCCGACCGGCAGCTCCGGGTCGGTGGCGAGGACCTCCAGGACCATGCGCAGCCGGGCGAGCAGGCCCTCGGCGGTCGCGGCGTCGAACAGGGCAGTGCGGTGGGTGAGTTCGAGGCGGAGCCGGTCGCCCGGGACCACGGACAGGCTGAGCGGGTAGTGGGTGCCGCCGGTCGGGTCGGCCTCCTCCACGGTGATGCCCAGGCCGTGGGCGTGCGCGACGATCTGCTCGCGGTCGATCGGCGCGTTGCCGAACACCACGGAGGTGTCGAAGAGTTCGGCGTGACCGGCGAGCCGGTGCAGGTCGGGCAGGCCGATGTGGTGGTGGTCGGTGAGGGCCAGCTGCTCGCCCTGGACCCGGGCGAGGAGGCCGCCCAGCGGCTCCTCCGGGCGGAGCCGGACGCGCACCGGGACGGTGTTCATCAGCAGGCCGACGATCTCGTCGACGCCGTCCAGCCGGGGCGGGCGTCCGGAGACCGTGCCGCCGAAGACGACGTCGTCGCGGCCGGTGAGCGAGTGCAGGAGGAGCGCCCAGGCGCCCTGCACCACGGTGTTGAGGGTGACTCCCCGGGACCGGGCGGCGCGCTGGACGTCCGCGGTCAGCTCGGCGGGCAGCTCGGCCACGAGCAGACCCGGCAGGGCGTCGGCGTCCTCGCCCTCGCCGTCCTCTATGGCGCGGGGGGCGACCAGGGTGGGGCCGTCCAGGCCCGCGAGGGCCCGGCCCCACTCCTCCTCCGCCGCGCCACGGTCCTGGGCGGCGGCCCAGGCCAGATAGGCGCGGAAGGGCACCGGCGCGGGCAGCGCGGCGCCGTCGCCCCGGTACAGGGCGAGCAGGTCGCGCAGGATCAGCGGCACCGACCAGCCGTCGAAGACGATGTGGTGGCCGGTGAGGACGAAGAGGTGCCGCTCGTCGTCCAGCCGGACCAGGCCGAAGCGCAGCAGCGGCGGCCTGGCCATGTCGAAGCGGGTCCGCTTCTCCTCGGCGAGCAGGGCGGCCAGGCGCGCCTCGCGGTCGGCGGCCGGCAGTCCGCGCAGGTCGTGCTCGTGGACCGGGGCCTCGGCGTCGCGGGCGACCAGCTGGAGCGCCTCGCCGGCGGCGGAGCGGGTGTAGCCGGCGCGGAGCGCGGTGTGGCGGCGGACGAGCGCGCGGCAGGCGTCGCGGAAGGCGTCGGCGGAGAGCGGGCCCGCGAGGCCGAAGACCTTCTGCACGGTGTACGCGTCGGCGGCGTCGCCGAACTCGGCGTGGAAGAGCATGCCCTCCTGGAGCGGGGTGACCGGCAGCACGTCCGCCAGGCCGCTCCCGCCGTCGGCGTCCGGCTTCCGCCAGGTGGCGGCGAGCCGCTCGCGTTCCCCTGCGGGCAGCGCGACCAGTTCGGCGTCGGGGTCGTACGCGGGGGCGGTCCGGTCCTCACCGGCGGGTCCGGCCAGTCCGGCGCGGGCGGCGAGCGCGGCGACGGTCTTGTGCGCGAAGACGTCCTGCGGGGTGAGCGGGATGCCGGCGCGGGCGGCGCGCGAGGCGAGCCGGACGGCGACGATGGAGTCGCCGCCCAGTTCGAAGAAGCTGTCGTCGACGCCGACGTCCGTGGCGCCGAGGAGGTCGGCGAAGAGCCCGCAGAGCACGGCCTCGCGCTCGTCGCGCGGGGCCCGCTCGGAGGCGGTGCCGACGTACTCGGGGGCGGGCAGCGCCCGCTGGTCCAGCTTGCCGCTCGCGGTGAGCGGCAGGTCCGGCAGGAGGACGACGGCGGCGGGGACCATGTACGGCGGCAGGGCGTCGCGCACCCGCTGCCGCAGGGCGGCGGCGTCGGGGACGGCGGTGGCGTCGGGGACGGCGGTGGCGTCGGCCGGGACGGCGTAGGCGACGAGCTGGCGCACGCCGGGCCGGTCCTCGCGGACGACGACGCTGACCCGGGCGACGCCGGGCGCTCCGGCGAGGACGCTCTCGATCTCGCCGAGCTCGATGCGGAAGCCGCGCACCTTGACCTGCCGGTCGGAGCGGCCGAGGTACACCAGGTCGCCTTCCGGGGTCCAGCGGGCCAGGTCGCCGGTGCGGTACATGCGGCTGCCGGGCGGGCCGTACGGGTCGGCGACGAACCGCTCGGCGGTGAGGCCGGGCCGGCCCAGGTAGCCCCGGGCGAGGCCGTCGCCGGCCAGGTGGATCTCGCCGGCGACGCCGGGCGGCACCGGGCGCAGGGCGTCGTCGAGGAGCCGTACCCGGCTGCCGGGCACGGTGCCGCCCATGGGCGGCACGATCCGGCCGGAGAGGGCGCCGGTCTGGGTGGCGATGACGGTGGACTCGGTGGGGCCGTACGCGTTGACCATGCGGCGGCCGGGCGACCAGCGGTCGACCAGCTCGGGCGAGCACGCTTCGGCGCCGACGACGAGGGTCACGCCCTCGGGCAGCCCGTCCGCGGGCATCGCGGCCAGCGCGGAGGGCGCCATCAGCAGGCAGTCGACGGAGAGTTCGCGGATCAGTGCGGCCAGCTCCGGGCCCGGGGTGAGGCGTTCGGCGGGGGCGACGACGAGGGCCGCGCCGGTCAGCAGCGCGGTGCACAACTCCCACACGGAGGCGTCGAAGCCCGGCGAGGCGAACTGGAGGACGCGCCGGTCCGGCGTGGTCTCCAGCAGCGTCCGCTGGTGGGCCAGGAGTCCGGCGAGGCCGGTGTGCGTCACGACGACGCCCTTGGGCCGGCCGGTGGAGCCGGAGGTGTAGATGACGTACGCGGGGTGCTCGGGGCGCGGGCCGGCGGGCGCGGAGCCCTCCGCCGCGACGGGGTCGGCTCCGGCTCCGGCTCCGGCTTCGGCCTCGGCCTCGGCTCCGGCTCCGCCCTCGGCTGTGGCTTCGGCTTCGGGGACCAGCCCGTCCTCGTCCAGGAACAGCCGGGGCACGCCCGGTGCCAGCTCCGGGTCGTCGGTGGCGCGCGAGGTCAGCAGCAGCGCGGGGGCCGTGTCGTCGAGCATGGCGGTGACCCGGGACCGCTGGTACGCGAGGTCGATCGGCAGGTGGACGGCGCCGGAGGTCAGCACGCCGACGGCGGCGACGACCGCGGCGGTCCCGCGCGGCAGCGCGACGGCCACCACCCGCTCGGGGCCGGCGCCGCGGGCGGCCAGTTCCCGGGCCAGCCGGTCGGCACGGGCGGCGAGCCCGGCGTAGTCGAGCTCGCCGTCCGCGGAGACGACGGCGGGGCGGTGCGGGGTCTCCCGGACCTGCGCCGCGAACAGCTCGGGGAAGGTGCGGACGGGCTCCGCGGGCGCGACCGGCAGGCCGGCGGCGAGGTGGCGGGCGCGCTCGGCGTCCGTGGCGACGTCGACACGGCCGAGCGGCAGGTCGCCGGGGGCTGCCAGGAAGCGGTCCAGGAAGGCGGTGAACCGGGCCTGGTGGGCAGCGAGTTCGGCCTCCGAGTAGCGGTCGGGGTTGGCCTCGAAGGCGATCCGCACGCCCTTGCCGTCCGGCTCCGGGTGGCAGGTGAGGTTGAGGTCGATGACCGGTCCGCCGGAGAGCGCGGTCAGGGTGGCCTCGCGGCCCGCGAAGTTGCTCTCGGACCCCGCGGGCATGATGTTGACCAGCACGCCGAAGAGCTGCTCGTTGGAGCCGAGCAGGCGCAGGTCGCGGCGGAGGTCGTCGTAGGGGTGCCGCTGGTGGGTGAGGAGCTCCCCGAGGCGCTTGCCGACGTGCCGGATCAGCTCGGTGCGGCTCGCCGCGGGGTCGACGGTGAGGCGCAGCGGCAGCGTGTTGGAGAGCATGCCGGGCACGTTCTGGGAGCGCGGGCCGAGCCGGGCGGTGGCCGGGACGCCGAGGGTGAGGTCGCGCGCGCCGGTCATGCCGTGCAGATAGGCGGCGACCGCCGCGAGCATGGCGACGCTCCACGGGGCGCGGGCCTCGCGTCCGGCGCCGTGCAGCGCGCGGTATCCGGCCTCGCCCAGTTCGGTGGAGCCGGCGTGGGCGATCCCGGCGGCGCCGGTGGGCACGCCGGGGGCGGGGCTGACCGTCTCGGGCCGGTCCTCGAAGGCCCGGGTCCAGTACTCCTTGTCGGCCGTGTACTGCTCCGAGGCCCGGTAGTCGGCCTCGTCGGCGAGGATGTCGGTGAGCGGGCCCAGCGGCCGGCCGGCCGGCTCCTCGCCGGCGACCAGCGCCTCGTACACCTCCTCGATCCGGCGTGAGTGCAGCACGGAGCCGTAGCCGTCCGAGAGGATGTGGTGGCTGCGCTGGTACCAGAGGTAGTGGTCCTCGCCCACGCGCATGAGCACGTGCGCCGAGAGCACCCCGGTGAAGAGGTCGTTGGCGGTGCGGCGGTCCTCGTCCATGAGGGCGTGGGCGGCGGCGAAGGGGTCCGCCTCGCCGGTGAGGTCCAGCTCCCGCCAGGTCGAGCAGCCGGGGGTGACGGGGCGCTGCCGGGGGCCGTCGGCCGGCTCCTCGAACGCGACGTCGAAGCTTCCGCTCTCGCCCTCGGCCACCCGCACGGCCCGCGCGAGCAGCGGCCCGTCCACCGGTCCCCTGACCTCCATCACGACGACGGTGTTGAAGGCCGGGTCGGTGGGGGCGAGCCGCTGGGCGTAGAAGACGCCGCGCTGGGCGGCCGTGAGCGGCAGCGTGCCGCCGTCCTCGGGGCGGACGGACTCGGGGCGGACGGAGGTCTCCGCGTCACGTGAAGTCATTCGGATCGTCAACCGCTCTCTCGTGAGCCGCTCTCGGTGCGCCGTCCCCGGTGGACCGTCCCGGTGGCCGGGCCGGCGGGCCGCCCGTGCCGCTCGGTGCGGGGCGTGCCGCGGCGGGGCCGGGGACGGACGGTGCGCGACGATGCTGCCCCGCCCCCCGCGCCCGTCACCAGGCAACCGACCGGCAATCGGGGTGCCCGGTCAGCTGCCGCCCGGCGCCCGCCGAGTTACCGGCCGCTTGCCTGGCCACCGCGGGACCCCGGGGCGAGGATGCCGACGGTCCGGTGCGTCCGAGTCCCCCACTCGGATGCGCCGGGCCTGCCCTGGAATCCCGGAGAGGACGAGGACGTTGGCGATCCCGGACCGAGGTCTGCTCGACTGGCTGGACGAGGCGTCCGCCGAGCGCGGCCTGTACTACGCGGAGAAGAACGACGGCTGGGACTTCCGGTCGTACCGCGAACTCGCCGATCTGGTGCTGCGCACCGCGGCCGCGCTGCGGGCGAACGGCGTGGGGCGCGGGGACGTGGTGGCGCTGGTGCTGCGGTCGAGCCCCGGCTTCGTGGCCGGGTTCTTCGGTGCGCTGGCGGCCGGTGCGACGCCGTGCTCGATCGCGCCGCCGTTCGCGTTCCAGCGGGCGGACGAGTACGAGACGCACGTGGCCCGCCTGTTCGAGACGGCCGACCCGAAGCTGATCATCTGCGACGACGAGTCGGAGGAGCGGATCCGCAAGCTCTCCGCCGGTCTGTCGCTGCCCGAGCCGGTCGTCTTCGAGTCCCTGGTCGACGGTGTCGAGCCGCTGGCCGCGCCGCTGCCGCTGCCCGAGACGGCGCTGATGCAGTTCACGTCCGGGTCGAGCGGCTACTCGCGCGGGGTGCTGATCTCCGCCGAGGCGCTGCGCGACAACCTCACGGGGATGCGGCGCCGCTTCGGCTGGACGCCGGACCTGCCCGGCATCTGCTGGCTGCCGGTCCACCACGACATGGGCCTGGTCGGCTATCTGCTGAACGTGGTCGTCACCGGCGCCAGCGGCTGGATGATGCAGCCCGACGACTTCATCCGCTCGCCGCAGCGCTATCTGAAGTGCATGAGCGACAACCGGACCGCCATCACGGGCATGCCCAACTTCGGCCTCGCCTACATCCTGCGGCGGGTCCGGCCGGAACGCCTGGAGGGGCTGCGCTTCGACTCGATGCGGGCCATCATCATCGGCGCCGAGCGGGTCGACCCGCAGGTCCTGGAGGACTTCCACGCGCTGATGGGCCCGCACGGCCTGGACCGCGGCGCGCTGCTGCCCGCGTACGGGGGCGCGGAGGCGACCCTCGCGGTGACCGGTCTCGCACCGGGGGCGGGGTGGACGGTCGCGGCGCCCGACGAGGGCGACGCGTCGGCGCTGGCCGGCACCGCCGTCGTCGGCTGCGGCACGCCGCTGGAGAACCGCACCGTCAGGATCCTCTCGGAGGACGGCGAGGAGCTGCCCGACGGGCAGGTCGGCGAGGTCGTCGTCACCGGCGTCTCGATCGCCAGCGGGTACGTCGGCGACACCAGCTCCGCCTCGGGCACGGCCCTCGGCGAGGCCGGGCTCCACACCGGTGACGCGGGCTTCCTGCGCGACGGGCAGCTGTACGTGATCGGCCGGCTCGGCGACGGGCTCAAGGTGAGCGGCAAGATGGTCTTCGCCGAGAGCCTGGAGACGCTGCTGCACCAGCGGGGGATCCCGGACCGGCAGGTCGCGGTCCTGCTCGGGGTGCGCGACGGCGCCCCGACCGGCGTCGTCGTCTTCGGCAACGTACGGCCCGGCTGGCGCGAGGCGGCCCACGAGGTGCTGTCCGAGTGGCTGGGCGACGCCCGGCTGCTCGCGGTCGAGGTCGGGCGGGGCGGCATCGAGGTCACCTCCAGCGGCAAGCCCCGCCGCCGGGTGATGTGGAAGGCGCTCTGCGCGGGCCGGTACGAGACGTCCGCGTCACCGCTGACGGCGGAGTAGCCGGGGCGAGGCGTCCGCACACCGTCCACCGCCCCGCCGACGGGGCGGGCGTCCGTCCGGAGTCCGGTGCCACCCGCCGGGTGGGCCGTCCGGACGCGGTACCGCAACCACCCACGGAGGGGGCCGGCGCGCGATCCGCGCCGGCCCCTTCCGTGCGTCGCCGGGCTGCCGGGGGCGGCACCCACCAGGCACGCACCGCACACCGCACACCCCGCACCGCGCACCCCGCACGCGAAAGGGGTGCCGCGCGCCCCCCGGGAAGGGATCGCACGGCACCCGTGGTGGGTGGCGCCGGCCGGCTCAGCGCAGCTGCATCTCCTCCGAGCGGACCAGGTTCTCCGCGAGCAGCAGCTCCTTGACCCTGTCCGACAGCATGCCCAGCTGCCGCAGGATGTGGATGATCTGCTGGAAGAGCATCTGGCGGTACGCCGACATCATCGGGTTGTGGCGGGCGAAGCGCAGACCGTGCTCGACGTCCAGGTCCATGCGCTCCCAGATCTCGCGGAGCATGAAGCGGCGGGACATCAGCCGGATGGCCTCCAGCAGGAAGTCCTCGCGCTCCTTCAGCTCCGCCGAGGTGACGTCCGCGTACATGCCGTTGAGGGCGGAGACGCCGAAGGCGATGTGGCGGGCCTCGTCCTGCGCGACCATCCGCGTGATCTGCCGGATGATCGGGTCGCCGAAGCTGCTGCTGGCGAGCCGCAGCGCGGTGATCGCCAGTCCCTCGACGACGACCTGCATGCCGAGGTAGACGATGTCCCAGCGGGACTCCGACAGGAGGTCCTGGAGCAGGGTCTTCAGGCCGGGGTTGATCGGGTAGACGACGCCGAGCTTCTCGTCGACGTACTTGGCGAACGCCTCGACGTGCCGTGCCTCGTCGGCCACCTGGGAGGCGGCGTAGGTCTTGGCGTCCAGGTCCGGCACGGTCTCGACGAGGCGCGCGGTGGTGACGAGCGCGCCCTGCTCGCCGTGGAGGAACTGGCTGCACATCCACGCCTGGTACTCCCAGCGGAAGTCGGTCAGCATGTGGTGCGGCACGGGGCTGTCCTCGCCGATGACGAAGGAGGCGAGCTTGGCGCCGTTCTCCTCGCTCAGCGGGGCACCGAACTGGATGTCGTGGTTCCAGTCGATGTCGGTGGCGGCGTTCCACTGCGAGACCTTGTTCTTCTCGTAGAGGCTCCACACACGGCTGTCTCGGGATCCGTAGTTCCAGTTCATGCACGCCTTGAACACCGCGTCGACTTCCATGAGTTCGGCGGCGACGGAGTCCAGGGTGAAGAACGTCGCGTCGGACGCCTCATCGGGAACAGTGGTCATGGCAGGAGTGTGCGGCGCGGCTCCGGCCCCCCTCCAGGAACCTGCGAGGCAACTAGGCGGCAGCCCGGTTGCCGGTGCCTGTGCCTGGTCCCGCGCCCGCCCGCTGCCCACGATGTCCGCAACGGGCCGCCGCCCCAGCGGGCGCCGGCCGGAGCGTCACGAGACGGAATCGGGGGAGCGGGATGGGCACCTACGCCGCGGAACTCGCCACGGAGCCCGCCCCTGCGGGCGGCCCGGGGCCCGGGGTCGCGGACGCGCCGTCGCACCGGCCCGGCGGGGACGCCGCCGGCACGGCGGGCCGTCCGTGGGTCGTCGGCCGGGTCGGCGGCCCCGAGGACCGGCTGCGGCTGCTCTGCCTGCCCCAGGCCGGCGGCAGCACGGGCTCGTTCGCACCCTGGCGGCTCGCCATGGGGCTGCCCGGCTTCGAGCTGGCGACCGTGGAGCTGCCGGGCCGGGGGGTGGGCAGCGGCGAGACGGTGCCGGGCACCCTCGAAGAGCTGGCCGACGCCGTGATCGACGGGGTGCGCGACGAGCTGGACATGCCGTACGCGCTGTTCGGCCACAGCTTCGGCGCGCTCCTCGGCCACCGGATCGCGGTGCGGGTGGCGGAGCTGGGCCTGCGCCCGCCGTCCGCCCTGGTGGTGTCCGCCTCGCGGGCGCCGCACGCCCCGGTGCGGCGGCGCGTCTCGCAGCTGGAGGACGCCGAGCTGCTGGCGTGGCTGGAGGGCTTCGGCGGCTTCCCGCCGGAGCTGTCCCGCTACCCCGCCTATCTGACGTACGCGCTGCGCACGGTCCGCCGCGACCTGGCGCTGGTCGAGGGGTACCGGCCTGCCGCCGCCGTCCCGGTCGACTGCCCGCTGCACGTCTTCGGCGGGGCCGAGGACCCGCTGATCGGCGGGGAGCAGCTGGAGCTCTGGCGGGAGTGCGCCGCGGGCGGGTTCACCTCGCGGCTGCTGCCCGGCGGGCACGACTACCTGTTCACCGGCGCGGCGGCGATGACCGCCGCGCTGGCCGCGACGCTGCTCTGACGGCACCGGCGCCGGCCCCGGCGCCCCGGCCGGCCCCGCCACGGGGGCACCGGCTCCGCCGCTCATTCCCAGGGAGTTGTAAGAGTTGAACGATCTGACCGGCATTGTCGTGTTCGAGGCCGCCGGCGCGGGCCTGGAGTCCTACGCCCGGGACCACGCCGCCGAGATCGGCGCCGCCGTCTCCGAGGCGGGCGCGGTCCTGGTCCGCGGGGCCGTCGCCGACGGGGCGGAGGAGTTCGGGCGGGCGCTGAAGCGGCTGGGCTTCGACCCGCTCCAGTACACGGAGCGCTCCACCCCGCGCAGCGAGGTCGGGGACGGGGTCTTCACGTCGACGGAGTATCCGGCGCGCGAGGTCATCCCGCAGCACTGCGAGTCCTCGTACGCCGGGGCGTGGCCGGGCCGGCTGGCCTTCTTCAGCGCCGTGCCGGCGCTGACCGGCGGCGCGACGCCGATCACGGACGTCACGCGGGTGCTCGACGACATCCCGGCCGAGGTGGTCGAGGAGCTGGAGCGGCGCGGTCTGCGGTACGTGCGGAACTACGGCAGCGGGGCCGGTCTGGACTGGCGGGACGCCTTCCAGACCGACGACCCGGCCGAGGTCGACCGGTTCTGCGCGGACGCCGGCATGGAGTGGGAGTGGCTGGAGGACGACTGTCTGCGGACGGTGCGCCGGGCGCCCGCGCTCGCCGTGCATCCGCGCACCGGGCGCCGGCTGTGGTTCAACCACCTGGTGCTCTTCCACCAGTCGTCGCTGCCGGGGAGCCTGCGGGAGGACCTGCTGGCGGTGCTGGGCGAGGACGGGCTGCCGAACGACGTGGTGTTCGGGGACGGCGCGCCGATCCCGGACGCGCTGGTGGCGGCGGTCAGGGAGGCGTTCGGCCGGCGGACGCAGCGCTTCGACTGGGAGCTCCACGACCTGATGGTGATCGACAACATGCGCTGGTCGCACGGGCGCGAGGCGTTCACCGGCGAGCGGCGGGTGCTGGTCTCGATGACGGACCTGATCACCCGCGACTGAGTCGCGGACGGGCCGGGCACGGCCGGAAGTTGCCGGTCGTGTGCCTGGCCCCTGCCTCCGGCCGCACGGAAGCATCGCCGGTGCCGAGGCGGCGGCCTTCCCCCCTCCCCCGCCCGCCGACCCCCTGCCACCCGCCCTGCGCGCCCCTGCGCAGCCGAGCCCCGCCCGCGTCCGGGGAGGACCTCCAGTGAACGAAGTGACCCAGTCGCCGATCGAGTCAGCCCTGCCCCTGACACCGCTCCAGCAGGGCATGCTCTTCCACGCGCTGTACGACACCGAAGCGGTGGACGTCTACACCATCCAGGCGGCCTTCGAGCTGCACGGGGAGGTGTCGGCGGAGCGGCTGCGCGCCGCCTGCGCGGGCGTCCTGGCCCGGCACCCCGTGCTGCGGACCGGCTTCCGGGTGCGGGCCAACGGGCAGCCGGTTCAGCTGGTGCGGCGCACGGTGACGGCGCCGTGGAAGGAGCTGGACCTGGCGGACCGCGCTGGTGCGGCGCGGCAGGCGGAACTGCTCGCGTTCTTCGAGGAGGACCGGCTGCGCCGCTTCGACATGGCGGCACCCCCGCTGATGCGGTTCACGCTGATCCGGCTCGCCGAGCAGCGTCACGTCCTGGCCCTGACGTATCATCACATTCTTTTGGACGGCTGGTCGTTGCCGCTGGTCATCCGCGACCTGTGCGCGCTGTACGCCGACCCCTCGGGCGCCGCTCTCGCGCCGGCCACCCCGTTCCCCGACTATCTGCGCTGGCTCGGCCGGCAGGACGGCGCCACGGCCCGCAAGGCGTGGCAGGAGGCCCTGCACGGCCTGGAGGAGCCGACCCTGGTGGCGCCCGGCGCCCCGCCCGCGGGGATCGGGACGATGCCGGCGATGGTGCCGGTGACGCTCTCGGAGGAGGCGACCGAGGCGCTGACGGCGACGGCGCGGACCCACGGTCTGACGCTCAACACCGTGGTGCAGGGCGCCTGGGCGCTGCTGCTCTCGCTGCTGACCGGCCGCGACGACGTGGTCTTCGGCCAGACCGTGCACGGCCGGCCCGCCGAACTGCCGGGCGCCGACGCGATGGTGGGCCTGGTGATGAACGCCGTACCGGTACGGGTGCGCATCACGCCCGGCGAGTCGCTCGCCCAGCTCTTCTCCCGGGTGCAGGCGGAGCAGCTGGCGCTCGGGCCGCACCAGCACCTGGGCCTCGACGAGGTGCAGCGGCTGGCCGGGCTCGGCGCCCTGTACGACACCTCCACCGGCTTCGGCAACGCCCCCTCCGACTGGTCGTCGCTGGAGGAGATCGCCCCCGGCCTGCGGCTCAGCCCGCTCGCGGAGGACGCGACACGGGACGGGGACGGCGGCGAGCAGCAGATCAGCGGCTCGACGCACTACCCGCTGAGCGTGGTCGCCGTCCCCGGAGCCCGGCTGCGCCTCGAACTCAACCACCGCGCCGACGTGTTCGACACCGCGCGGGTGGAGCTGGTCGCCTCCCGGCTGCGGCTGCTGCTCGACACCTTCACCCAGGCTCCCACCACCCCGGTGGCGCAGGTCCCGCTGCTGACCGAGGAGGAGCGGCACCGGGTCCTGGAGACCTGGGGCCGCCGGCCGGAGTCGGGCCGGACGGCGCCGGACGCGACGGAGACGATCCTGGGCCGCTTCGCCGAGCAGGTCCTGCTCCGCCCGGACGCCCCGGCCGTGGCCGACGCGCTCGGCTCGCTCGGCTACCGGGAGCTGGACACGGCGGCGAACCGGCTGGCCCGGCTGCTGCTCCACCACGGGGTGCGGCCCGGCGACCCGGTCGCCGTCGCCCTGCCGCGCGGCACGGAGCTGATCGTCTCGCTGCTCGCGGTGCTGAAGACGGGCGCGTACTACGTGCCGGTCGACCTCTCCCACCCGGCGGAGCGGATCACCTTCGTCCTGGAGGACGTCGAGCCGCGTGTCGTGCTGTGCGCCGACACCTCGCACCCGGCGCTCGCCGGACATCCGGCGCCGCTCCCGCTGGGCGACCCGGCGGTCCAGGCCGAGCTGCTGCTGATGCCGGACACGGCGCCCTCGGAGGCCGAGCGCGGCCGCCCGGCGCGGTCCGAGGACCTCGTGTACGTCATCTACACCTCGGGCTCGACCGGTCTGCCCAAGGGCGTGGCCGTGGAGCACCGGACGGTGCAGAGCTATCTGGCCTTCGCCCGCGGCGCGTACCCCGGTCTCGCGACGGAGGCGCTGGTGCACTCGCCGCCCTCCTTCGACCTGACCGTGACCGGCATCTTCGGTCCGCTCACCGCGGGCGGTCTGGTGCGGGTCGTCGACCTGGAGGACGACCACCAGGCGGACGCCGGTCTCGACCACCGGACCCCGCCGGCGTTCGTGAAGGCCACCCCGAGCCACCTCCCGATCCTGGAGGCCTCGGAGGAGACGTTCTCGCCCACCGGTGAACTCGTGCTGGGAGGAGAGCAGTTGACCGGCGAGGCACTGGCCTCGTGGCGGGAGCTGCACCCCGGCGTGACGGTGGTCAACGAGTACGGTCCCACCGAGGCGACCGTCGGCTGCATGGAGTACCGCCTCGAACCGGGCGACCCGACGCCCAGCGGCGCGGTGCCGATCGGCGGCCCGGTGCCGGACGCCCGGATCCACGTCCTCGACGGCTTCCTCCGTCCCGTGCCGGCCGGTGTGCCCGGCGAGATCTACATCGGCGGCGAGGTGCTCGCCCGCGGCTATCTCAACCGGCCGGGGCTCTCCTCGACCCGCTTCGTCGCCGACCCGTTCGGCCCGCCCGGCGCCCGTCTGTACCGCACCGGCGACGTCGCCTGGTGGCGGCCCGACGGCGTGCTGGTCTACGGCGGCCGGGTGGACGACCAGGTGAAGATCCGCGGCTACCGCATCGAACTGGGTGAGGTGGAGTCCGCCCTCGGCGCCGACCCGGCGGTGGCCCGGGCCGCCGTCGCGGTCCGCCCCGACCGGCGCGGCCGGGCCCGCCTGGTGGCGTACGTGGTGCCGGCGGCGGGCCGGGACGCGGAGCTCCCCGGCCTCGCGGAGCGCACCGCCCGCCGGCTGCCCGCCTACATGGTCCCGGCGGCCTTCGTCCCGCTGGCCGACCTGCCCGTGACCCGCAACGGCAAGGTGGACCGCGGAGCGCTGCCCGCCCCCGGCCCGGAGCACGAGCAGGAGCCGGTACGGGCCCCGGGCGGCGGCCTGGCAGGCGACCCGCGCGAGACACCCCCGGCCCCCTCCCAGGAGGTGCCGCGCCAGCGGACGCCCGAGAAGGAGGAGCCGCGCCAGCGGACGCCCGAGAAGGAGGAGCCGCGCGGGGAGGCGAAGGACCAGGCCGCGCCGCCCACGACCGAGGAGGAGCCGGCCCCGTCGGTGCGGGAGACGCTGTCCCGGCTCTTCGGCCAGGTGCTCAACCTGGAGGGGGCGGCCGACGGCGACGACTTCTTCACCCTCGGCGGCGACTCCATCACCGCCATCCAGCTCGTCGCCCGCGCCCGCAAGGCCGGCATCCGCCTCACCCCGAAGCACGTCTTCACCCACCGCACCGCCTCCGCCCTCGCCGAATTCCTCCAGCAGAACGCCCCCACCCCGCCGGCCGCGGACCGCGCGGAGGCTCCGCGCGCGGACGACGCCCGGGGCGAGCGGACCGAGAAGCCCCGGAAGGACCCGAAGGACGCGCCGAGCGACCGGGAGGTCATCGCCACCCTGCGCGAGCTCTTCGGCCAGGTGCTCAACCTGGAGGACGCGGCCGACGGCGACGACTTCTTCACCCTCGGCGGCGACTCCATCACCGCCATCCAGCTCGTCGCCCGCGCCCGCAAGGCCGGCATCCGCCTCACCCCGAAGCACGTCTTCACCCACCGCACCGCCTCCGCCCTCGCCGAATTCCTCCAGCAGAACGCCCCCACCGCTCCCCCGTCCCCGTCCCGCCCGACGGCGGACACGGCGCCCCGGAGGACGACGACGCAGGCACCGCGCCCGCCGAAGCAGGACGCCCCGCCCGCCGAGACCCCGCCCGCCGAGGTCGTGCCCGCGACCCCGATCATGCGCTGGCTCCACGAGAGCGGCGGCGCGATCGACGCCTTCCACCAGTCGACGCTGCTGCGCGTCCCGCCCGGCCTCGGCATCGACCATCTGACCGCCGCCGTGCAGGCCATGACGGAGCGTCACCAGTCGCTGCGCGGACGGCTGAACGAGACCGGCGATCTCGTCGTGGAGCCGGTCGACGAGGCCGCGATCCGCGAGGCGGTCCGCCGCGTCGACGTCTCCGGCCTCACCGAGGACGCGCTGCGCGCCAAGCTCACGGTCCACGCCCGCCAGGACGCCGCCGCCCTCGCGCCCCGCCGCGGGGCGATGGTCCGGGCGACCTGGTTCGACCTGGGCCCCGCCCGGCCGGGCCGCCTCCTCGTCACCATCCACCACCTGGCCGTGGACGCGGTCTCCTGGCGCATCCTCCTCACCGACCTGTACCTGGCCTGGCGGAGCGTCGCCTCGGGCGCCGCGCCCGCCCTCGAACCGGTGCCGTTCCCGCTGGCCGAGTGGAGCCGGCGGCTCGACGCGGCGGCCCACAGCCCCGAGGTGCTGCGGGAGCTCCCGTACTGGCGGCGGACGCTCGGCGCGGGCTCCGTGCCGCTCAGCGAGGCCCGCCTCTCCCCCGCCCACGACATCTACGCGACGGCCGGCGAGCTCGTCCTCACGCTGCCGTCCGAGCTGACCTCGCCGCTGCTCACCACGGTGCCCGCCGCGTTCGGGGTGCGGACCGTCGACGTGCTCCTGACCGGCCTCGCCCTGGCGGTCTCGGCCTGGCGCGGGACCGGCGGCGCCGGTGCCGACACCGCCGTGCTGATCGACGTCGAGGGGCACGGCCGCGAGCCGCTCGACGACACCACCGACCTGTCCGCCACCGTCGGCTGGCTCACCTCGATGTACCCGGTGCGCGTCGACGCGGGGACCGGTGACTGGAAGGCGGACGGCGACCCGGCCGACCCGCGGCTCGGCGCCGCCGTGCGCCGGGTCGCCGCCCAGCTGGCCGAGGTGCCGGAGAGCGGCATCGGCTTCGGGCTGCTGCGCCATCTGAACCGGGAGACGAGCGCCGAGCTGGCCGCCTGCCCCGCCCCCCAGATCGGCTTCAACTACCTGGGCAGGCAAGGCGGTTCCGACGACGGCGACGAGGACTGGAGCCCGGCCGCGGAGGCGGACGCGCTGCCGCTCGGTGCCGACCCGAGGATGCCGATGACGCACGTCGTCGAGGTGAACGCGGCGATCGACGACTCCCCGACCGGCCCCCGGCTCGTCGCCCACTGGCTCTGGGCCCGGCTGCACCTGACCGACGCCGAGACCGCCGAGCTGGGCCGGCTCTGGTCCGCCGCGCTCCGCGCGCTCGTGGAGCACGCCGAGACGGTCCGCGCCCGGCGCCTGCCGTCCGGCACCGTCGAGGCCGACCCGGCGGAGCTGGCGCGGCTCACCGCCCGCACCGGCCTGCCGGTCGCCGAGGTGCTGCCGATGACCCCGCTCCAGGAGGGCCTGCTCTTCCACGCCCGCTACGACAGCAGGAACCTGGACGTCTACACCGTGCAGATGGTCCTGGAGGTCCAGGGCGACCTGGAGGCGGACCGGGTGCGGACGGCCTGCGACGCGCTGCTGCGCCGCCACCCGATGCTGCGGGCGGGCTTCGCGCAGCTGCGCTCCGGCGAACCGGTGCAGGCGATCCCGGCCGAGGCCCGGATGCCGTGGCACCGGCACGACCTGACCGGCCTGGACCCGGCGGAGCGGGACGACCGGCTCGCCGCGCTCCTCGACGAGGACCGGCACCGCCGCTTCGACCCGGCCCGGCCGCCGCTGATGCGGTGCACGCTGATCGACCTGGCCCCGCGCCGCCGGCAGCTGGTGCTCACCCTCCACCACCTGCTGGTGGACGGCTGGACCACCGCCCTCGTCCTGCGCGACCTGCTCGCCCTGTACGACGACCCCGCCGGCACCGAGCTGCCCACGCCGCCCGAGTACCCCCGCTACCTGTCCTGGCTGGCCGGCCAGGATCCGGCCGAGGTCCTGTCGGCCTGGTCCGCGGCGCTCGCCGGACTGCGGGAGCCCACCCTGCTCTCCGCGCCCGAGGAGACCGCGCGGGTCCGGGCCCTGCCCAGGACGACCGTCGTCGAGCTCACCGAGGAGCGCACGACGGCCCTGCACACGGCGGCCCGCACCCACGGCGTCACCGTGAACACCCTGGTCAGGGCCGCGTGGGCACTGTGCCTCCACCGCCGGACCGGCAGCCACGACCTCGTCTTCGGCGCGACGGTCTCCGGCCGTCCGGCCGAGCTGCCCGAGGTCGAGGAGATGGTCGGTCAGTTCATCAACACCCTCCCGGTACGGGTGCGGCTCCAGCCGCAGGAGAGCGTCGCGGCGCTCCTCGCCCGGCTCCAGGAGGAGCACGCCGAGCTGCTGCCGTACCACCACGTGCCGCTGCCGGACGTGCAGCGGGCCGCCGGCCTGGGACCGCTCTTCGACACCTGCGTGGTCTTCGAGAACTTCCCGGGCGCCGAGGAGCTGCCGGCCGACCCCGACGACACCCTGCGCCTCGTGGAAGTGTCCGGGCACGACGCGTACCACTACCCGCTGAAGCTGATGGTGGTGCCCGGGGACCGGCTCCGTCTCGAACTCGGCCACCGCCCCGACCTCGTCGGGGACGAGGTCGCCGCGGAGGTCGCCGGCCTGCTGCGGGAGCTGCTCGACGCACTGCCCGAGGCCATGACGGAACCGGTCCTGCGGTTCCTGGCACCGGAGCCCGACCCGGACGGCGCCCTGCGCGGCCGGGTGACGGAACTGGTCGCCGAGGTCCTCGGCCGGGACGCCGTCGGCGCCGACGAGGACGTCTTCGGCCTGGGCTGCGACTCGCTGCTCGCGCTGCGCCTCGCCGGCCGCCTGGAGGCCGAGCTGGACCGCCCGGTGGACGTCGCCACCGTCTTCCGGGCCCGCACCGCCCGCGCCCTGGCGGCGGCCGTCGCCCGGCCCCGTACCGCCTGAGCACCACCGACCGCACCACCGAGACCGAGACCGACCAGAAGGACGAGAACGCCATGACCAACCCGTTCGACAACGAGGACGGCACCTTCCTGGTGCTGGTCAACGACGAGCGCCAGCACTGCCTGTGGCCCGCCTTCGCCGTGGTCCCGCCCGGCTGGAACGTCGTCGTCACCGAGACCGACCGCAAGAGCTGCCTCGAATACATCGAGACGCACTGGACCGATATGCGACCGGCGAGCCTCGCCGACGCCGTCTGACCGATCCGCCGGGGTCCGCCCCGCCGTCAAGGAAGCCACACGCCATGCAGCGCATCATGCTCAAGTCCAAGATCCACCGGGCCACCGTCACCGAGGCCAACCTGAACTACATCGGTTCCGTGACGGTCGACCGCGACCTGATGGAGGCCGCGGACCTCCTCGTGGGCGAGCAGGTCCACATCGTCAACATCAACAACGGCGCCCGGCTGGAGACGTACGTCATCGAGGGCGAGCGCGGCTCCGGCGTCATCTGCCTCAACGGCGCCGCCGCCCGGCTGGTCGCCCCCGGCGACCTGGTCATCCTCATCGGCTACGCCTCGGTCGACGACGCGGAGGCCGAGAAGCTGGAGCCGAAGGTCGTCTTCGTCGACGAGCGGAACCGGCCCCTGAAGCTGGGCTCGGACCTCTCCTCCTGACCCGCCGGCCCGCCCCCCTGGCGGCCGGCCCCACTCCCCCGTCCCTTCTCCTGCACACCCCCCACCTTTGCTCCCCGTCAGCACTCCACAGACAGGCAGCCTCCTATGCAGCAGAGTTTTCCCCAGGTCAACTCGTGGAACGAGTGGGACCCGCTCCAGGAGATCGTGGTCGGTTCCGCCGACAACGCCCAGTTCGAGCCCGTCGAGCCCGGCAGCCGCCCCGGCATCCGGAACCGCCCCGACACCCCCTTCCCCACCGGCCCGAAGTCCAAGGAGGCCATCGACCTGGCCAACGAGGAACTGGCCGGTCTGGTGAAGGTGCTCGAAGGCCAGGGCATCACGGTCCGCAGGCCCGAGACCCACGACTTCTCCACCCCGGTGAGCACGCCCGACTTCGAGGTCGAGAACCAGTACTGCGCGGTCTGCCCGCGCGACGTCATGATCACCCTCGGCAACGAGATCATCGAGGCGACCATGTCGCGCCGGGCCCGGTACTTCGAGTACCAGCCCTACCGCAAGCTGGTCTACGAGTACTGGAACGCCGACCCGCGCGTGCAGTGGACCACGGCGCCGAAGCCGTCGATGGCGGACCGCATGTACCGCGAGGAGTTCTGGGACTGGCCGCTGGAGGAGCGGCACGAGCGCATGCACAGCTTCGAGTTCTGCGTGAACCAGGACGAGGTGATCTTCGACGCGGCCGACATGAGCCGGTTCGGCCGTGACGTCCTCGTCCAGGAGTCGATGACCACCAACCGGGCCGGCGTCCGCTGGCTGAAGCGGCACCTGGAGCCCAAGGGCTTCCGCGTCCACCCGGTCCACTTCCCGCTGGACTTCTTCCCCTCGCACATCGACTGCACCTTCGTGCCGCTGCGCCCGGGTCTGATCCTGACCAACCCGGACCGCCCGCTGCGCGAGGGCGAGGAGCGGATGTTCCTGGAGAACGACTGGAAGCTGGTCGAGGTCCCGGAGCCGGTCCTCACCAACGAGGAGATGCCCGAGTACTGCCAGTCCTCGAAGTGGCTGTCGATGAACGTGCTCAGCATCTCGCCGACCAAGGTGATCTGCGAGGAGCAGGAGAAGCCGCTCCAGGACATGCTGGACGGCCTCGGCTTCGAGGTCTTCCCGGTGCCCTTCCGGAACGTCTTCGAGTACGGCGGCTCGCTCCACTGCGCCACCTGGGACGTGCGGCGTGACGGTGTCCGGGAGGACTACTTCCCGAACCTCGACTACCGCCCCCTCGTCTGAGACGCGCCGCACCGGCCCGTACCCGCTCTCCGCGGGTACGGGCCGGTGCGCTGTCCGGGGCCGGGACGGGCCCTAGGAGGCGGCGGACGCCTTCTTCCCGGTCTTCTCCCCGGCCGGCGCCCCGGCCTCGGCCGGGTCCGCGGGCTTGTCGAAGGAGATCCGGTTCATGTGGCGGTTCATCGACCTCATCAGCATCCAGACCGCCGCGGCGAGGACCGCGAAGACGACGAAGCCCAGGACGCCCGGGGTCACCTTGTTCTTGTCCAGCTCCTCGGCGGCGAAGGGGACCAGCTGCGTCAGTGCGAGGTGTGCGCTCATGTCAGGCATTGTCGCGGATGCCCGCGAAGAGATCTTCCTCGGGGAGGGAGGTCGGCACCAGCGACTTGCTGAGCTCGTACTCCTCCGTCGGCCAGACCTCCTTCTGGATCTCCATCGGGACCCGGAACCAGCCGCCCTCGGGGTCGATCTGGGTGGCGTGGGCGATCAGCGCCCGGTCACGGGTCTCGAAGAAGTCGGCGCACGGGACGAAGGTGGTCAGCGTCCGCTCCTTGCGCTCGAACTCCTTCCACCGCTCCAGCCACTCGCCGTACGGGGACTCCAGGCCCCGGTCGAGCAGCGCCTGGTGCAGGGCCTCGGTGCGCGGGCGGTTGAAGCCCTGGTTGTAGTAGAGCTTCCGCGGCTCGAAGACCGGGCCGAACTCCGCCTCGGGGAACTTCTCGGCGTCGGCCGCGCCGTCGAAGGCCACCATCGTGATCTTGTGGGTCATGATGTGGTCGGGGTGCGGGTACCCGCCGTTCTCGTCGTAGGTCGTGATGACCTGCGGACGGAAGGAACGGATCTTGCGGACCAGCTCGCCGGCCGCGTGGTCCACGTCCTCCAGGGCGAAACAGCCCTCGGGCAGCGGCGGCAGCGGGTCGCCCTCGGGCAGGCCGGAGTCGACGAAGCCGAGCCACTCCTGCTCGACGCCGAGGATCTCCCGGGCCTCGTCCATCTCCCGGCGGCGGACCTCGTGGATGTTCTCCTCGATGTAGGGGTCGCCCTGGAGCTTGGGGTTCAGGACCGAGCCGCGCTCGCCGCCCGTGCACGTCACCACGAGGACGTCCACCCCCTCGGACACGTACTTGGCCATGGTCGCCGCGCCCTTGCTCGACTCGTCGTCGGGGTGGGCGTGAACGGCCATCAGTCGCAGCTGCTCAGTCAAGACTCGATCCTCAGTGATTCGACGCGGAGGGTGGTCTCTATAGTGACGGAATCGGGGGGAGGAAAATTCCGCCGCCCCCGCCCGAGAGGACTGAACGATGAGCGCCGTGCGAGACCAGCTGCCCGAGGGGCGTTACGGGCGCTCTGCGGACGAGCGGGCCGACCGGAAGCTCCGGATCCTCGGCGCGGTCCTCGGGGTCCTCTTCGTGGCCATGCTCGGCTGGTTCGGCTGGCACCACGTGGCCGGCAACAAGATCAGCGCCGAGCTGATCAAGTTCGACGTGGTGAGCGACACCGAGGTGCAGGTGCACCTGGAGATCCGCAAGGACCAGGGCGTCCAGGGCGTGTGCACGCTCCGCTCCCGGTCCGAGGACGGCGCCGAGGTCGCCCGCAAGGACGTCACCGTCGACGAGCCGGACGGCAGGATCGACCGCGTGTACTCCCTCCGCACCACCGCCCGCGCGACCAGCGCCGAGCTCATGGGGTGTACGGAGCGGTAGCGGTGGGTAGGTGAGGAGGAGCGAGTTCCGGCGGGTCGCCGCGGTGACCTGGACCGACGCCATCCTGATGGTTTATGTCCTCCCGCTTTCCGCCACTCATTGTTAGGCTCGTGCTTTCGCCCACCCGGGAAGCGAAGACCTCCCGCGTAGGGCGATGCTTTGTATTCCCAGTACCTACGAGGAGCACCTGTGACCCAGACCAGCGACAACGTCACCTGGCTCACCCAGGAGGCGTACAACAAGCTCAAGGACGAGCTTGAGTACCTGTCTGGTCCCGCGCGTACCGAGATCGCCGCGAAGATCGCCGCCGCGCGCGAGGAGGGCGACCTGCGCGAGAACGGCGGGTACCACGCGGCCAAGGAGGAGCAGGGCAAGCAGGAGCTCCGGGTCCGCCAGCTCACCCAGCTGCTCCAGAACGCGAAGGTGGGCGAGGCTCCCGCGGACGACGGCGTCGTCGAGCCCGGCATGGTCGTGACGATCGCCTTCGACGGCGACGAGTCCGACACCATGACCTTCCTGCTCGCCTCCCGCGAGTACGCGAGCGGTGACATCGAGACCTACTCGCCCCAGTCGCCCCTCGGCGTCGGCGTGAACGGCAAGAAGGCCGGTGACGACGCCGAGTACGAGCTGCCGAACGGCAAGAAGGCCATGGTGAAGATCCTCAGCGCGAAGCCGTACACCGGCTGAGCCCCTTCCCCACGTGCCGAAGGGCCGGCCCCCACAGGGGGCCGGCCCTTCGTCGTCTCCGGGAGCGCCGGCCGGACCGGGACCCTAGGCCTTCGCCACCCCGATCGGGCAGGAGACACCCGTCCCGCCGATGCCGCAGTAGCCGGCCGGGTTCTTGTCCAGGTACTGCTGGTGATACGCCTCGGCCGGGTAGAAGGGGCGGTCGGCGGCCGGGAGGACGGCGGTGGTGATCTCGCCGTAGCCCGAGGCCGACAGGACCTTCTGGTAGGCGGCGCGGGACGCCTCGGCGGTCTCCGCCTGGGCGGGCGAGTGGGTGTAGGCGGCGGAGCGGTACTGGGTGCCCACGTCGTTGCCCTGGCGGAAGCCCTGCGTCGGGTCGTGGGACTCCCAGAAGAGCTTCAGCAGGGTCTCGTACGACACCTTCGACGGGTCGAAGACGACCCGGACGACCTCGGTGTGCCCGGTGAGGCCCGAGCAGACCTCGTCGTACGTCGGGTTCGGCGTGTGGCCGCCCTGGTAGCCGACGAGCGTCGTCCAGACGCCTTCGGTCTGCCAGAACTTCCGCTCGGCGCCCCAGAAGCAGCCGAGGCCGAAGTCGGCGACCTCGAGGCCCTCCGGGTACGGGCCGAGCAGCGGGTTGCCGAGCACCGTGTGGCGCTCGGGGACGGAGAACTCCGGCTCCGGGCGGCCGCGCAGGGCCTGCTCCGGGGTGGGCAGGACGGGGGTGCGGGACAGGAACATGCGGCATCTCTCCTCGACGCGGTTCGGCAGTCCTCACAACACCGGCGCGGGCGGCCCTGTTCCCGGGGCCCCCGGACCGGTCACCGGCTGAGGGTGGCCGGGGTGCCGCCGTTCGCCTCGTAGCCGGCCACCGCGAGGTTGCGGTGGAGGGTGTAGTCGGCGGCCGGGTCGCCGCTCAGCGTCCACGGGAGCGCGCCCACGTGCCCGTCGACGCGGACCAGCTGGTGCATCGCCTCGGCCCAGCGCTCGCCCCGGACCAGGAAGAGGACCAGCAGGTGGCGCACGTGCGCGAGCATCGGGTCGTCGGCGCGGGCCGAGTGCACCGCGTACAGCGCGCCCTCCATCGCCTTGCTCACCACGGCCGTCCGGTAGAAGTCCTGCACGAGCACCACGTCCGGCACGTGCTCGAAGACCGCGAAGAGCGGCAGCGCGGCGAGCAGCGAGCCCTGCGGGGCGCGGGCGGCGGCGGTGGTGGCGAAGTGGTCGGCCTCCTCGCGCGAGCCGTGCCACTTCTCGCACCAGTAGTGCAGCGCGGCCAGGTGCGCGCCCATGTGCCGCGGGGCCCGGTCGATGACCTTGGCCCACACCTGGTCGAACTGCTCGTGGCTGTAGCCGAGTCCGCGGGCCACCGCGAGCTGCGTGATGTACGGGACGGGGTCGCCGGGCGCGAGCAGCGCCGCCTCGTCGCCGACCTTCCGGGCCTCCTCCAGGATGATCCGGAAGTCGTCGGAGCCGGCCGCCGAGGAGCGCCATGCCTGCTGTGCCAGGAACTCGGCGTGCACGGCCGCGGCGCCCGCGTCCTTGGGCGCGTCCGAGCGCCAGGCGCGCAGCCAGGCGCCGCCGACGCCGGGCTTCTCCGCGAGTTCCAGGGAGGCCGCTCCGGCGAAGGCCTGGACGCGCTGCCAGCGGACCTCGCCCTCCTTGGGGGTGCCGGCGAGCAGCTGGGCGGCGGCCCGCCAGTCCTGGGTGGCCTGGACGACGTCGAGGACGTCCAGGAGATCCTGGTCCGGGCCGGGGAGCCGCACGTCCAGGTCCTCCTGGCGGACGAACCCGTACGCCTCCGGGTCGGCGGCGTCCGGCGTGCCGGGCGCGACCTGCCGGATGCCGCCGGAGCGGCGGCGCAGCATGTAGGGGCCGAGGACGCCGAAGAGCAGGCCCAGTGCGATCAGGAACCAGAGAATCTCCATGTGTCCATTGTCCAGGACACCGTCGTGGACGAATCGCGGCGGTGGGCGGGCCCCGGCACTACGCTCCTGACCATGAGCGACCAGCACAACCACCAGAACTTCGAGACCCGCGCGATCCACGCGGGCAACACCGCCGACCCGCTGACCGGCGCGGTCGTCCCGCCCATCTACCAGGTGTCCACCTACAAGCAGGACGGTGTGGGCGGGCTCCGCGGCGGCTACGAGTACAGCCGCAGCGCCAACCCGACCCGTACCGCCCTGGAGGAGAACCTGGCGGCACTGGAGGGCGGCCGGCGCGGCCTCGCCTTCGCCTCCGGGCTCGCCGCCGAGGACTGCCTGCTGCGCACGCTCCTCGCCCCCGGCGACCACGTGGTGATCCCGAACGACGCCTACGGCGGCACCTTCCGGCTCTTCGCCAAGGTCGTGCAGCGCTGGGGTGTGGACTTCTCCGTCGCGGACACCTCGGACATCGCGTCCGTGCGGGGCGCGCTGAACGAGCGTACGAAGCTGATCTGGGTCGAGACGCCGTCGAACCCGCTGCTCGGCATCACGGACATCGAGGCGATCGCGGGCGTGGCCCGGCAGGCCGGGGTGAAGCTCGTCGTCGACAACACCTTCGCCTCGCCCTACCTCCAGCAGCCGCTGGCGCTCGGCGCGGACGTCGTCGTGCACTCCCTCACCAAGTACATGGGCGGCCACTCGGACGTCGTCGGCGGCGCGCTGATCGCGGCCGACGCGGAGCTGGGCGAGGAGCTGGCGTACCACCAGAACGCGATGGGCGCGGTGGCCGGTCCGTTCGACTCGTGGATCGTGCTGCGCGGCATCAAGACGCTCGCCGTCCGGATGGACCGGCACAGCGAGAACGCGACGAAGGTGGCGGACTTCCTGACCCGGCACCCGAAGGTGACGCAGGTGCTGTACCCGGGGCTCGCCGAGCACCCGGGCCACGAGATCGCGGCGAAGCAGATGCGGTCCTTCGGCGGCATGATCTCCTTCCGCGTCGAGGGCGGCGAGGAGGCGGCGGTCGGCGTCTGCAACCGGGCGAAGCTCTTCACGCTGGGTGAGTCGCTGGGCGGCGTCGAGTCGCTGATCGAGCACCCGGGGCGGATGACGCACGCGAGCGTGGCGGGTTCGGCCCTGGAGGTCCCCGCGGACCTGGTCCGCCTCTCGGTGGGCATCGAGAACGCGGACGACCTGATCGCGGACCTGCGCGAGTCGCTGGGCTGAACCGCACGGCACGCTGCGGCCGGGGTGCGGCCCCGGGGCCCGGGTACGGCTCCGGCCTCCCGGGGGCGGCTCCGGCTACCTGCGGGCCGGGTACGGCTCCCCGTGGCCCGGGTACGGCTCCGGCCTCCCGGGGGCGGCTCCGGCTCCCGGCGACCCGGGCGCGGCTCCGGCTCCCCGCGGCCCGGGTGCGGCGTTCCGCGCCCGGGTCGGCGGGCCCGGTCAGGTGCCGGGCAGTGCGTCCTTCAGGCCCGCTCTGACCTCCTCGCGCAGTTCCGGGGTGTCCGTGTGCTCGTGGACGGAGACCGCGTGCTCGGTGGCGGCGCGGACGACCTCCTCCTCCTCGCCCGAGATGTAGAGCGAGCAGCCCGACACGCTCGGCGCGTCCCGGCAGTCGGCGGCTTTCCTGGTCATGTCGGCCTCCTGGTCCTGCGACGGTGTTCCGACCGACCCCTCCTTCCAGGCTAGGTCCGTCGTCACGGCCCGGCGAACGGCGGGGTGGTGGCGGCCGGCGGCGGTTCCCAGGGCCGGGCCTCCGCCGCCCAGACGGTGAGGGCGAGCGCCGCGAGCCCGGCCAGTGCGCCGCAGGTCCTGCGTACCGCCCGCTCCCGTCGCCGCATCCGGCCGCCGCGCTCCGCCGCCCGCGCCCCGAGGCCGGCCGGTACCCGCGGATGCGGGGTGTCGAGCAGCCGCCTGACGGCCTCCTCCTTGTCGCCGTGGCTCACGCCGCCGCCCTCCCGTCCGCCGCTGCCGTGCCACGGCCCTTCCGCACGCCGGTCCCGGGCCGCCTCCCGCCCGTACGCGGTCTCACGCCGCCTCCCGCGCGCCCGCGGACCGCAGCCGGGCCACCGCCCGCGCGTGGACCGCGCGGATCCGGGTCTCCGGGAGGCCGAGCAGCGCGGCGGTCTGCTCCTCGGGCACGCCCTCGTACAGGCGCAGCACCAGCACGAGCCGCTCCCGGGGGGTGAGGACGCCGAGGATCCCGCCGCGGCCGGCCCGGTGCCGCCAGGCGGTGCGGGCGAAGCGCAGGGCGAGCTCGTCCCGGGTGAGCGCGTAGGGGTCCTCGTCGCCGCCCCGGTCGCGGACGGCGTAGGTGTGGGCGAGGGCGGCGGTCAGCAGGGCGTGGGCGTACGGGTTGCGGATCCGCGTCTCGGTGGTGAGCAGGGTGGCGACGTGCAGCAGCCGCCCCGCCGCGCCCGCCACGAAGGCGTCGAACTCCTGGGCGCGGGCGGCGTGTTCGGATCGGGTCCGGTGCGTGCCCACGCCTCATCAAGGACCCGGGCGGGAGTCGGGGTCAACCCCCGTGCGCGGAACCCCCGGTGCCGGTCTGGTGGGCCGACTGGCGGGCGGAGAGGGCGGCGTTGAAGCGGGTGAGGAGCGAGCAGAAGGAGTCGCGCTCGTCCTCGGTCCAGCCGTCGGTGACCTCGGCCATCAGCGTGCGGCGCGAGGAGCGGACCTCCTCCAGGCGCTCCAGGCCGCGTGCGGAGAGCTGGAGGACGACCGCGCGGCCGTCCTCGGGGTGCGAGGTGCGCTTGACGAGGCCGGAGTCGACGAGCGGGGCGACCTGGCGGGTGACGGTCGAGGAGTCGATCCCCATGCCCGCCGCGAGCGCCTTGACGCCCATCGGCCCTTCCTGGTCGAGGCGGTTGAGGAGGAGGTAGGCGGCCCGGTCCATGGAGTTGCGGAGCTGGCCGGTGCCGCCGAGGCGGGTCTGCTCGGCCCGGCGGGCGAAGACGGCCACCTGGTGCTGGAGGGCATCGAGGAGACCGGGGTCAAGCTCAGTCGTCATGTCCTGAGATGGGGGCATGGCTGGGGGGCTCTCTCGTGCGGGGGTGGTCGGTGTGGGGGACAGAGTACGCGGACGCGGCGGGCTCCGTACCGGCCGTGCGCAAACCGGCGCCGGGGCCGTGGCCCGCGCGCCCGCGACCCCGGTGAGCTGCGAGACTTGGGGTCATGACCTTCAGTACGCGACACCCCTTGCACCGCCTGATGCTCGACGACGTGCGCGGCGCGCAGCGGATGCTGTCGGGGGTCGCCCGGATGACCGCCCTGGAGGGGAGCCGGCACCTGTCGTCGCTGGTGGGGGCGCCGGTGTTGCTCAAGTGCGAGAACCTCCAGCGGACGGGTTCGTTCAAGCTGCGCGGGGCGTACGTGCGGATCGCGGGGCTCCGGCCGGAGGAGAAGGCGGCGGGGGTGGTCGCCGCCTCGGCGGGGAACCACGCGCAGGGTGTGGCGCTCGCCTCACAGCTGCTGGGGGTGCGCGCGACCGTGTTCATGCCGGTCGGCGCTCCGCTGCCGAAGGTCGCGGCGACCCGGGAGTACGGGGCGGACGTGCGGCTCCAGGGGCACGTGGTGGACGAGACGCTGGCCGCGGCGCAGGAGTACGCGCGGGAGACCGGGGCGGTCTTCATCCATCCCTTCGACCACCCGGACGTGATCGTGGGGCAGGGCACGGTCGGTCTGGAGATCCTGGAGCAGTGCCCGGAGGTCCGCACGATCGTGGTCGGGGTGGGCGGCGGCGGTCTCGCGGCCGGGGTCGGCCTCGCGGTGAAGTCGGTCCGGCCGGACGTGCGGATCGTGGGCGTGCAGGCGGAGGGGGCGGCGGCCTATCCGCCGTCGCTGGCCGCCGGGCATCCGGTGGTGGTGGACGCGCCGGTGACGATGGCCGACGGGATCAAGGTGGGGCGGCCGGGGGACGTGCCCTTCGGGCTGGTGCAGGAGTACGTGGACGAGGTGCGCACGGTCTCGGAGGACGCGCTCTCCTCGGCGCTGCTGCTGTGTCTGGAGCGGGCGAAGCTGGTGGTGGAGCCGGCCGGGGCGAGTCCGGTGGCGGCGCTGCTGAGCGATCCGGAGTCGTTCCGGGGTCCGGTCGTCGCGGTCCTCTCGGGCGGGAACGTGGATCCGCTGCTGCTCCAGCGGATCCTGCGGCACGGCATGGCGGCGGCCGGGCGGTATCTGAGTCTGCGGCTGCGGGTGGCGGACCGGCCGGGGGCGCTGGCGACGCTGCTGGCGGTGCTGACGGTGGTCGACGCGAACGTGCTCGACGTCAGTCATGTGCGGACCGACCCGCGGCTCGGCCTCACGGAGGTGGAGGTGGAGCTGCGTCTGGAGACGAAGGGGCCGGAGCACTGCCGGGAGGTGGAGGGGGCGCTGCGGGAGGCGGGGTACACGGTCCTGGCCTGAGCGCCGCACTCCGCACTGCCCTAGGATCGGCAGAAATGCCCGAATTGATCCGGGAGTGTGGACATGCCAGGCGCGATCCACGCCGAGGGACTGGTGAAGACCTTCGGCGACGTCACAGCTCTGGACGGGGTGGACCTCGACGTGCCCGAGGGCACCGTCCTCGGCCTGCTGGGCCCCAACGGAGCGGGGAAGACGACCACCGTACGGGTCCTGACCACCCTGCTCCGCCCCGACAGCGGCACCGCCACGGTCGCCGGCATCGACGTCCTGCGGCACCCCAACGAGGTCCGCCGCTCCATCGGCCTCTCCGGCCAGTTCGCCGCCGTCGACGAGTACCTCACCGGCCGCGAGAACCTCCAGATGGTCGGACAGCTCTACCAGATGAAGGCCAGGGCGGCGAAGGAGCGGGCCGGCGAGCTCCTGGAGCGCTTCCACCTCGCCGACGCCGCCGACCGCACCGCGAAGACCTACTCCGGCGGCATGCGCCGCCGTCTCGACCTCGCCGCCGCGCTCGTCGTCGCCCCGCCCGTGATGTTCATGGACGAGCCGACCACCGGCCTCGACCCCCGCAACCGCCAGGCCCTGTGGGACGTCATCAAGGAACTCGTCTCGGGCGGCACCACCCTCCTCCTCACGACCCAGTACCTGGAGGAGGCCGACCACCTCGCCCACGACATCGCCGTGGTCGACCACGGCAAGGTCATCGCCCGCGGCACCTCCGACCAGCTCAAGGCCCGCACCGGCGGCGAACGCGTCGAGGTCGTCGTCCACGAGCGGGACGCCATCGCCCCCGCCCGGACGATCCTCGCCCGCTACGGCCCCGGCGACCGGGGCCCGGACGCCGTCGCCGTCGAGGACCACACCCGCAAGCTCACCGTCCCCGTCGCCGGCGGCGCCAAGCTGCTCGCCGAGGTCATCCGCGACCTCGACGGCGCCGGCATCGAGATCGACGACATCGGGCTGCGCCGTCCCACCCTCGACGACGTCTTCCTCTCCCTCACGGGCCACACCGCCGAGCGGACGCCGGCCGAGGAGAACGGCGCGGAGCCCGCCGACAGGGCCCGCAAGCACCGGAAGGAGCCGGCCGCGTGACCACCCTCACCGACGGAGCCCCGCGGACGCCCGCCGCGCGCGGCGGCCTCGCCCAGTCCTTCGGGGACTCCCTGGTCGTCACCAAGCGGAACCTGATCCGCATGTCCAGGATCCCGGAGATGATCCTCTTCGGGCTGATCCAGCCCGTCATGTTCGTCATCCTGTTCACGTACGTCTTCGGCGGCTCGATGCAGATCGGGAACAGCACGGACCCCGACGTCTACAAGAACTTCCTGATGGCGGGCATCTTCGCGCAGACCGTCACCTTCGCCACCGCGGGAGCGGGCGCCGGCATCGCCGACGACATGCACAAGGGCCTCATCGACCGGTTCCGGTCGCTGCCGATGGCGCGGGGCGCGGTGCTGACCGGCCGCACGATGGCGGACCTCGTGCAGACGGCGGTGACCCTGCTGGTCCTCGCGATCGTCGCCCTGCTCATCGGCTGGCGGCCCGGCTACGCCGCGCCGACCAACGCGGGGAAGATCATGCTCGGCTTCGCCCTGCTGCTCCTGCTCGGATACGCCTTCACCTGGATCGGCGCCCTCATCGGCCTCTCCGTGCGCACTCCGGAGGCCGCGACCTCCGGAGGGCTGATCTGGCTCTTCCCCGTCACCTTCATCTCGAACGCCTTCGTCGACTCCAGCAAGCTGCCCGGCTGGCTCCAGCCGGTGGCGGAGTGGAACCCCTTCAGCGCGACCGTCCAGGCGTGCCGCAAGCTCTTCGGCGATCCGGGCCTCTCGCCGTCCGACGCGTGGCCGATGCAGTACCCGGTGTGGGCGTCGCTGATCTACTCGGTCCTGATCGTCGTCATCTTCCGCACCCTCTCCGTCCGCAAGTACCGGCGTGCGGACGGCTGAGGCCGTCTCTCACGCCTCCGTGCCGTCCTGTGCGGCGGAGGCGGCGCGCAGGGCCGCGGCGGTCGTGGCGGGGTCGTAGCCGTCGGGGAGGCCGTCGACGATCAGGACGTCGCCCGGCATGTGGCGGGTGCGCAGCGGGAGCAGGGCCTGGTACGGCTCGGAGTCGTACCAGGCCCTCGCCGCGTCGAAGTCGGGGAAGGCGATGATCACGACGGCGCCGGGCCAGTCTCCTTCGAGCACTTCGCGCCGGGGGGCGCCGTGGACGAGGAAGCGTCCGCCGAAGGGGTCCAGGGTGGCCTGGATCCGCTCCATGTAGTCGAACACCTCGGGGTCGAGGACGGGCTTCGGGCTCAGGTTCGCCATCGCGTATGCGGTCATGGGTACAGCCTGTCGGAGCCGTCCCGCGGGGTCGATTACCCCGGAGGTCATGACGAGGGCCCCCTCCGTTCCCGGAGGGGGCCCTCGTCATGCGTACGGGCTGGTCAGAGCGCCGATCCGGCCTTCCAGGCCGACCAGTTCATGTTCCAGCCGTTGAGGCCGTTGCTGGGGGCGATCGTGTCGTCCTTGGAGTTCTTGACGATGACGACGTCGCCGGTGATCGACTGGTCGTAGAGCCAGGCGGCCGCCTGCTTGGGGTCGCCGGCGCCCTTGACGTCGGCGAGGCCGATGCAGCCGTGGCTGGTGTTCACGGAGCCGAAGATGGAGCGGGCGCCCCAGTAGTTGCCGTGGATGAAGGTGCCGGAGGTGGACAGGCGCATGGCGTGCGGCACGTCCTTGATGTCGTACTCGCCCTTGCCGTCGGAGTCGGTGAAGCCGACGGTGGCGCCGTTCATCCGGGTCTCCTTGAACTTCTCGGAGATCACCATCTGGCCGTTGTAGGTGGTGTTCTCCGGGGAGCCGGCGGAGATCGGGATCGTCCGGAGCACCTTGCCGTCGCGCACGACCGTCATGGTCTTCGTGGCGACGTCGACCGTGGAGACCTGGCTGCGGCCGACCTTGAAGGTGACGGTCTTCTGCTGGACGCCGAAGACGCCGTCGGCGCCCTCGACGCCGTCGAGGTCGAGCTTGAGGGTGACCGTCGAGCCGGCCTTCCAGTAGTCGTCCGGGCGGAAGTCGAGGCGCGTGGCGTCGAACCAGTGGCCGACGACCTCCTGGCCGGAGCTGGAGGTGACCTTGATGCCGCCCTGGACGGCCTTCTTGTCGGTGATCGCCTTGTTGAAGTTGATCGAGACCGGCATGCCCACGCCGACGGTCGAGCCGTCCTCGGGGGTGAAGTTGCCGATGAAGCTGTTCTCCTTCGACACGGTGGTGAAGGAGGAGTTCTCGTGCGCCTCCAGGCCCGACGCGTCGACGGCGGTGGCGGCGATCTTGTAGACGGTCGCGCGCTCCAGCTGGCCGGTCGGCTTCCAGGAGAGGCCGTCGGCCGCTATCTCGCCCTTGACCGCGGTGCCCTCGGCGGAGGTCATGGTGACCTCGGTGAGCTTGCCCTCGGTGACGGCGACCTTGGCGTCGTTGTTGATCGAGGCGTTCTTCGCGCCGTTCTCCGGCGAGATGGTGATCTGCGCCTTGGAGGTCTTCTGCTCGGCGGCCTCGTCGACCTGGGCCTGTGAGGTGGCGGACGGCGAGCCGGACGCGGCCGTACCGGCGTCGTCGTCGTTGCAGGCAGAGAGCACCAGTACGCCGCTGAGCACCGCCGCCGCGGCTGCCAGGCTCCTGCGGCGCTTGCCGACCGTCATCACACGCTTCTCCATCGTCGCCGATTCCCTGTCAGTCCATCAGAACACCCCTGCCACCCGTCCGGTTCCGGAAGCGGGGGGTTTGTGGGGAACACCACTGATCGACACGCTCGGCGGAACGTTCCGGTTCCCGCTCGCCGCGCAACGGCGCGAAAAGGCCCCGGGACACCGCCCGGGGCCCTGGCTCCCGGACCGGCCCCGGTCCGGGAGGAACGCCCTACGGCCGATCGGTCTCGTCGTCTTCCTCGTCCCCATCCTCCTCGTCGAGCTCCCACTCCATCGCGTCGGGGTCGTACTCGATCTCCTCGCTGCTCCAGGCGGCCTGGACGAGCTCGACGCCGGGCAGGTCGCGGACCAGGTCGAACGGCTCCACCAGGTAGGCCAGGGCCTCCGAGGGGTCCTCCTGGACGGCGGCTCGGGCGTGGTCCCGCTCCTCGGCCGGCATGAACTCGTCGGAGTCGATCCGCCCCTCCGCGGCGGCGGTCAGCTCGGCGGGTCCGTCGATCTCCAGGACGATGTCGACCCGGAGGCGGACGTGGCGGGTGGTGGTCTCGGTGCCCGGGGTGCCGGGGGCTTCGGAGGTGCTCATGGCTGGGAGCGTAGGGTCTGCCCGGCCTCCGCTTTCCCGCGACCCGCTGTGTTCACTACCATCTGGCCACCGCGGGGTCCCGCGGGGCTTTCCGTGAGGGAGATCGAGATCCGCGTGTCCGCCGCCCGACGCCCGCTGCTGACCGCCACCTCGGCGGGGACCCTGCTGTGCGCCCTGTGGTTCGTCCCGTCGGCGAACGCCTCCGACGGAGCGGCCGGGGCCGCGGCCCGGAGCTCCCACCCGGCCGCCCCCGGCGGCGACCGCCTCGCCGAGACCGGGGGTCCCGACACGACGGCGTACCTGCTGGGCGGGACGGGCTTCCTCGGCGTGGGCGCCGGGTTCGTGGCCCTGGCGATGCGGCGGCACGGGCGCGCGTCCTGACGCCGGCGGGGCCGCCCCCGTGAGGGGCGGCCCCGCCGTCTTCGTACGGATCAGGCCAGCGGGCCCGTGACCGGCTCGACGGCGGCGACCAGCCGGCCCTCGCGGACGAAGGCGTCGGCGGCGGCCAGGTCGGGCGCGAGGAAGCGGTCGGGACCGGGGCCCGCGACACCGGCGGCGCGCAGGGCGTCGATGGCGGCCCGCGAGGCGGGGGCGGGGGTCAGGCCGTGGCGCAGCTCGATGCCGCGGGTGGCGGCGTACAGCTCGACGGCGATGATCCGGGCGAGGTTGCCGACGGCGGTGCGCAGCTTGCGGGCGGCGGACCAGCCCATGGAGACGTGGTCCTCCTGCATGGCGGAGGAGGGGATGGAGTCGGCGGAGGCCGGGACGGCGAGCCGCTTCATCTCGCTGACCAGGGCCGCCTGGGTGTACTGGGCGATCATGAGGCCCGAGTCGACGCCGGCGTCGTCGGCGAGGAAGGGCGGCAGGCCGTGGCTGCGGTTCTTGTCGAGGAGCCGGTCGGTGCGGCGCTCGGCGATGGAGCCGAGGTCGGCGGCGGCGATGGCGAGGAAGTCGAGGACGTACGCGACGGGGGCGCCGTGGAAGTTGCCGTTGGAGCGGACCTCGCCGCTGCCCAGGACGACCGGGTTGTCGACGGCGGCGGCCAGCTCGCGCTCGGCGACGAGCAGGGCGTGGGCCATGGTGTCGCGGCCGGCGCCGGCGACCTGGGGGGCGCAGCGGATCGAGTAGGCGTCCTGGACGCGGGGGGCCTCGCCGGCCTGGAAGTGGCCGGTCAGGCCGGAGCCCTTGAGGACGGCCAGCATGTTGGCGGCGGAGGCGGCCTGGCCCGGGTGGGGGCGGATGGCGTGCAGCTCGGGTTCGAGGACCTTCTCGGTGCCGAGGAGGGCTTCGAGCGAGAGGGCGGCGGTGACGTCGGCCGACTTGTAGAGGGTGTCGAGGTCGGCGAGGGCCATGATCAGCATGCCGAGCATGCCGTCGGTGCCGTTGAGGAGGGCGAGGCCCTCCTTCTCGCGCAGGACGACGGGCTCGATGCCGGCGGCGGCGAGCAGCTCGCCGGCGGGCTTCACGGTGCCGTCGGGGCCCTCGGCGTCCCCCTCGCCCATGAGGGCGAGGGCGCAGTGGGAGAGCGGGGCGAGGTCGCCGGAGCAGCCGAGGGAGCCGTACTCGTGGACGACCGGGGTGATGCCGGCGTTGAGGACGTCGGCCATGGTCCGCGCGACCTCGGGGCGGACGCCGGTGTGCCCGGAGGCGACGGTCTTGAGGCGCAGGAACATCAGGGCGCGGACGACCTCGCGCTCGACGCGCGGGCCCATGCCGGCGGCGTGCGAGCGGACGATGTTCCGCTGGAGCTGGGTGCGCAGCTCGTGGTCGATGTGCCGGGTGGCGAGGGCGCCGAACCCGGTGGAGACGCCGTAGACGGGCTCGGGCTTGGCGGCGAGCGCGTCGACGACGGCACGGGCGGCGGCGAGCGCCTGGACGGCCTCCTCCGACAGCTCGACACGGGCGCCGTGGCGGGCGACGGCGATGACGTCCTGCGGGGTCGTGCCGGACGTGCCGAGAACGACTGTCTGCATATCCATATTCAGCACCCTACGGATTGAAGACCTGTCTGTCACTAGGCGACTTCGTCACCGTCCCTCACCAGGACGGACCCTTACGCGACCCGGTGGCGGACGGGGCGGTTCCAGTCTGACGCGCGAGGGGCCGGGGGCAGCGGAGGCGGCACTCCCGGGGTGGCGGTTCCTGCGTACGCGACCTGACGGAGTGGGCGGGGCTCGATGGCCGCCCGCGCGACCCGGCGTGCAGGTTGGACATTGGCGCGTTCCGTACTGGCAGGCGAGGCCGGCTCCCTGGATAGGTTGATACGGGGACGAAAAACGCATACCGCGAACGCGGCACGTACGGGGGGCAGGGATGGCCTGGGACGAGTGGGAGCGGATCAAGGCGGACGTGGCGGCCCGGGGCGACGGCGGGGGCCGCATGGAGTTGAACGGGACGGGAGGCGCGGCCTCCGGGGCCGATCTCAAAACCAGCGCGCAGGGGAAACGAGCGGCGGTCAAGGCCCTGGAGGGCGTACTGCTCCCCGGCGTGGACCGGGCCGGAGGCCACGCCGACCCGCAGACGGACGCGGCGGAGTCGGCGTTCACGGGCTGGGCGACGGGAAGCGGTCTGAAGGACGCGCATGACGCGTGGGCGTCACAGGTGAAGAGCCTCAAGGCCCGCCTCGAACGCGACCGGGCGGCGCTGAGCAGGACGAAGCGGGAGTTCCAGCAGATCGACCTCGACGTCCGGAGCACCCTGGCGCGGATCGACCCGCCGGAGCGGGACTCGCGCAGGAACGTCTGACCTCAAGGAAGCGGGCATGCTCACCTACCAGGACGTCCTCACGATGCGCCTGACCCCGCTGACCACGGCGGCCGGGTCGTGGGACCGGATGGCCGACGGCTTCGAAGACCTCGGCGAGGTGTACGGGAACACGGTCCAGACCGTCGCCACGGGCGGCGAATGGGCGGGCGCGAGCGCCGACGCCGCCGGCACGAGCTTCGCGTCGACACGCAAGCAGTTCGCCGCCGCCGCGACCGAGGCGCGGGCCATCGCGTCCATCCTGCGCGACATCCACGGGCAGTTCACCGAACGGATCGCGGCGGTGCGAAAACTGGTCACGTCGGCGAAGGAGGCCGGGCTGCACGTCGACGCACAAGGCCGGGCACGCCTGGACCCGAGCAGGGCCGGGAACAAGGAGCACGGTGGCCTCGCCGACGCGACCGTCCGCGCCGCCCAGGAGGCGAGCTGGACCGCCGCCGTCGCCGCCGCCGTCCAGGCGGTGGACGACGCCGACGAGGGAGCCAAGCTGGCCCTCCGGGACGCCGCCGGCGTCAAGGGCTTCTTCGAGCAGGCGCTCGACAACGCCCGTGGCGTCGGCCACGGCTTCAACGCCGGCGCGATCGGCGACATCGAGCTGGTCGAGGCACGTGAGGCGAAGAGGTACGCGGACCGGATCCTGGCCGGCGAGAAGCCCGCCGACCCGGAGGAGTGGGCGCGCCTGATGCGCGACAACGCGGGCGACGAGGGGTTCAGCCGGATGGTTCTCAGCCACCTGGGCCCCGAGGGCACCATCCGGCTCACCAACCAGATCAACACCCTCGCCTACGACTCCGACTCCGGGAACAGGCAGCACTACCTGAGCGGCGAGCGAGGACTGGCGAACGCCCTCGCCACGGCCACGCAGAACCCGGGATCCCCGCTCTACCGGCAGTTCCGCGACGGCCTGAAGGAGGCCGGGATGAAGCGCTACGAGTGGCAGGGCGAGCAGGTCCGCGGCTACCAGTCCCTCGTCACCCTGATGCAGCACGGCGAGGGCTACTCGGACCGCTTCCTCCACGACCTCGGCGACGACCTGATCGCCGCCGAGCGCGGGGACAGGGGCAACGACAACTGGGACCTGCCCGCCCGGTTCACGGGGCCACGGGACGAATGGTTCGCGAACGACCCCCTGGACGGCCTGCTCGGCCTCATGAGCAAGGACCCGGACGCGGCGGCGGAGTTCCTCGACCCGGAGTCCGAGGGCGGCGACCGGCTGGAGTACCTGACGCGTCAGCGGGACTGGGACGTCGTCGACGGGAACCGGTACATGGACATCGCGTACAACCCCGACGGCATCCTCGGCGACCCCCTTCGCAGCTCCGACATGGAGGACGCGAAGACCAGGGCCGGCTTCGGCGCGGCCCTCATCGCCGCCACGACCGGCATCGACCCGAACGACTCGGGCGGCGGCTACGTCCAGCACTCCGACGCGAACAACCGCGTGTTCGAAGGCGCACTGAAGCACCTCTCCGCCGAGGGCGACGACTTCCCTCCGAGTCTGCGCACCCCGATGGCCGTGGTCATGGGCAATCACGGTGACGACGTCCACGCCACGACGAGCGCCCAACTCGACTCAAGCAGCCCGCTGGACCGTGACCAGGTCCTTGAGGTGTCGAAGCAGATCTCCCGCGACCGCTTCGCCTACTTCACCCTCCAGGACACCATCAACCACGAGATCGTCCACGACATCAACACGGGCGTCGGAGGCCCTGAGGAGACCTGGAGAAAGGCGGGCCACACGGTCGGATTCCTCGAAGAAGCCCGCTATCAAGGGCTCGCGGTCGATGCCGACGACGCGAAGAGCAAGGCCATGTGGGAAGCGAAGATGGACTACCACCAGTGGGGTGGCCTGGTGAACTTCATCCCTCAGGCGGGAGACGCGGCGCAGCGGGGGGTGGACGTCCTGACGACCAAGTGGTTGGAGGACGAGACACGGCATATCAACGAGAGACTCGCCACCGACAATACCGAGACATCCAGGAACCAAGAGAACCGCATCGGTGCGCTGGCCGACGTGTGGAGGCGGGCGAATCCCAGTGAGGCCACCGGGGAAACACTGGACGTGACGGTCTCCAAGATAAACGGCACCGTGAACGACGGGAACAGCACGGCACGCGGCCTAGCAGGCGGGGGATCATGAAGCGCGGTCAATTCTGGGGTCTGCTCACAGCCACCGCTCTTTTCACCGCTGGATGCTCCAGCGATGAGCCAGGCTACGACTATGCCATCCCATCACAGGTGTGCGGCGTCGGAGTCGATCAGTCAGCTCTGAAGGAAGTACTCCCGACGGGGAAGAAAGCAGGGGCCGCGGATGGTGGGACAAACGACTTCAGGCACCACACCTGCACGGTGATCATCGACGGGAAAAGCGTGCTGTCCGTATCGATCTTGCGCGACATCGGGGCAGGCGACGCCTTCGGATACTGGCAGAAGGAGTTCGATAACCTCACGAGGACCTCGCTCGGGGGAGCCGCCGTGCTCGCGGGGGTGGGGGACGATGGAGCCGCGGCCGCCCTGGAGTGTCACCCGAGAACGAGTCAACCTCAGAAAGACATGTCCGGAGTTCCGTACACACATGTCCGGCTGAAAATAAAAGTCGACAGAGAGACGGGAAATTCCGGGAAAGCGACCGGACTACGCAAAGGAATGGAGACTTTCGTGAGGTCTTACATTCCAGAACTGACCAGAACCTGGTGCAGGTGAACGCCCCTGCGCGCGTTCAGGCCCGCACCGGCGCGCGGGGCGGCAGGGGGCGGCTCATGAGAAATCGCAGGATCTTTCACGGGACGCTGCTGGCCGCGTCTCTCCTCGCCTCTGGATGCTCCGACGGCGAGCCGGGATACGACTACGCCATCCCATCACAGGTGTGTGGCGTCGAAGTCGACCCTTCCTCGCTGAAAAATGTTCTCCCCCCAGGGAAGGAAGCAAGGGTATCGGGTGACGAGGCCGTCGATTTCGAGCATCTCATCTGCAGGGTGGTCGTCGACAAGAAACCCGGACTGGCCATTTCGGTTTTGCGTGGTGGCGGGACCGAAGATCTCTTCCCGTACTGGCAAAAGGAGATCGAAGGCCTCGGAAGGGTCTCACCGGGAGGACCTGTCACGAGTGCCGGAGTAGGAGACAATGGCGCCGCCGCGTTGATCGACTGCCTACCGAAGCCCGGTCAGCCGCAGGAAGAAATACCGGGCTTCCCGTACACCCGGCTCCGTTTGATAGTCGAAGTCGGGCGAGGCGAGGAGAAGCCCGATTCAACGACCGATCTCCGGACAAGCACGGAACAGTTCATGCGGACGTACGTTCCCGGCCTCACCGCTACCTGGTGCAAGTAACCCAAGGGCAAGACCACTGGAAAGTAAGGGAAGTCAATGCGTCGTCTCGCCCTCGGGACAGCGACCCTCACCATTTCGCTGCTCACCAGCTGCCCCACCGGAAACAGCACATACGGATGTCGCGGACCGGCGGGCGCCGGGCGGGTGGGGTGTCGGAGCGGCGCTGTACGGTCATAACGACGTTGCGCAAGTGCAGAGTTGGGCGAGGGAGCCGGGGGCGGAGTTGTGAGGGTCGAGCGTCGTGCGGGGACGGGTGCCGCCGGATTGGTCGCGGTCGTGGCACTGCTGGCGGGATGCACTGGCGGCGGGGGTGACGGTGCCGAGGGCGGGCCGAAGCCCGGCGGGCAGGAGCCGGCGGCCACGACGAGCGCGGCGCCCCCGGAGAAGCGGAAGCCCCGGGTGGAGGTCCCCGCCGCCTTCGACGGCGCCAGGGGTTGGGCCGTCGAGTCCTCGGAGGGGCTCCGCAGTCCCGTGTACGCGCCGCACGCCAAGGAGGTGCTGTTCCTCAAGAAGGCCGAGGACGGCGAGTCCACGCAGGTCGTGGCGCGCGATCTCCGCACGGGTGAGGTGCGCTGGACCGGTGCGCCGGTGCCCCTTCCGGTGTCGGGACAGCACGGCAGGGTGGACGGCGAGGTGAGGCTCCTCGTGACCTCGAAGGGCGACACCGACTACGCGGTGGTGAGCTTCGTGGGCGAGAAGGGCGGCGACGGCGTGTCCAAGGCCAGGTCCACGACGCAGCTCACCGTCTTCCCCGCCGGAGGCACGGGCACCGTGGAGGCCGCCCGGACGTTCGAGTTCCCGTACAAGACGCAGACCTTCACCGCCCAGGACAGCGAAGGGATCGTGCACAACCGCGCCTCGACGGCGGACAAGGACACCCGACCGGTGGCGCTGGACGTCGCCACCGGCACCCAGACCACCTACACGGAGCGGCAGTTCGCCGCGCCGAAGGGTGTCAGGCGCTGCACCGAACGGCGGATGATCGGGCAGGCCGACTGCGACAAGCGGGCCCACCTTTTCGGCGTCTCGCCCCAGGGCCCCCTGACGGACGCGTACGGCAATTCGTTCTGGCTCGGCGGAGGCACCTGGCACAGCGGTACCAGCGAGCCGTCCGACGCGGTGGGGACCGGTGCCTTCCAGCTCGTGCGACCCCACTACCTCGGTGGCGTCATCGTCGCCGACTGGACGGCCGGTCACAGCGGAGAGCTCCGGCGGTACGAGGTCCGCGACCCCGCCACCGGGAAGGTGCGGGTCGCGGTGCGCTGCGAAGGGGAGCGTCCGGACCTGGACACCGGCCCGCCCGTTCCCACCCTGTCCGGCGGCCGCTACGTCCACGCCGGTCCCGTCGTGCTGGACCTGCGCGCGGACAAGGGCTACTGCTTCGAGGAGACCGAGGACCGCAAGCGGGTCACGTTCACGTCCGTCGACGCCGGGCGCGGTGTCGCGTACGGTACGGTCCCGGCCGACTCCCGCCGGGACCCCGCGCTCCCGGTCGAGGTCGACCTCGCCGCCGACAAGGTCACCCCGCTCGGCCCGGACGTCGAACCTCCCGCCTGGGTGGCGGAGGGTGTCGCCGCGTACGTCCCCGAGCACGGCAAGAGCTCGTGGGTCGGCGGCTTCACAGCCGGCTTCTACCCGTCGAAGTAGACCGCTCAGACCACGTGCGTCCGCGCGAAGGCGGTGAACGCGGTCCAGGCGGTAGGGGTGGCGGTCAGTTCGCCCCGGGCGTGGTCCTTGGTGTCACGGACGCGGATCACGTCGGGGGCGTTATCGGCGATCTCGACGCAGGAGTCGTTGGTGTTGCCGCTGTAGGTGCTCTTGTGCCAGTTCGGCGAGGGCTCAGTCATCTTGTTCCTTCGCGATGTCGCGCATCAGTTCTCGGGAGGCCCGAACGCCCAGGGCAGCCTGTTGCAGCAGATCATAGACACGCTGAAAGTGCATCACCTCGGCTGGATCCTCGGTGTAGTTGCCCGTGTTGAATCCTTCCGTGTAGGCCCCTCGTTGCCCCTTCGCGAACGTGAGGAGGGACACCGAGCCGGCCACCGGCGCGCCCTTCATGGGCAGCACCTGGATATTCACCTGAGGCCGCTCGCCCATCGCGAGCAGATGCTCGATCTGCTCGCGCATGGCCTGGGCGCCGCCCATGTCACGGCGCAGACAGGCTTCGTCGAGGACGAGCATCATCCATGGCGGGTCAGGACGGTCGAGTACGGCCTGGCGGTCCAGCCGCCGCCTTGCGTAGTCGTCGATCTGCGCCGGGGTGCCGGCCAGTCCGGCCTGCATCGCGGCACGGGCGTATCGGGCGGTTTGGAGAAGTCCCGGGACGACGATGGAGAACTCGTGGATGGCTGTGGCTTCGAGCTGCCGTCTCAAGTAGGTCTTCGCGTAGTCACGGACCGTCCGCTCCGTGAGGATCTTCACCAGGTTCACCAGCGTCCCCGGCGGCAGCCTCAGCACGATCTCCAGCCGCCTCGCCAGCTCCCGGTCCGGCGGGTCCTCCCCGCGCTCGATCTCGGAGATCCTCGTCCCGCTGCTGAACGTCTTCCCCGCCACGTACGCCTGCGTCCAGTCCCGCCCGAGGGCCAGCCGGGCCTCGCGGACCACGTTGCCGAGGTACTGCTCGATGCTCTCTCCGGGTTCCAGATCCTGTGGTCCTGGCATATGCCTCGTTCCCCGCCCGCCCGCAGTCACCCAACTCCTGGTGAGCGTAGGGGGGTCGGCGTCATCGTGGAGGGGTTCCCGGAGGAGATCCGTCAGAAAGTGAGCCCTCCATGCACGCGTTCAGCACCCCTCCCGCCGACCACCTCCCCCCTCACCCCGTCCACACCGTCCGCCCCGTCTCCGAGGCCGAGGCCGCGCGGGCCTACCGGGAGCTCAAGGCCGCCATGGAGGCGACCGGGCTGCCGACCAACGGTCTGTACCGCGAGGTCCTGCGCGGCTCAGGCACCGACACCCACCTCTACGGGATCGGGACCTTCACGCTCGCCGGGGCCCTGCGGCTGACCGCCGTCCTGAACTCGGCCAGGAGCGGCCGGTGATGTACCGCATCGGGGAGTACGTGACCGACGCGACCCGGGCCCTCACCGGGCAGGTCCACGCCGTGCACGGGAGGACGCTCGTCCTCCTGCGGCCCAGCGGGTTCCTGTGGGAGGCCGAGGCCGACCAGTGCTGGAAGGCGAGCCCGCAGGAACGGGCCGGCCTGACGCCCGCCGGCGGGGTCCGCGTCATCAGCACCGCCCGGCGCCAGGCCCACTGAGCAACACCCGTCACCCGTACGGTGGATCTTTGTTTCGATCGGCTCGACGGGCATATGCCGTGCGGTACGTTCGCCAAAGAAATCAGCCCCCGCGATGGTTGCACCCATGCGCGAGGGCCTGGACCACCAGTGGAGAACAGCCACCGTGATCTACCGAAACTTTATCGCGCCCTCGCGCGCCTTCACCCGGTTCTCGCACGAGATCATCCGGCATCCCCGGCTCAGTTCCGACGCCGTACGGCTGCTGACCTGGCAGCTCTCCCTCCCCCAGGACGCCCGCGAACCGCTGTCCCGCACCGCCGAACGTGCCCGGATCGGGGCATGCGCGTTCGGGACGGCCAAGCGGCAGCTGAAGACGGAGGGCTTCGTCCACGAGCGGCGGGTGCAGATCGGGGGCGGGCGCTGGATGACCCAACAGCTCGTCTCCAGCCGCCCCTTGAGCGCGGGCGAGGCGGCGAAGATCCTCGCCGGGATGCCCGCCTACGCCGGGGAGGGGGCGGCGCCCCGACCGGTGACACCGCAGGTCGCGCCGAGCGACGGGATCCCGGCCGCCGGTGGGCCGGTGCGTCAGGCCGCCGACGGTCATCCAGAGCAAGAACCCACCGCGGGAAAGACCTCCCTCCTTCCGCCCGCCGCACCCACGGCCCCCGCCGTGGAGGAACCGGCCCCCTCGGACGAGGCCCGCGCCGTCATCGGCGCGCTCCCCGTGCTCTCGCCCGCCCTGCGGCACATCCCGCCCGGCATGCGGGACGAGCTGGCGCGGCTGGCCGCCCGCTGGCTGGAGGCCGGACACACCCCCGCCGACGTCTGCGCCCACATCCGCTCCGGGCTGCCGAAGGACGGTACGCCGGTGCTGCGGCCCGGCGGGCTGGTGCGGTACCTGCTCCGGGAGGTGCCGGAGCAGGTACCGCCGCCGCTCCCGGGGCTCGTACCCCCGCCGCCCTCCCCCGCACCCCCGGTCTCGACGCGGCTCGCCGGGATGCGGGAGTGCGAGGGACGGCACGACCAGGCGTACCTCTTCCGACCCGTGGGCGACGAGGACCTGTGCCCCCGGTGCGTCGCCTAGGGCCTGTCCCTTCGGCGAGCCGTCGCTGTCAGTGGTGGGGGTCTGGCGTGTGTCCGAGGCGCCTGATCAACGGGCTTTCGTCCCGGTGGCGAGGGGGACCGTCCGGGGGGAGGCTGGCTGTCCGGTCTGGTCAGAAGAGGGCGGTGTGAGGTGTCGGATCTCAAGGCGCTGGCGGCGGAAGCGTACGTCTACGGCTTTCCGATGGTGTGCAACCTGGACGAAGTGGACCGCTTCACCCGCAAGGGCATGGCCTCGCTGCCGGCGGCTCCCTTCAACCGGTTCAGCCACGCCACCGGCCTGGCCGGACCCAAGGACACCTTCGTAACCGTCAACAACGACACCGTGTACTCCATCGCCCAGGTCGACCTGAGCGGCGGCCCGCTCCTGCTGCGCGTGCCCGACACGGCAGGGCGGTACTACGTGCTCCAGTTCGTTGACGCCTGGACGAACAACTTCGCCTACGTCGGCCGGCGCGCCACCGGCACCGCCGCCGGAAGCTATCTGCTGACCGGTCCCGGCTGGAGAGGCGAGGTCCCCGCGGGCGCCACCCGGATCGCAGCGCCCACCGCCGTGGCCACGATCGTCGGGCGGTGGGCCTGCGACGGCCCCGGTGACCTGGCCGCCGTCAGCGCCCTGCAGCAGGCCACCACGCTGGAACCCCTCGACGCCGCGACACCGCCCGCGGGGCTTCCCGCACCGCATGACGGGGTCGAGGGTGGCGAACTGCTGTTCTTCGAGAAGCTGCGCACTTGGATCCGGGCCTTCCCGCCCTCCACCGCCGATCGGGCCTACCAGGAGCGGTTCGCGCCACTCGGCCTCCTGGACGAGACCAGCCCCTACGCCGCTGCCGCCACCGAGACAGCCCAGGTCCTGACGGCCGGCTACCGCCAGGGCAAGGAGCGGGTGGAGTACGCCACCGCCCACGGCAACAGCCCCGAGCAGAACGGGTGGAAGCTGACCTACCACGTCTTCGACTACAACCTCGACTTCTTCCAGACCGGCACCCTGGAGACCCCCCAGTGGGTGATCGCCGACCGGGCCACCGCCCGCATCGAACGGGCCGCCGCCGCCCGCGCCGGCCTGTGGGGCAACCACGCCTACGAGGCCGCGTACGCCATGACCTGGAACGACGGCGACGGCCGACCCCTGGACGGAACCCAGGCCTACACCCTGACCTTCACCACGCCCCCGCCCGTGGACGCCTTCTGGTCGATCACCATGTACGACCTGCCCGACTACTACCTCGTCGACAACCCCCTCGACCGCTACTCCATCGGCGACCGCACCCCCCGCCTGCACCACGCTCCCGACGGCTCGCTGACCCTGCACCTCCAGCCGCAGCGGCCCGCCGATCCTGAGGCCGCAGCGAACTGGCTGCCCACCCCGCCCGGCCGCTTCCGGCCCGTCCTGCGCATGTACCAGCCCCGCACAGGCGTCTTCGACGGCACCTACAGCCTCCCGCCCATCACCCGCGTACCCAGATGAGGGTGGCGGGTAGGCGGAGTGCGGCCCGATAGGCGAGCGCGAGCCTGTCCGTTCGCATGGCCAGGCCCCGCCACCGCTTGAACCGGTTGATGCACCGCTCGACCGCGTTGCGCTGCTTGTACGCCTCGGCCGTCGAAGGCCGTGGCGTGCCGGGCCAGAGGCCCCGCCCGGCTGTCGGCGGCGAGGTGCGCCGGCCAGCCGTCACGGCTCCGGCGGTAGTTGCACCGTCGGTGCGTCGCGGAAGCGGCGGCGGTCGCGGCCGCCGGGCGGGGCGTCGGCCAGGCGGATGACCGTGCCGTCGCGGCCGGCCACGACCGGCTTCGCGGAGCGGGCGGCCTTGGCCTGGTACTGGGCCGCGTCGGCCAGGCGGAAGAGGCGGCGGGCGGACTTGAGGGGGCCGATCGGGTCGCCGGTGGAGGCGACCCCGCAGGCGACGCCCTCGCCCAGCTCCAGCTCGGCGGCGCGGACGCACAGCTCCTCGGCCACCGCGACCACCTCGTCGGCGGCGGGGCCGACGGCCAGGAGGCAGAACTCGTCGCCGCCGAGACGGGCCGCGAGGGCGCCGCGCAGGCGCGCGCCGCAGCGGGAGAGCACGGAGCCGAAGCGTTCGAGGAGGCGGTCGCCGACGGCGTGCCCGTGGGTGTCGTTGACGCGCTTGAGGCCGTTGAGGTCGCAGACGACGAGGCTGACCACCGCGCCGTCGGCCCGGTAGCGCTCGATGGCCTCGTCGAGACGGGCGTCGACCGCGCGCCGGTTGGCGAGGCCGGTGAGCGGATCGGTGAAGGCGAGCTTGCGGACCTCCTCAAGGCGTTCGGCCTGCGCGATGCCGGCCGCGACGACCGCGGCGAGGACGTTCGCGAAGTCCGCGTCCGCTTCGGTGAAAGGTTTCGCCCCCGCGGGCCGGGCCACGTACAGCTCGCCCCAGGCCCGCCCGTGCAGCACCACCGGGGCGACCACGCAGCAGGACCGGCCGCGCCGCCGCAGGCCCTCGACCCGGCCGGTCACGACGGGCGCGTCCGCGGTCTCGACCCAGGCGTGCGGGCCGGCGCCGACCGCCCACCGCTCGTGCAGGAACTCGGTGATCTCGGGGAACTGGTGGACCGGGTACGTCTCCCCGTCCGGGAACTCCTCCTCGCCGGCCGCCCGCGCCCCGGCGTTCACCAGCACCCGCAGCCGGCCGTGGTCCCGCTCCCAGACCGACAGGGCGCCGAAGCTCCCGTCGAGCCCCGCGCACGCTCCGAGCGCCGCGGCCCGCCAGAACTCCCGCGGGGTGTGCGCCGCCGCCATCCCCTGCGCCAGCGCCACCACGGCCCGCAGCCGCACGTCCTCTCCCATTCCTCCAGCTTAGGGAGGTTTGATCCGATTTCCCTTCCGAGGTGTCACGGAAAGTGATATTCGGTACAAAATGGGATCATTCAGGGCAGGCGAACGAGGGAACGCTCACTCCCCCGGCCACTCCGGCTTCCGCTTCTCGTTGAACGCCGCCACGCCCTCGGCCCGGTCGCCGGAGAAGGCCACCGAGCGCCAGGCCGCGTCCTCGACCTCCAGGCCGGCCCGCAGGTCCAGTCCCTGCCCCAGCCGCATCGCCTTCTTCGCGGCGCGCAGCCCGACCGGCGAGTTCGCGGCGATCCGCCCGGCGAGCTCCAGCGCGGCCGCCCTGGCCTCCTCCGCGACGACGTCCACCAGGCCCAGCTCGCGGGCCTCCGCGGCCTCCACCCTCCGGGCCGTGAAGACCAGCTCGGCGGCGCGCGCCGCGCCCACCCGGCGCGGCAGCAGCTGCGTACCGCCGCCGCCCGGGATGACGCCGACGGAGACCTCGGGGAGGCCGACGACGGTGGTGGCGTCGGCGACGATCAGGTCGCAGGCGAGCGCCAGCTCGTAGCCGCCGCCGAGGGCGAAGCCGTGCACGGCGGCCACGGTCGGCATGGGCAGCTCCAGGACGCCGGTGTAGGCGGCGCGGGCGGTGGGCCGCTGACGCACCAGCTCGGCGTCGGTGAAGGAGTTGCGCTCCTTCAGGTCGGCGCCGACACAGAAGGCGCGGTCGTTCGAGGAGGTCAGGACGGTGACCCGGACGGCGGGGTCGGCGGCGAGGGCCGCGCACGCCTCGCCGATGGAGCGGGCCATCGCGGAGGAGACGGCGTTCATCGCCTTAGGCCGGTCGAGGACGAACTCGGCGACGTGCCCCTCCCTGCGGACCAGCACGAACTCACCAAAACGCTGCTCGGTCATCCCTCACGCCCTCCCGGTTAACGACGGTTCACACCGTCCCGGGAGGGATCTTAGGTCGGCCGGCGGTTCAGGAGCCAGGGCTCCACGACGCCGAGGCCGCGGACGGAGCGCTGCCACATCGGCTGGAGCGCGAAGCGGTACGTCCGGTGGGGCCGGCCCTCCTTCTCGGCGCGGGCGGCCTCCTCGGCCGCCTCGGCCTCCGACACCGGCACCTCGCCGGTCCTGGTCAGCTCCTCGGCGAAGGCGCTGTCGACCAGGACGGCGTCCTTCGGCGCTATCGAGGTGAGCCGGCTCGCGAGGTTCACGGTGGTGCCGAAGACGTCGCCCATCCGGGTCGTGACGGTGCCGAAGGCGATGCCGACGCGCAAGGACGGCATGGTCTCGTCCTGGCTGAGGGTCTCGATGAGGCGCAGCGCGATCTCGGCGGCGATGCCGGCGTCGTCCGCCGCGTACAGCACCTCGTCGCCGAGGGTCTTGATGAGCCGGCCGCCGTGCGCGGCGACCAGGTCGGCGCAGGTGGTCTCGAAGGCCTCGACCAGTTCGCCGAGCTCCTCCTCCTCCAGGCGGCGGGTGAGCCGGGTGAAGCCGACGAGGTCGGCGAAGCCCACGGCGAGCCGCCGGTCGACCATCTCCTCGTCGTCGGCGGCCTGCACGACCCGGCCGGTGGCGGCGGCGAGCTGGCGCCGCCACACGTAGATCAGGAACTCCTCCAGCTCGGGCAGGAGCAGCTCGACGAGGGGGTAGGTGACCTCGGTGCGGGTCATGCCGGGCTCGGGCGGCTCGGTCAGGCCCTCCAGGAAGGAATCGATCTGCCATTCGGCCAGTCGGGCGGTGGTCTGCCCGGTGGAGCGGGCGACCTGCACCGCCATCGGCTCGCTGAGCAGCCCCGCCTCGACGAGGCCGGCGAGCCGCCGCAGGGCGAGCACGTCGGCCTCGGTGAGCGCCTTGGCCTGTCCGATGTCGGCGAAGCCCATGGCCCGCCAGAAGCGGGAGGCCAGCTCCATGGAGACGCCGGCGGTACGGGCGGCCTGGAAGGGGGTGTAGCGGCGGTCGGCGCCGAGGATGAGCTGTTCAAGGCGGATGGCGAGCGGGTCGTCGGTCGGCTCGGCCGTGTGGTCGACGGCGTGGTGGGGGGTCGGGTACGCCGAGGTCTCCGCTGCGGTCTCGGACCGCTCGGAAGGCTCGGACGGGTCGTCGCCCGTGTTCGCGTCGTCGACGGTCACCGGCCGCCTCCTGCCCGTTCCCTGCCGCTGCCCACTGTTCGCTCTGCCGATCTGTTCGCCTGGATCGCGCTCCACGATACGACAGGTGTGGGCTGGCTCACCCCGGAACGGCCGGGGGATCGGCCCGTCGCGCGCGGCGGGGTCAGCCGGTCGCGCGCAGGTGGACGATGTCGCCGGCGCCGACCGCCTCCGTGCCGCCGCCCTCGGTGGCGACGACGAGGCGTCCGTCGCCGTCCAGGTCGACCGCCTCGCCCTCCAGCATCCGCTCGCCCGGCAGGTCGGCGCGGACCCGGTGGCCGAGGGTGGCGCAGCCGGCCGCGTAGGCCGCCCGGACCCCGGAGGTCTCGGGGTCGCCGCCGGCCCGCGTCCAGGCGCCGTACCAGTCGGCGAGGGAGCGGAGGACGGCGCGCAGCAGGGTGTCGCGGTCGGTGGAGACGGCGTCGGCGAGGAGGAGGGAGCCGGCCGCGGGGACGGGCAGCTCGTCGGCGCGGAGGGAGACGTTGATGCCGAGGCCGACGACGACGCCGTGCTCGCCGGCCCGCTCGGCGAGGATGCCGCCGGTCTTGCGCTCCTCGTCCCCGACCTTCACCAGGAGGTCGTTGGGCCACTTGAGGGAGACGTCGGCGCCGGCGGCCTTGACGAGGCCGGTGGCGGCGGCGAGGCCGGTGAGCAGCGGCAGCCAGCCGAGCCGGTGGGCGGGCACGTCCGGCTTGAGCAGCACGGAGAGGAAGAGGCCGGAGCGGGCGGGGGCGCTCCAGGTGCGGTCGAGGCGGCCGCGGCCCGAGGTCTGCTCCTCGGCGACGAGGACGGCGCCCTCGGCCAGTTCGTCGGCGCGCGCCGCGAGGTCGGAGTTGGTGGAACCGGTGGTGGGGACCACGTCGAGGGAGGTCCACAGGCCGTCCGGGAGCAGCAGTGCCTGGCGCAGCGCGCGGACGTTGAGCGGGGGCCGGTCGAGGTCGGACCAGGGTCCGCCTGATGCGTGGGAGGACGTCATGCAAGCCAGACTAGGTGTGGGATAGACCGCACTGCGCTGCCGTGGTCGCGCCGATACGCTACGGGTCAGTAGGCCGTCATTAGCCCATTCGCAGTCAACGAACCCCCCGTGACCAGGCAGGGAGCCGCATCCCGATGTCCGAGCCGGCAGAGCAGTACGAGATCGACATTCACACGACCGCGGGCAAGATCGCGGATCTGAGGCGGCGCATCGGCGAGGCCACGCACGCCGGCTCGGAGCGCGCGGTGGAGAAGCAGCACGCGAAGGGCAAGCTGACCGCGCGCGAGCGGATCGCCCTGCTGCTCGACGAGGGTTCCTTCGTGGAGCTGGACGAGCTGGCCCGGCACCGGTCGACCAACTTCGGCCTGGAGAAGAACCGGCCGTACGGCGACGGTGTCGTCACCGGCTACGGCACGGTCGACGGGCGTCCGGTGGCCGTGTTCTCGCAGGACTTCACCGTCTTCGGCGGGGCGCTGGGCGAGACGTACGGGCAGAAGATCATCAAGGTGATGGACTTCGCGCTGAAGACGGGCTGCCCGGTCGTCGGCATCAACGACTCCGGCGGCGCCCGCATCCAGGAGGGTGTGAGCGCGCTCGGCATGTACGGCGAGATCTTCCGCCGCAACACCCACGCGTCCGGTGTGATCCCGCAGATCTCGCTGGTCGTGGGCCCGTGCGCGGGCGGCGCGGTGTACTCCCCCGCGATCACGGACTTCACGGTGATGGTGGACCAGACCTCCCACATGTTCATCACGGGTCCGGACGTCATCAAGACGGTGACCGGCGAGGACGTGGGCTTCGAGGAGCTGGGCGGCGCGCGGACGCACAACGCGACCTCGGGCGTGGCGCACCACATGGCGGGTGACGAGAAGGACGCCATCGAGTACGTGAAGCAGCTGCTCTCGTACCTGCCGTCGAACAACCTCTCGGAGGCGCCGGCCTTCCCGGAGACGGCGGAGACGGAGGTGTCGGGCGAGGACCTGGAGCTCGACACGCTGATCCCGGACTCGGCGAACCAGCCGTACGACATGCACAAGGTGATCGAGCACGTCGTGGACGACGGCGAGTTCCTGGAGACGCAGGCGCTGTTCGCGCCGAACATCCTGACCGGCTTCGGCCGGGTGGAGGGCTTCCCGGTCGGCGTCGTCGCCAACCAGCCGATGCAGTTCGCCGGCTGTCTGGACATCAACGCCTCGGAGAAGGCCGCGCGGTTCGTGCGCACCTGCGACGCCTTCAACATCCCGGTGCTGACCTTCGTGGACGTGCCGGGCTTCCTGCCGGGCGTGGACCAGGAGTACGGCGGCATCATCCGGCGCGGCGCGAAGCTGATCTACGCGTACGCCGAGGCGACCGTCCCGCTGATCACGATCATCACCCGCAAGGCGTTCGGCGGGGCGTACGACGTGATGGGCTCCAAGCACCTGGGCGCCGACCTGAACCTGGCGTGGCCGACCGCGCAGATCGCGGTCATGGGCGCGCAGGGCGCGGTGAACATCCTGCACCGGCGGACGATCGCGGAGGCGGAGGCGGCCGGCGAGGACGTCGAGGCGGTGCGGGCGCGGCTGATCCAGGAGTACGAGGACACCCTGCTCAACCCGTACATCGCGGCGGAGCGCGGTTACATCGACGCGGTGGTCCTGCCGTCGGAGACCCGGGCCCAGGTCGTGAAGGGCCTGCGTCAGCTGCGGACGAAGCGGGAATCCCTGCCTCCGAAGAAGCACGGCAACATCCCGCTCTAGCCCTCGGGAGGGACAGCACGATGATCAAGGTCGTACGAGGCAACCCGACGCCCGAGGAGCTGGCCGCCGCACTGGCGGTGGTCCAGGCCCGGGCCGCGGCCACGGCGGCGGCGGCCGCGCAGGGCGGCGGCCCGGCGGCACCGGAGGGCTGGTCGGACCCGTCGCGGATCGCGCGTTCGGTACGGCACCGGCCGGGCCCGCGGGCCTGGGCGCGGTCCTACTGGCCGGTCTAGAGGAGTACGTCGGCGAGGGCCGGACCCCGTGTGCGGGGGGTCCGGCCCTCGTCGTGTGCGTTCAGCGGCGGCGCAGCAGGAGCGCGGAGGCGAGGGCGGCCAGGGCGACGAGCGCCGCGTTGACGGCGACGGCGCGGGCGATGCCGTCGGGGAGCGCGGCGGCGGTGACGACGACGGCGCTCATGACCGGGGTTCCCAGGGTGATGCCGATCTGCTGGGTCATGGTGGCGATGCCGGTCGCCATGCCCTGCTCGGTGTCGGGGAGGCCCGAGGTGGCGGTGATCATGAAGCCGACGATGGCGAGCATGTTGCCGACGCCGCCGGCGAAGGTGGCCGCGAGCAGCAGCCCGTAGGTGCTCCGCCCGTCGCCGATGCCGAGGAGGGCGAGGGTGGCGGCGGCCTGGAGGGCGCCGCCCGCGACGAGGGCGGCGCGGGGCGAGAAGCGGTGGGTGAAGCGGGGGGCGAGCAGGCCGCCGAGGACGGTGCCGGCGCCGAGGACGCCGAAGGAGAGGCCGGCGGCGAGCGGGGAGAAGCCGAGCACGTCCTGGAGGTGCAGGGTCATCAGGAAGACCAGTGAGGTCTCGGTGGCGAAGGCGGCGAGCCCGGCGAGGTTCCCGACGACGACGGTGCGGCGGGCGAGGACCCGGAGGGGGACGAGGGGTGCGGCGGAGCGCCGTTCGACGAGGGGGAAGGCGGCGAGGAGGGCGGCGGCCGCGGCGAGCGGGACGAGGGTGCCGGGGGCGGTCCAGCCGTGCTCGCCGGCCGCGGTGAGGCCGAGGACGAGGGCGAGCAGGCCGCCGGTGACGGTGACGGCTCCGGGGACGTCGAGCCGGGGCCGGGTGGCGGGGCGGCTCTCCTTGAGGACGGCGGGGGCGACGAGGAGGACGGCGAGGGCGACGGGCACGTTGACGAGGAAGGCCCAGCGCCAGGAGAGCAGGTCGGTGAGGACGCCGCCCAGGACGGCGCCGGTGGTGAACCCGGCGGACATCAGGGCGCCGTTGAGGCCGAGGGCCTTGGCGCGGAGCGGCCCCTCGGGGAAGGCGGAGGTGAGCAGGGCGAGGCCGGCGGGGGTGACGGCGGCGGTGGCGAGGCCCTGGGCGACGCGGGCGGCCATGAGGAGTTCGGGGGTGGTGGCGAGGCCGCCGGCGAGGGAGGCGGCGCCGAGGACGCCCATGCCGGCGAGGAAGACGCGGCGGCGGCCGAGGAGGTCGGCGAGGCGCCCGAAGAGGAGGGTGAAGCCGGCGGCGGCGAGGGCGAAGGAGGTGGCGATCCACTGGAGCCCGCCGAGGGAGAAGCCGAGCCCTTCGCCGATGACGGGGAGGGCGACGTTCAGGATCGAGAAGTCCACGGCCAGCATGAACTGGGCGACGAGGAGGACGACGAGGACGAGCCGGGTCCGCCCGTCCATGCGGGTGCCCGTGCGGTCGTCCGTGCGGGTGTCTGTGCGGACGTCTTCGCGGGTGTCTTCGCGGGTGTCCGTGCGGGCGGACGTCGCCTGGGCGGGGGGAGCATCGAGGGAAGCCATCACGGGACCCCTTAATGGGAGACTGGTTCCGTTAAGATGAACGAGACCGTAGCAGACCACCCCGCCTTAATGGAACAGGAGACCCGTTTGAGCGAGAGCCCGTCGGCCGTGCCCGGCACCCAGCGCCCCGGAGGCCGTACCGCCAAGGTCCGGCGCGCGGTCCTCGACGCCACCGAGGAGACCCTCGCCGCCGGCGGCTTCCACACCCTGAACATGGACCAGATCGCCGCCGCCGCGGGCGTCGGCAAGACCACCGTCTACCGCCGCTGGGGCTCCCCCGTCGGTCTCGTCACGGACCTCCTGCACGACATGGCCGAGCAGTCGCTGCCCGCCGCCGACACCGGCACCCTCGCGGGCGACCTGCGGGCCAACGCCGTCCTCGTGCGGCAGACCCTCGCCGACCCGCGGATGGGCGCCGTCTTCCGCGCCGTCATCGCGGCCGCCGCCTGCGACGAGGAGTGCGCCCGCGCCCTCGGCGGCTTCTACCGGACCCGGCTGGCCGAATGGGCGCCGGTCGCCGAGCGGGCCGTGGCGCGCGGCGAGCTCCCCGCCGGCACCGACCCGCTGGAGCTCCTGCGGGCCGTCTCCGCGCCGCTCTACTACCGCTTCGCCGTCACCCACGAGGAGTTGACCCCCGCCGACGCCGAGCGGGCCGCGACGGCCGCCCTGGCCGCCGCGACGGCGGGCGCGTACACGGCCTGAGCGCACCGACGCCCCCCGCGCCCCGGGAAGGCCGCTTGACCCGGGGCGCGGAGGGCGCCATAGTGAACTGACGAGACGATACGTTTCGTCTTCTAGTTACTCGGGGGAGGCGGGCGCGTAGGTGAGCACCACGACGCCGGTGTCGAGGGTCTCGGTGCGGACGTGGCGGAGCCGCCCCTGGAAACCGTCGGCGGACAGGGTCCCGCCGCCCGCGAGGACCGGGTGCACCCAGAAGTGGACCTCGTCCAGCAGGCCGTGCGCGAGCAGGGTCTTGGCGACCGGGCCGAAGCCGTACATCAGGATGTCCCCGCCCGGCCGCTCCTTGAGCGCGGCGATCGCCTCGACCGCCCCCTCCCTCGGGATCACCGTGGTGTCGCCCCACGCGCCGCCCGTGAGGGTCGAGGAGACGACGTACTTGTCGATGGCGTTCATCCGGTCCGCGAAGGCGTCCGTGCCCGCCCGCGCCGTCCAGGCGGAGGCGAAGTTCTCGTAGGTCTCCCGCCCCGACAGCAGCGCGTCGGCGGCGAAGAGGAGCTTGTTCGCGTACCGCTCCAGGTCGTCGCTCCAGTAGGCGAAGGACCACTGGTCGAGCTTCTCGATGTCGCCGTCGAGGGAGAGGTACGTCGAGTTGACGATCTTGCGCATGCCGGTGCACTTCCTTGGCCGAGAGGGGGTTCCTGAGGCCACCCAGCATCAGGACCGGCCGGATCCGCCGACAAGACCGGAAGGAGGAACGCTCGTTGAGCGTGGCTACACGAAGGGACGGGCACCCCGTGCGGCACCCGATGCTGGACCGGCTGGAGCTGGAGGCGTTCCTCACGCTCGCCGAGGAACTGCACTTCGGGCGCACGGCCGCCCGGCTCCACGTGACGACCAGCCGGATCAGCCAGACCATCAGGAAGCTGGAACGCCGGGTCGGCACCCCGCTGTTCACCCGCACCAGCAGGAGCGTCGCGCTGACCGGGGTCGGCGAGCGGCTGCGGGACGACCTGCTGCCCGCGTACGAGCAGATCGGCATCGGGCTCGCCCAGGCCATCGCGGCCGGACGCGGGGGGCGGACCGGGGGGCTGATCCGGGTCGGCTGGTCCGCGCCGTGGTGCGGCGACCTCGCGGCGCGGGCCGCGCGCGTCCTGCGGACCCGGCGGCCCGGCTGCGAGGTCGAGCTGCGGGAGGTACCGCTGCGCGACCCCCTCGGCGGGCTGCGGGCCGGCACCGTCGACGTCCAGCTGACCGAGCTCCCCGTCGACGAGCCGGACATCACCACCGGACGGCCGGTCCTCGCGGAGCCGGGGGCGCTGCTGGTCCCCGCGGACCACCCCTTCGCCCGCAGGGAGTCCGTCTCCGTCGAGGACCTCGCGGAGACCGTGCTCGTCACCCTCGCCGACGCCCGCGCCCCGCGGCCCTGGATGGACCGCCACTTCCCGCGCCGGACCCCGGCCGGACGGCCGGTCCCCCAGGGGCCCGCGGCGCACTCCTGGCAGGAGGTCCTGGTCCATGTCGCCGCCGGCGGCGGCGTCGGCACCACCGCGGCCCGCGCGGAGCGCTTCCACGGCCGGCCGGGGGTCGCCTACGTGCCCTTCCGCGACGCCCCGACCGTCGACTACGCCCCGATGTGGCCCACGGCCGGCCGGAACCCGCTCGTCCGCGCCTACCTGGACATCGTCGACGAGCTGGCGCCGCCGTGCCGGGCGGCCGCGGCGGTACGGCCGCCGTGTTGAGTATCCGTACTCAGGCGCCGCGGCCGTCCGGGGAGCAGGATCGGGGCATGCTGTGGTCCGACCCGGAGAACAAGCCGCCGAAGTTCCTGCGCGAGGCCCAGGAGATGCTGCGCAGATCCGGCGTGCTGCTGGCGATGGCCATGGTCGTCCTGATGCTCGCGGTGGGCGCGCGCTGAGTACGCTGCCCCCATGACTGCTGATCGTCCGGGCGGCACGCCCCGCCGGCTCGTCCTCGCCTCCGCCTCCCCCGCCCGGCTCGGCCTGCTCCGCCAGGCCGGCCTCGCCCCCGAGGTGATCGTCAGCGGCGTGGACGAGGACAAGGTCCACGCCCCCACCCCGGCGGAGCTCGCCCTCGCCCTCGCGGAGGCCAAGGCGGCCCACGTCGCCGCCCGCCCGGAGGTGAGCGGCGCCCTGGTGATCGGCTGCGACTCGGTCCTGGAGCTGGACGGGCGCGCCCTGGGCAAGCCCGCGGACGCCGCCGAGGCCACCGCCCGCTGGAAGGAGATGCGGGGCAGGGTCGGCATCCTCCAGACCGGCCACTGCGTCTACGACACGGCGGCCAAGCGGTACGAGTCGGCGACGGCGGCCACCGTGGTGCGGTTCGGCGAGCCTACAGACGAGGAGGTCGCGGCGTACGTGGCGAGCGGCGAACCGCTGCACGTGGCGGGCGCGTTCACGCTGGACGGCCGGTCGGCGCCGTTCATCGAGGGCATCGACGGCGACCCGGGAAACGTGATCGGCCTGTCGCTGCCGCTGCTGCGCCGGCTCCTCGCCAAGCTGGACGTGGGGATCACCGAGCTCTGGGCCTGAGGCTTCCTCAGGCCGCCGCGGCCGCCGCCTCCTCGGGGGCGGCGGGCTCCTTCCCGTACGCCACCAGGGTGAGCACGATCAGTCCGACGACGGTCATCAGGACGGCGAAGGCGGACCAGCCGAGCAGGCCGACGGCGACCGCGCCCAGCACGCCGTGGACGACCGCGCAGCCGATGAGCAGCCCCCGGCCGACACGCCCGGGAGCGCGGTCGCGGAGGCCGGCGAGGAAGGCGACGAGGGCGCATAGCGCGAGGGCGAGACCGGACCCGACGCCGAGGGCCCAGGTGCCGGTGACCATGTGGTCGGGGTCGAGTCCGTCCAGGGACATCGACTGGGCCTCCACGAAACGGGCCATGATCGCGTTGATCCCGATGATCGCGGGTGCCTCCAGGAGGAGGACGGCGGCCGTGACGAACGCGATCGGTCTGCGGGCCATTTCGGCCACCCCCTGGATTCGCTTGTTACCGACAGTACGGTCGACAGCGCGAAGGCTACTGGCCGGTAAACGCTCGGACAAGAGTCCGCACGCGATGGCCGAAGGGCGACGGTGCGGCAAAGAATCGTTGGGCCATTCGTAGGGACCCGACAAAGAAACCCGAATGGCGACTGGCTCCACGAACAGAGACCTGCGCCACACCTCGGAGCTACTGTGCCGTAAAGGAACCCTGCGTACCTTGGTGCGACAAGGGAATTCACGACCCGAGCGACCCTCGATTCACGCTCCGTGTGGGCAAGCTCACCTGTGGGGTCAGGTCGAGAGGCCGTGTCGGCAGTCCCTAAACTCAGCTTGTTTCAAGGAGGGAGCCATCGTGCGCAAGGTGCTCATCGCCAACCGTGGCGAAATCGCTGTTCGTGTCGCCCGTGCCTGCCGGGATGCCGGGATCGCGAGCGTAGCTGTCTAC
>NZ_JBIAMB010000032.1:0-71132 GCF_042873895.1 Streptomyces sp. NPDC004435 | reverse complement strand
AGGATCCCGGGCATCGTGAAGGACGAGGTCAAGCCGCAGGTCCACACCTGGACCTTCGAGGACGGCAAGGTCCTCATCGTCCTGTCCGAGGGCCGCCTGCTGAACCTGGGCAACGCCACCGGGCACCCGTCGTTCGTGATGTCGAACTCCTTCGCGGACCAGACCCTGGCCCAGATCGAGCTCTTCACCAGGCCGGAGCAGTACCCCACCGGCGTCCACACCCTCCCCAAGCACCTCGACGAGAAGGTCGCCCGCCTCCACCTCGACGCCCTCGGCGTCCGACTCACCGTCCTCACCGACGACCAGGCCGCCTACATCGGCGTCCCCGTCGACGGCCCGTACAAGCCCGACCACTACCGCTACTGAGCCCGCATGTGTACCGACTGCCTGCCCGCCGAGCGCGACCCGTGGCTGCCCGACCGGCTCCTCACCACCGAGCGGGACCTCCTGATGCCGCTGCTGCGCCGCACCCCGGAGGAGGCGTACGAGCTCCGCACCGCCTGCCCCGGCTGGACCGCCCGCCAGGTCCTCGCGCACTGCGGGGCCGCGCTGGTCCGGATCGTGGAGGGCCGCCTCGAAGAGGGCGTCTTCCTCCCCGAGGCCAACGCCTGCGATGTCGCCGAGCGAGAGGAGTGGCCCCTCGGCCGCGTCCTCGACGAGCTGGAACGCGGGCTCACCGAGGCGGGTCCGGTGATCGCGGGCCACGAGGACGGGCGGCTCGACGCGGTCGCCCTGGGGGAGTGGGTGCACGCCGGAGACGTCCGGGAGGCGTTCGACGAGCCCGGCGCGTACTGCGGCGACGCCCTCGCCCTCGCCCTGCCGCTGCTCTCCGTCACCAGCCGGCGGCGGGAGACCCCGCGGCTGGTCGGCCGGCTCGCCGACCACGCCGGGGAGGTGGCCCTCGGCAACGAGATCGAGGGCCGCCCGCCCGCCGTCTTCGACGGCGACGCGGCCACCCTCATCCGCATCTACGCGGGCCGCCCCCTGGTCCGCACCCGCTACGCCCTCACCGGCGCCACCGAGCAGGAACTGCTCATCTACAGGTGAGCCCGGGAGACCGGTGAACCCGGGAGACCGGTGAACCCGGGAGCCCGGGAACCCGGGAGCCCGTGGGACCCGGGAACCCGGCGCGGGCATAGCCCGTTCGGTCCCCGCCGTCGTGCGGGGGCCCGGGGGCGGGGGTGTGCTGGGTCGTGACCCCCACCCCCGCACCCACGGGAGCAGCAGCATGGCCGTCATCGTCACCGTCGAGATCCCCGGCGGCACCCAGGAGCAGTACGAGGCCGCGATCGGCCGGCTCGGCGCCGCCGAGTGGTGGCCGCCGCAGGGCTTCCTCGCCCACGCGGCGGGGCCCGACGGGTCCGGCGGCTGGCGGGTGGTGGACTTCTGGGAGACCGAGGAGGACTTCCTCGCCTTCGCGGTGAAGGCCCGCCCGATCTTCCAGGAGACGGGCATGCCGCCGATCCTGCCGACCTTCCAGGAGGCGGTGAAGGTCATGGTCCGCTGACCCGGCCGGAACCGCAGCGGCCCGAAAACCCTTTGCGGGGCGGGGGAGCGGCCGCCACCCTTCCCCCATGACCCGTCATCCCGCATCCCGGCCCGTCGCGGACCTGTTCTCCGCCGAGGGCCGCCTCCTCGCGATCCCGCGCCGCCCGGCCCGCCGTGCCGCGCTCCTCGCCCACCTCGCCGAGACCCTCTTCGAGCCCGGCCGCGTCTACCGCGAGGCCGAGGTGAACGAGGCCCTGCTGACCGTGCACGAGGACTACCCGGCGCTCCGCCGCCACCTCGTCGTCGGCGGCGAGCTGGCCCGGACGAAGGACGGCTCGGCCTACCACCGACAGCGGACGGCCCCTGTCCCCGGAGGCGCGGCCCCCGCCGTCGCATGACCTCCGCGGTGGTGGCCGGCCTGCTGGCCGGCTACGGCATCGCGATCCCGGTGGGCGCCGTCGGCGCGCACCTCGTGGCGGTCGCCGCCCGCAGCCCGTGGCGTACGGGAGCGGGCGCGGCGCTCGGCATCGCGGCGGCGGACGGCCTGTACGCCCTCGTCGCGGTCCTCGGCGGCGCCGCCTTGGTGCCTCTGCTCGCGCCGGTCGCGGTCCCGCTCCGCTGGGCGTCCGCGGTCGTCCTGCTGGCCCTCGCGGCGGCCTCGGCCCGTACCGCCCTCCGTGTCCACCGCGCCGGGACCCCGGTGGCGGACCGGCCGGTCACGGCCCCGCACCGGGCCTTCTGGACCTTCCTCGGCATCACGGTCCTCAACCCGATGACGGTCCTCTACTTCACGGCCCTCGTCCTCGGCGGCCACACCACGACGGGCCCCGCCGAGGCGGCCGTCTTCGTCGCCGCCGCCTTCGCCGCCTCGGCGAGCTGGCAGCTCCTCCTCTCCACCACCGGCACCGTCCTCGGCCACACCCTGGCGGGCCCCCGCGCCCGCCTCCTGACGGGCCTGGTGTCGAGCGCCCTGATCGCCGTGCTGGCGGTGGGCCTCGTGGCCTGACGGCGTCTCACCGGCCCGCTGGTGCGCCGGCTCCCACCTGCGCCCGCGCGGCGGTCAGGCGCCGGGGGCGTACCGCGCCAGGAACAGGTCCACGCCCGAGCTGATGACCCGCTCCAGCTCGGCCTCCTCGATCTCCGCCTCCGGGGAGAAGGTCCGCACGAGCTGCGGCACCCCGACCGTCACCGCGACCAGCTGCTGCACCGCGAGCCTCGGGTCCGGTGCGTCGAGGTCGCCCCGGGCGTCGAGCTCGGTGAACGCCTCGATCAGCGGTCCGTTGTTCATGTCGTAGCTGACCCGGTACCAGAGCCGGCCCAGCTGCGGGAACCGGTCGATCTCGCCGATCACGAGCCGTCGCAGCGACATGATGTCCGGCCGCAGCAGGATCCGCGCCCAGTCCGTCGTCAGCTTCACCAGCGCGGAGCGCAGGTCGGGCGCGGCGGCGACGCTGGAGTGGGTGGGCTCCAGGTCCGCGTACGTCTTCGGGAGGACGCCGCCGATGACGGCGAGGAAGAGCCGCTCCTTGCTGCCGAAGTGCTTGTAGATGGTCGCCTTCGACACTCCGGACCGGGTGGTGATGGCGTCCATCGACGCGGCCGAGTAGCCCTCCGCCAGGAACTCGGTCAGCGCCGCGTCGATGATCGCCTGCCGCTTGCGCGAGGCCGCGTCGGCGGGGTCCGGGATGACCGGGATCCCGTACGCGTCGAGGTCGTCCTTGCTGACGGCCATGGCGGTGTGTCCTCGGGGGTGGGGGTCGGGGGAGCGGGACCCAGTATATGAACTGAACGGTTCGGTCTGCGACGAGGGCACCGGCGTGCTGTACCACCGCGGGACCCCGGCGTGCTGCCCTCTGGCTGTACCGCCGCGAGCAACGCATCGATGCCGTCGAGGAGTTCACCGACGGCAGCTACCTCCACCTCGCCGGGCCGGTCAGTCGCGGCGGGTCAGCAGGAGTGCGGTGGTGCCGAGGGCGGCGCCGGCGGCCATCGCGCCGCAGCGGGAGCGCCACGACAGGGCCGACCACTGGGACTCCGCCGACAGGAGGGAGCCGAGGCTCGCCCAGGAGCCCACGGAGAGGATCGAGGCGGCCGAGCCGACCGAGCCGATGGACAGGAAGGAGCCCACCGAGCCGATCGACAGCGTCGAGCCGACCGACCCGATCGACAGGAACGAGTTCCGGGAGCAGAGGGACCAGCGGGAACCGTCAGCGCTCATGGATCGATCGTAGGCACGCGTGCCTATCCGGCGCAGGCCGGCAGGAACTCCAGGCCCTCCGGCGTCCCGAACCGGACGACCGCCAGATACGCCTCCGGGTAGTCGCACCCGAGGTCGGTCCACCGCAGTGCGAAGAAGGTCCACACGGCGAAGCCGGCGAGCAGCCACCATCCCCAACGCTTCGACATGCACGGCCCGTACCCGGCGGGCCGCCGGAGGAACCGGTTCCCCCGGCGGCCCTTCGGCGCACGTCAGGAGCGCGGGGTCACCGAGCCCGCGTAGACGTTGTCCGGGGTGATCACCCCGGTGACCGCGCGGGCCACCAGGGTGGAGGGCTCCTGGCCGCCGCTGAGGGAGTCCGTGTTCAGCATCAGGACCAGGGTGGCCCGCTGCGACGGCAGGTACACGGTGACCGTCTCGTACCCGGGCAGGGAGCCGTTGTGGCCGATCCACCCGTTGGTGTCGAGGATGCCGAGGCCGTAGCCGGTGCCGGGGAAGCCCGTCGGGAGGGTCTTCATGCGCTCCGCCTGGGTGGCCGGGCTGAGGAGCTTCCCGGTGGCGACGACCGGAGCCCAGCGGCGCAGGTCGTCGAGGTTCGAGATCATCCCGCCGGCCGCCCACGCCCAGCTGGGGTTCCAGTCCGTCGCGTCGGCGACGGCGCCGGTCAGCGTCTGGTCGGTGTAGCCGCGCGGGTGCGGCTCGGGGAACTCGGCGCCCTTCGGGAGGAAGGTGTTCCGCAGTCCGGCCGGGCGCACGACGTCCTCGCGGAGGACGTCCGCGAGGCGGCGGCCGGTGACCTTCTCGACGACCAGGCCCAGCAGGACCAGGTTGGAGTTCGAGTACTGGAAGGTCGTGCCGGGCTCGGAGGTGTTGGCGTGCCGGTAGCCGTACGAGAGCACCTCCCACGGGGTGAACGGCCGCTTCGGCGCGCTCAGCAGGTCGCGGGTGAAGTCGGCGTCGGAGGTGTACGGGAAGAGGCCGCTGCGCATCTCCGCGAGGTGGCGCAGGGTGATGCGCCGGCCGTTCGGGACACCCCGCACGTACCGGTCGATCGGGTCGTCGAGGCGGACCTTCCCCTCGTCGACGAGCCGGAGCAGCGCCGTGACGGTGAAGGTCTTCGTCTCGCTGCCGATCCGGACGTACATGCCGGCGGACATCGGCTCGCCGGTCCGCTTGTCCGCGACGCCGGTGGCCCGGACGTAGCACCCCTTCCCCGGCATCCAGACGCCGACGACGAGCCCGGGGATCCCGGCCTCCCCACGCACCTTCTCGACGGTGGAGTCGAGCCGGGCGGTGAGTGCGGAGGGCAGTCGCTCGTGCTCCGGGCAGCGGTCGCCGCCGTGCCGGAGGGGTACGGGCACGGGCGCGGCCGTCGCCGGGAGCGCGGCGGGCGCGAGCGCGGCCGCCGCGAGGAGCACGGCGGTGGCGAGGAGCCGGCGGCGGGGGGTGCGTGGTCGTGGTCGTCGCATGGGGAGCGCCTTCTCGGTGGGGGGCTGAGGGCTTACGAGCGCTGCCAGATCAGCACCGGCGCCCGCGCCCGGGGCCCGGCTTCCGCCGCGAGCGGGGGCGAGTCCACCCGTACGGCCTCCGGGCGGGCACGCGCGCGCGTGCAACCGGGTCCCCGTGCGGTGGCGTCCCCCACGGGGTCCGCGGATACGGCTCCGCGGAGCACGGAACAGGAGACCGACGATGACCAGCACCGCCGCCCGCTCGGCCCGCTACCTCTACCTCACCCGGCACGGCGAGGCCACGTCCGACGAGAGCGGCCTGACGGAGGCGGGCCGCCGTCAGGCCGTCCTGCTCGGGGAGCGGCTGCGGGGCGCCCCGCTCACGGCGGTCCACCACGGGCCGCTCGCCCGGGCCGCGGAGACCGCCCGGCTGGTCGGCGCGCAGCTCGACGGGGTCCCGGTGCGGGCCTGCGACGAGGCCGGCGACTACGTCCCGTACGGGCCCTCCCGGGAGGAGCTGCCGGCGGACGCGGCCGACGCGCTGCTCGGCTTCCTGGGGCAGTTCCCCGAGGAGGAGCGGGCGCGGGGCGCGGAACTGGCGGCGGAGGCGGTCGCGCGCTTCACGGGACCGGTCGAGGGGGACGAGCCGCGTCACGAGCTGGTCGTGACACACAACTTCCTGGTCGGGTGGCTGGTGCGGGCGGCGATGGACGCGCCGGCGTGGCGGTGGATGGGCCTGAACCACGCGAACGCGGCGCTGACGGTGATCCGTTACGCCCCTGGGCGGCCGCCGTCCCTCGTCCTCTTCAACGACACCTCCCACCTCCCCCGCGCGCTGCGCTGGACCGGCTTCCCGGAGCCCCTCCCGGTGTGACGCCGGTCCCGCGCGGTGGGTCGGTGTGACGCCGGCCCCGCGCTCAGTCGATGTGGACGACCTGGAACGCCTCGGCCATGCGTCCCGGGGGGAGGCCCGCGGCCGTCGCGTGCTCGGAGAGCCAGGTGCGCAGCAGGCCCGCCAGGTCGTCGAAGTGGGCCGTCTGGGAGGTGTGGATGCGCAGCGCCTCGACCTTGCGGTCGAAGACGGGCGTCACGTCCACGTACTGGTTGGGCGTCGGGCCGGTCATCAGCCACAGCTCGTGGACGATCCACGGCTCCAGGCCCTCCTCCTTGAGGAGCGAGGGGTGCGCGAAGGGGTTCCGGGCCTCGGGGTAGACGGCGCGCAGGCAGGCGTCGCCGACGGCCCGGTGGTCGGGGTGGAGGTCGGCGACCCGGGCCCAGTTGATCTCGGGGGAGGGGATGATGGCCCGCTGCGGCCGTACCTCCCGGATCACCCGGCACAGGTCGCGGCGCAGTTCGACGCCGGGTTCGACGAAGCTGTCGGGGTAGCCGAGGAAGCGGACGTCCGCGACGCCGCTCAGTTTCGCCGAGTGGATCTGCTCGGCGCGGCGCAGGTCCGCCATCGCCTGCCGGGGGAGCATCGGGTCGTATCCGCCGGCGCCGCCGTCGGTGACGATGCAGTAGGTGACGCGGGTGCCGCGTTCGATCCACCGCATGACGGTGCCGCTGACGCAGAACTCGATGTCGTCCGGGTGCGCGGCCACCACCAGCAGTGACTCCGGCGCGCCGCGGACGGTCGGGTGGTCGGTCGCGAAGTCCTCCATGGGTCAAGCCTGTTGGGGGTGCGGGGGCGTCGCAAGGCCATCCGGTGGCGTGAACAGGACATGGCACTTACGCGCCATTCAAAAACTTGGTAGATTCAAATCATTGCTTCGCTCGTAGAGGCTGGCAGCACGACCCCGCACCACGACCCGCAGGACTTCGGACGACTCGGAGGCGACCGGCATGTGCAGGATTCTCGGCTCCTTCGCCGCCGGGGCGGACCGCCCCGACCCGGCCGCGCTCGCATCGGCCTCGGCCCGCCAGCGCCACGGCGGCCCCGACGAACACCGGGTGCTCAGCGGCCCCGGCTGGTCCCTCGGCTGCGACCGGCTCGCCGTCACCGACCCGCGCGGCGGACAGCAGCCCTACCGGCTGCCCCACCTCCCCGGCATCCTCGCCGTCCTCAACGGCGAGATCTACAACCACGCCGAGCTCCGCCGCGCCCTCGCCGCCCGCGGCCACCGCTTCCCCGACCGCTGCGACGGCACCCTCCTGCCCGCCCTCTACGCCGAGCACGGGCCCGCCTTCGCCGAACACCTCGACGGCATGTTCGCCGTCGCCGTCCTCGACCTGCGGCCGGGCCGCCACCGACTCGTCCTCGCCGTCGACGACATGGGCATGAAGCCGCTCCACCTCCACCACGACCCCGAGGACGGCTCCACCCGCTTCGCCTCCGAGATCCCCGCGCTCCTCGCCTTCGGAGGCGTCCGCTTCTCCCCGCGCGAGGACTCCCTCGACACCGTCCTCGCCACCCGTACCTCCTTCGCCACCGCCACCGCCCTCGAAGGCGTCGGCGTCCTCCCGCCCGGCGCCACCGCCGTCGTCCGGCCCGGCGCCGCCCCCGTCGTCCGCCGCCGAGGCCCCCACCGCGCCGCACCCGTCGGCGACACCCAGGACGTGCTGCGCCGCGAGGTCCACCGGCTCGCCGACGCCGACGTCCCCGTCTGCGCCGTCACCAGCGGCGGCCTCGACTCCGGGCTCGTCACCGCCCTCGCCGCCGAGCACGCCCGCGAGGCCGACGCGCCGCCGCTCCACACCTTCCACCTCACCTACCGGGGCAACTGGCCAGGCAGCGAGGCCGCCCACGCCCGCTCCGTCGCCCGCCGGGCCCGCACCGTCCACCACGAGATCACCCTCGACCCCGACGAGCTCCCCTCCCTCCTCACCCGCACCGTCCGCCACCTCGGCCAGCCCAACGCCGACCCCATCACCCTCTCCACCTACGCCCTCTTCCGCGCCGTCCGGCAGAACGGCTTCACCGTCGCGCTCACCGGCGACGGCGCCGACGAACTCTTCGGCGGATACGACCGCATGGCCGCCGCCCTCGCCGCCCCGCCCGGCACCGACTGGGCCGCCGCCTACACCGACGCGCTCTCCGCCGCGCCCCGGCTCCTGCGCGAACACCTCTACACCGCCGACTACCGCGCCCACATCGCCGATACGGGCTCCGCCGCCGACCGCATCGAGCAGGAGCTGCGCTCCGCGGAAGCCGTGGGCGCGGACCGGGTCACCGCGACGACCGCGCTGGAGACGCGGTGGCGGCTCCCCGCCTACCACCTGCGGCGCGTCGACCACCTGGCGATGGCCTGGGCCGTCGAGACCCGCCTCCCCTTCTGCCAGCCGGCCGTCGTCACCCACGCCCGCGCCCTGCCGCCCGCCGCGCGCACCGGGAAACGGGCCCTGTACGAGGCGGGCGCCGAGCTGCTCCCCGCGCCGGTGCTGCGCCGGCCCAAGCAGCCCTTCACCCTCCCCGTGGAGGCGATGATCGCCCCCGGCGGCCCGCTGCTCGACACCGTCCGCGAACTCCTCTCCCCGGCCCGCCTCGTCCTCGGCGGCAAGGTCCGCGCCGACCGTGTCGCCCGCCTCCTGGCGCGCCAGCTGGAACGCCCGAACCGGGCCGACGCCCAGGCCCTCTGGGCCCTCGCCGTCCACGAACTCTGGACCGACGTCGTCCGCACGCTGCGGGTCCCGGCGGACTGCGCGGCGGCGTGACGCCCTCCGCGCTGCTCGTGCGGGCCGACGGCGCGCCCGGCCCGACCCTCGTCGTACGGGTGGACCGGATGCCCGGCGGCCTGCTGGGGCTCGGGCGGGAGCTCGCGCGGCTCCCCGCCGCACACGCCAAGATCGCGCTGTACGGGGGCGACGGCGCCGGCGGCCTCCGCTACCGGTTCGTGCAGCGACTGCCCGGCGGCGGGTTCGACTTCCGGGCCGGCTGCGGGCACTCGCTGCTCGCCTGCGTCGTCGCCGAGGGCCGGCCGGGCCCGGTGACCGTCCGCGCGCTCACCACGGGCGACACCGTCCGGTGCGAGCCGGAGCCGCCGGGAGGGGCGTACACCCTGCACTTCCTCCGGCCCCCGGACGCCCCCGGCACCCTGCCCACCGGCCGGCCCAGGGACCGGCTGCTCGGCGTGCCGGTCAGCCTCGTCGCCTACGGGAACCCCTACGTGTTCGTCGACGCCCGGCACGTCCGCGCGCCCGCCCGGGCGCACCTGCTGGCCCTGCGCGCGGAAGCCGCGCGGCTGCTCGGGCATCCGCCGGACTCCGCCCTGCCGAAGGTCGCCGCCGTCGAGGCCACGCCCGCCGGGCTCGCCGTCCGCGCGCTCACCGTCGGCGGCTGGCATCCCCGGCTCGCCGTGACGGGCGCGGCGGCGCTGGCCGCGGCGGGGGCGCTGGACGGGACCGTCGTGCCCCGGGCCGACGGGCCGGTACGGACCCCGGGCGGCACCGTCACCGTCTCGGCCGGCCCCGACCGGGTCAGCGTCCACCACAAACGGGCGGTCGTGCTGCGCGCCTGCCCCCTCCCGTGGCGCATCCACGCAACGGCGTGAACGCGCAGCCCCTTCCGCGGGCCCGGTGCTCCGCTCCTCTGCCACGCTGAAACGGACCGGCCGCAGGAATGCGGTATCCGGTGGAACGCCGTATCCGTGGGGAGAGCAGAGACAGATGAGATTCGAGAATCTGCGTGTCGTCGTGACCGGCGCGTCCCGCTCCTTCGGCCGCGCGCTCGCCGTCGGATTCGCCCATCTCGGGGCCGAGGTCTACGTGTCGGCGCGGACGGTGGAGGCGGCGGAGCGGACCCGTACCGAGGTGCTGGGCTCGGCCAGGGACCGTATCCACGCCTTCGGATGCGACCTCAGTCGCCCCGCGGAGATCCGGGAGTTCGCCGCCCGGGTCGGCGAACACACCGACCGGGTCGACCTGTTGGTGAACAACGGCGCCCGCTGGCTCGACGCCATGGACCTGGAGGCGACGAGCGACGCCGAGATCGTGGAGACCATCGAGTCCACGGCCGGCGGCACCGTCCTCATGGTCAAGCACTTCCTGCCGCTGCTGCGCGGCTCGCTGCGGCCCGACATCGTGAACATGGTGGCCGTGCGGGACGCCGGGGGCGCCTCCGCGACCGCCGCCGGCGGGGCGCACGAGGCGTTCTGGGCGGCGAAGAGCGCGCAGGCCGGGTTCGCGGACATCCTGTCCCGCCGGCTGCGGCCGTCCGGGGTGCGGGTCTTCTCCCTCTTCCCGCCCGACTTCTCCACCGCCGACCCGCGCTTCACGGAGTGGGACGGCATCGACCCGACCGGGGCGGCGGCCGACGACAAGCTCACCACCCAGGCCCTCTTCGAGTGCATCGTCTACGCGGTCGAGCAGCCCCGCGACTGCTTCATCCGCTCCTTCCACTTCGAGCCCCGCTGAACGCACCCACGGCGCCCCCGCGCACCCGCGCACCGGGACACCGAACCCCCGCGCACCCGCGCACCGCGACCCCGAACCCCCGCGCACCCGCGCACCGCGACCCCGAACCCCCGCGCGCGCCCCGCGCCCGTACCCCCGCACACCCGACCCCCGCCCGCCCTCCGAACCACCCCTTCGTGCCGACGCTCAGGAGGCTTCCATGAGCACCCCCGTCTGGATCACCGCGACCCCGCCCGCCACCCACGGCGAACTGCACATCGGCCACCTCGCGGGGCCGTACGTGGCCGCCGACGTCCTGACCAGATACCTGCGGGCCGAGGGCGAGCCCGTCCGCTTCACCACCGGCACCGCCGACCACGCGAGCTCCGTCGAGGTGCGGGCGCGGCAGCTCGGCCGGAAGCCGGAGGAGGTGGCGGAGGGGTACCGGGCCGCGATCACGGCCGACTGGCTGCGCTCGGGCGTCGAGTTCGACCACATCGTCCGGCCCCGCCGCGACCGGGGGTACGGGCGCTGGGTGCGGGAGCTCTTCGCGAAGCTGTACGCGGACGGCGTGATCGCCCCGCGGACCCGCCTCCTGCCGTACTGCGAGCCGTGCGAGCGGTGGCTGTACGGGGCGCACGCCACGGGCTCCTGCCCGCACTGCGGGGCGGCGAGCGACGGCGGGATGTGCCACGAGTGCGCCCGGCCCAACGACGGCGGCGACCTCATCGGCGCCCGCTGCGCGGTCTGCGACGCTCCGGCGGCGGCCCGCCGCTGCCGGCGGCTGTACATCCCGCTGGAGCCGTTCCGGGAGACCCTCGCCGAGTACTGGGCGGCGGCCGGGCTGCCGCCGCGGCTCGCGGCGCTGTGCGAGTCGCTGGTGGAGGACGGCCTGCCGGACATCGCGGTCGGGCACCCGGCGGAGTGGGGGCTCGACGTGCCGGTGGAGGGCTTCCCCGACCACCGGATCGACGGCTGCTTCGAGGCGGCGGCGATGCACCTCTTCGGCCACGACGCCACGCGGCCGCTGCCGGCCCGCGCCATCCACTTCTGCGGCTTCGGGCACTCCTTCTGCCACGCGGTGCTGCTGCCGGTGCTGCTCCTCGCGCAGGGCGTGAAGCTGCCGCAGGACTTCAACGTGAACGAGTCCTTCGTCATCGAGGAGGGGGTGCGGGAGGGGAACGTGTGGGCGCTCGACCTGCTCACCGAGTACGGCTCCGACACGCTGCGCCGGCACGTCCTCCAGGCCCGTCCGCTGGGGCGCAGGACCGTCTTCCGGCGGGACCGGCTGGCGGCGGCCCGCCGGGAGCTGGACGAGAACTGGAACAGCTGGCTGTCCCGGCTCTTCGCGGCGGTCCGCGAGGAGTGCGACGGGCTCGCCCCGCAGGCGCTGCCCGGCGGCACCGGCTGGGAGGTCCTGGAGCGGCGGCTGCACCGGGCGGTGGACGACCTGCGGGAGGCGTACGGCCCCGACGCCTTCGACCCGCGCAGGGCCGTCGCCGTCCTGGACGAGATGGTCCGCTCGGCGGCGGACTTCGGGCACGTCAACGCGCACGAGCGGTGCCGGCCCACCACGGCCTGCCGCCATCTCCCGGCGCTGGCAGCGCAGTTGGCGGTGGCCTCGGCCCTGACGGCGTGGGCGCGGCCGGTGATGCCGGAGGGCGCGGACCGGCTGGCGGCGGCGCTGCGGGTGGAGGCCGGGCGGGCGGTGGACTGGCACGCGCTGATCCCGCCGCTGCCGGGCACCCGGCTCGCCCCGCCCTCGGGCCCGGTCTTCGGCTTCTGAGCCCGCGCCCCGCCCACCCACTTCTAAGCAACTAAGAAATCAGATAGATCCTCGAACCGATCCTCCCTCCCGCCGCGTGCTCCCGGCGCGCCACGCGCGGGGGCACGCGTCTCCCCCACCCCTCAGGAGCCCGCCGTGTCCCTGCGCGTCGCCATGCTCAGCGTCCACACCTCCCCGCTCCACCAGCCCGGGACGGGGGACGCCGGCGGCATGAACGTCTACATGGTCGAACTCTCCCGCGCCCTCGCCGAACAGGGCGTGGAGGTCGACCTGTTCACCCGCTGCCAGGGCGGCGGCGAGGCTCCGGTCACCGGCCTCGCGCCCGGGGTGCGGGTCCGGCAGGTAGTGGCGGGCCCGCGCCGTGCGGTGGCGAAGGAGACCGTCCCCGATCTGGTGCTGCCCTTCGCGCTCGGCCTGCTCCGGGAGGAGCGGGGGTACGACGTGGTCCACTCGCACTACTGGCTCTCCGGGCAGGCCGGCCGGATCGCGGCCTTCGGCTGGGGCACCCCGCTGGTGCACACCGCGCACACCCTGGCCCTGGTGAAGAACGCCCACCTGGGCGAGGGCGACACCCCCGAGCCGGAGGTCCGGATCCTCGGCGAGCGCCGGCTCGCGGCGGAGGCCGAGCGGCTGATCGCCAACACGGCGGACGAGGCGGCGGCGCTGCGGAGCCTGTACGGGGCGGATCCGGCGCGCACCGAGGTCGTCCGCCCCGGGGTGGATCTGCGGACCTTCGCCCCCGGACCGGGGCACGACGCGGGGCGGGCGGCGGCGCGGGCCCGGCTCGGGCTGCCGGCGGACGCGTTCGTGCCGCTGTACGCGGGGCGGATACAGCCGCTGAAGGGGCCGGACGTGCTGGTGCGGGCGGTGGCGGAGCTGCTGCGGATGGCGCCGGGGCTGCGGGAGCGGCTGCTCGTGCCGGTGATCGGCGGGCACTCGGGCGCGGGGGAGCAGGGGGCGGTGGGGCGGCTGGCGGCGGAGCTGGGCGTGGCGGACGTGCTGCGGCCCGGGCCGCCGGTGCCGCAGGAGCGGCTCGCGGAGTGGTTCCGGGCGGCGGACGTGGTGGTGGTGCCGTCCCGGAGCGAGTCCTTCGGCCTGGTGGCGCTGGAGGCGCAGGCGTGCGGGACGCCGGTGCTGGCCTCGGCGGTCGGCGGTCTGCCGACGGCGGTGTGGGAGGGGGTGACGGGGCTCCTCGTGCGGGGGCACGACCCGGAGGAGTACGCCCGCCGGCTGCTGTGGCTCGCGGCGAACCCGCGGGCGCTGGCCACGATGGGGGTGGCGGCGGCCGGACACGCGCGGGGGATGAGCTGGCGGGGGTCGGCGGCGCGGACGGTCGAGGTGTACGAGCGGGCGCTGGCGATGAGGGAGCCGGCCGGGCCGCGGCGGGCGGCGGGGACACGGGTGGGGCAAGGGCGGCGGCACGCCCCTGCCCCGGCGGCCTCTCTCTCCTGGAGGAACGAGAAGGCCGTAGCACGAGTTTAGCATCTCTTTTGGTTCGACCAAAGGTTAGGGGCGCTACGGACCGGCCAATTCCGTTGATTCGGCGGCTGATTGACGCACTCGCGCCATGGCGGGTCCACGCACGGGAGAACGGTGGATTCGTCAACGAGCCCCGGACAGAATGGAGTTGTTCCCAGGGAGAGCCCGGCGGCACGGGCGCCCAGGGACGGGAATCAGCACATTCGCGCTTTGACGAATCCTGGAGGAATCATGTCCGTCGAGCAGAACTCCGGAATGCAGAAGGCCGTCCGCCAGTTCCTGGTCGCTTTCACGGCGTGTCTGGCCGTCGCCGGCGGCGCGGCCTACGCGGTCTCCCCCGGCAACACCCCGGAGAGCCCGGCCCAGCACGCCGGCGTCACCGTCGACTGGCCGCACAACACGGCCACCGCGACCCCCGCCCCGCCGGTGAACTGAAACGCCCGGCAGCAATTTCCGAAAGCCCCGTGATCGCCCTGCCACGATCACGGGGCTTTCGCATGTCCGGAGCGATGCGGGAGGAAATCAGTCGAGCCAGCCGAGCCGCACCGCGCGCACACCCGCCTCGAATCGGCTCGACGCCCCCAATTCCTGCATGAGTTCGGAGAGCATGCGGCTCACCGTGCGCAGCGAGACCCCGAGGTTCCGGGCGATCTTCTCGTCCTTCATGCCGTCCGCGAGCATCTGGAGCGCGGCCCGCTGCTGCTCCGAGAGGCCGTCGCCGCCCCGCTCGGGCGCCACGTCGTCGCCGTACGGGGTGGCCGTGTGCCAGCAGTGCTCGTACAGGCTCAGGCAGGAGCCGACGAGGAGCGGGCCGCGGGCCAGGATCGCGCCCCGCCCCGGCTCCTCGGGGTGCAGCGGCACCATCGCGTACTGCTGGTCCACCAGCACCATGGTCATGGGGAGTTCGGGGGCGATCCGCACCTCGACGCCGAGCTCGGCGCGGCGCTTGAGCACCGCCGCGGCCTCGGGCCGGACGGCGTCCTGGGTGCGGTAGATCGCGCGGATCCGGACACCCTGTGCGAGCTTGCGCGCGTCCCGCTCGAAGATCCGCTCGGGGACCTGGCGGGCCGGGCCCGTGGGGTACATCGAGCAGGACGCCTCCTGGGTGACGTCGACGATGTCCTCCAGGGCCTGCTGGATCCGCCGGTAGTCGGTGATCGCCTCGACCGCGATCTCGGAACCGGCCAGGGTGCCGGGCCGCAGAAAGGTCCCGGCCAGCGTCTCCAGGGTGCCGTACGCCAGGTCCGCCTCGGCGAGGTGTTCGCGGAGCCGGGCCCGCTCCCGGTCCAGGATGCGCAGCAGGGCGATCTCCGGGTCCACCGAGGCGACCGCGTCCTCCTCGGGGCGCCAGTCGGCGTCGCGCAGGTCGGCGGCGGTGGCGTGCCGGCTGGTGGTGGGGACGATCAGACCGAGGGAGAGCAGTTCGGCGCGACATCGCTCGTACTCCGCGGGCGCGAGTCCTAAGCCGGCGGCGACCTCCGCGTAGTTCGACACCCCGCGACGGCGCAGCTCCTGATAGAGCGTCACCAGCAGCCCGGTCCCGCCGTCTCCCGTGCCGCCGTCCGTCGTGACCATGGCGAACCACCCCCTCGTCGTCGCGAAATCGACCTTCCCCGACCGTCAGGCTACGCGCTGCGCCCCGCCCCTCCGAGGTCGTCGGGACCGTTCTCCCCGTCCAGCAGGCCGAGCCGGGCGGCCTTCACGCCCGCCTCGAAGCGGCTGGCCGCGCCGAGTTCGTGCATGACCTCGGAGATGAGCCGGCTGACCGTCCGCAGCGACACCCCGAGGCTGCGGGCCACCTGCTCGTCCTTGATCCCCGAGGCGAGCATCCGCAGCGCGGCCCGCTGCTGTTCGGTCAGTCCGTCGCCGCCGTGCGGGTCGGGTTCCCGGTGGCCGTACGGGGTGGCGGCCCGCCAGCAGTACGCGTACAGGGCGCGGTAGGCGCGGACGAGGCCGGGGCCGCGCGCGAGGATCGCGGGGGAGGCGGGGTCGCGGGGGTCGGTCGGGAGGAGGGCGAAGTGCTCGTCGGCGAGGACCATGTTCATGGGGACGACGGGGGACAGCCGGATCTCGGTGCCGAGCGCGGTGCGGGCGGCGAGGTGCTGGTCCATCTCCGGCACCTGGCCGACCCGGTGGCTGTACATGGCCTGGACGCGGACCCCGCGGGCGAGCCGCGCCCGGTCGCGGTCGAGCTCCAGGGCCATCTCCTCGCGGCGGACCGAGCCGGTGGCCATGGTGTGGACGGAGCCGCGGGCGGTCTCCGTCAGGTCGGCGAGCTCGCGGGCGATCCTCGCCGGATCGTCGACGATCTCCACCTCGACCTCGGAGCCGGGCTCGGCCCGGGCCCGCAGGAACGGTCCGGCGAGGGTCTCCAGGGCGGTGTGCGCGCGGCTGGTCTCGGCGAGCCGGCTCTCCAGCCGGTCCCGCTCGTGCCGCAGCAGTCCGAGCAGGGCGACGTCCGGGGCGATGACCCGGGGCGCGGACGAGGCGGCGTCGATCAGTCCGAGGCCGGTCAACTCGGTGCGGGCGCGGTCCCGTTCGGCGTCGGTGAGCTGGAGCTCGCGGGCCGCGTCGGCGAGCGGGGTGCCCGGGGCGGCCCGGAGCGCCTGGTAGAGGGCGAGTGCCTGCTCGCCTCCTGTACGTACTCCGGCGGCGTTCTTCGACACGGCGGCAGCAGACTCCCCTCGGATCGCGCGGATCCCGTTGAAAACGCCCCGGCAGACCCTGCCACACATTCGAACGTTCCGCACGAGGTTCAGGGGCGGAGCGACGCGGGCGTGATCAGGCGGATTCTTCCGCTTCCCGCGCGCAGTCGGGGCACAGCCCCTTGAAGACCAGTTCGGTCTCCGTGGTCCGCCACCCGGGCAGGCTGCCGCGCGGCGGGGCGGGTGCGGGCGCCGTCACGTTCTCCACCCGGCCGCAGCGCACGCACAGGGCGTGCTGGTGGCGGGGGCCGGAGATCTCGAAGACGGCCGGCAGGCCGGGCCGGTCGAACTTGCCGACCAGGCCGGTCTCCTGGAAGTGCCGCAGCATCTCGTAGACGGCCTGGCTGGTGAGGGTGCCGAGCCGCTCGCGGGCGGTCGAGGTGATCGCCTCGACGTCGAGGTGGCCGCCGGCGGCGAGCACCGAGAGGACCTCCAGGCGCGGTCCGGTGACCCGCAGGCCCACGTCCCGCAGGCGCTGGATCACCGCCTCGCGGCCCGTCAGCTCTTCCACGACTGCCCTCTCGCCCATCTGGTCGGCCCAAACGTTTGCGGGCATCGTACCTCTTGCCCGTCCGCCCCGACAGGCGGCGGGCCGGTCGCCGGGGCCGGTGGCCGGGTACGGCCGCCGGGCCGACCGCCTCAGGTCAGTCGTCCGGGCGGCACACCAGCAGCACCGATTCCGTGCGGTCGTCGATCCGCTGCCGCCGCCGGCCCTCGATGTGCAGTCCCGCCGCGTGCAGTTCGGCCGCCAGCCGGTCCTGGTCCACGATCCACTTGTCGGTGGTCAGCACCGTCCGCTGCGCGGAGAGCTTGCCGGTCCTGGCCGTGTAGTACGTGACCCGCTCGCTCATCGAGGCCAGGTCGAAGTCCTGCCGCGCCACCACCCACTCGTCGATCCCGTCGAAGCGCGGCACCTGGAACGCCCAGGTCCTGCGCGGCTCCGCCACCAGACCCGGCCACAGGTGCGCGGTGTAGTCCAGGGCGAGCGCCCCGCCCGTCTCCAGATGGTCCGCGACCTCCCGCAGCAGGCCGGGGCGCCGGGCCGGCGGGAGCGCCGACACCATCGCGCCCGCGAGCAGCGCGAGCCGGTAACTCCCGCGCAGCCGCAGCTCGGTGAGGTCCGCGCGGTGCGTCACCACGAGGCCGGCCACCTGCGGGCCGATCCGGCGGGCCCAGGCGTCGAGGCGCTCCAGTGCGGAGGCGTCCCGGTCCACGGCCTCCACGGCGAAGCCGTGCCGGGCGAAGGGGACGGCGAGCCGCCCCGCGCCGGAGCCGAGGTCCAGGACGGGTCCGCCGGTGGAGCGGGCGAGGCCGAGGTACCGGACGATGTCCGCGCTGTGCGGGCCGAGCAGGGCGTCGTGCAGCCAGACCGACCCCTCGTCCATCGCGGCGACGGACTCCAGGCCGGGCAGGGCGTCGGAGGCGATCCGCACCCCCGCCCCGGCGGCGGGCGTCCGCTCCCGCTCGTATCGGGACGGCAGGACCGGCGCGAGCACCGCGGGCACGGCGGGCAGGGAAGTGCCGCTCGGGGTGTGCATCGCTCCTCCAGGGGCTCGCTCGGTCCATGCCGTCCTGGGCGAGGCGCCCGTGCCGCCGGGACCGCGCCGCGACCATCGTGACCTGCGGGGGAGCCCCGATCCACCGGATCGGGCTGCGTGAACACGCGATGGCGTGGATCTGCCACGGCCGGTCGGGGAGGAAGGTGCCGTAACGCCGTGGGTCCGGTCTTTACGGCCGGTCGGGGCGGAGGCCTCTCGCGGAGCCGGGGGTCTCGGTCGGGGCGGAGGCCCTCATGGAGCCGGGGGTCTCGGTCGAGGCGGAGGCCCCCCTCGCGGAGCCGGGCTCAGAGCGGGCGGCCCCAGCGCGTCGGCCCGAGCGACGCGAAGCCCCGCTCCCGGTAGAACGGCAGCGCCGGGTCCGCCTCCACCGGCAGCTGCACCCGCTGCTCCCGCGCCTCGTAGCCGCGGGTCCGGTCGGTGGCCGCCGCCAGCAGGGCCGTACCGATCCCGCGGCGGCGCGCGCCCTCCTCGACCGCCAGCGCGTACAGCTCGCCCTCGCCCGGCACCGGGACCCCGCACGCGGCGGCGCCGACGAGCCGGCCCTCGCCGTTCTCCGCGACCAGCCAGCCCAGCCAGCCCGGCGCGCCCCCCGGAATTTCTATTTCCGCGCGTATCCGCGGCAGTGCGCATTGTGTCGAGATCAGCCGGCGCAGCGGGATTTCCTCCAGCATTCCGGCGTAGCTGCTCCGGATCACGTCGGCGAGCAGCCGGGATATCGTCGTCGCGTCGCCGGCCGCTGCCGTACGGACGCCAGCGAGCTGCATCGGATCTGTACCCTTCGCCGTGCCGAGCACCGTGGTGAGCCGGAGCTCCAACGTACCCACAATAGCGAGCGATTCCGGGGTGCGTGACCGATGCGAAATCTACGAATTCGCTTAGTAAATAGCGGAGTTGGTCCGGACATTAGGTCGGGAAGGAACAGCAGGCGACGACGAGCGGAGCCATCGCGAGAGTGGCCGCGCCGATCGTCAGGAGCCCGCGCAGCACGGGGTGTCCCGCGCTGTACGGGGTGAGGATCCGGCGCATCCGGAGGGCGGCCGAGGGCCCGCCCGCGGCGAAGGCGGCCCGCGGTGCGCGGCCCGCCGCGAGGGCGTAGAGCGCGGTGGCGAGCGCGTCGCGGGTGCAGCGGCGCAGCGCCCGGTCGTCGGCGGTCATCTCCAGGAGCAGCGGGACCGCCGTGGAGCCGTGCCGGGCGAGCGGCAGCCTCCGGAAGACCGTGCCGAACGCCTCGGCGGCGGCGACCAGCAGGTGGTGCCGGCCCGCGATGTGCGCCCGTTCGTGGGCGAGGGCGGCGGCGAGCTGCGCGGGGGTGAGCGTGGCGACGGCCCCGGTGGAGACGACGACCCGCCGGCTGCGGCCGGGCAGGCAGTAGACGGCGGGTCGTTCGTGGTCGAGGACGGTGGCGCGCAGCTCGGGGTCGTACCGGCCGATCAGCCGCAGGACGTCCCCGTGCGCCCGGCGGGCCCTGCGGGCCCTCAGCAGTCCGCGGGCGAACGCGGCGGCGGGTACGGCGAGGACGGCGGCGGCCACGAGGAGTGCGGCGGCTTCCCGGCCGCGCAGGGCGAGCAGGGTGCCGGGGGCCGGGAGGCGGAGGGTCAGGACCATGTCGGTGAGGCGGTGGCTGGACGCGTTCGGCAGCAGTAACTGTGCCGGGAGCAGGGCGCTCGCCACCGCGAAGACGGCGCCGCAGGCGGCCCACACGGTGACCGCGAGCCGGGGCACCTGCTGGGCCCAGCGGGCCCGGACGAGCAGCCAGGGCACACCGGCGCCGGAGAGCAGCGCGAGCCCGAGGGGCACGAGGGCGTGGTGGTTCACGAGCGGCCTCCCGGTGCGGCGCCGGTCCCTGCGTCGAGGTCGCCGCGGGCGGCGCGGAGGGCCGCGTCGAGGGCTTCGACGTCCTCGTCGGAGATGGCCTCGACGAAGCGGAGGAGGGCGGCGGGGCGGTCCTGGCTGTCGCCGAGGGCGTCGCTCATGAGCCCGGCGGTGTACTCCTCGCGGCTGCGGACCGGCTCGTAGAGCCAGGCCCGGCCGGCCTTCTCGCGGCGGAGCCAGCCCTTGCGGTGCAGGATGTCGGCCACCGTCATGACGGTGGTGTAGGCGACCCGGCGGCCGCGGTTGATGTCGTCGACGATCTCGCGGACGGTGGCGGGCCGCTGCCAGGCCCACAGCCGGTCCATGATCTCGGCCTCCAGCTCTCCCAGCCGGCGCACGTGCATCCCCTCCCCTCGCGGGCGGCTGTCATGCTACGGGTCGCACACCCGCCCGAGGTATACCCCCCAGGGGTAAGATGGCGGGTTCGTGACGGCCCCGGACACGCCCACCGCCCCCGTGCGGCGGCCCGCGGTCGCGGGCCCCTCGCGCGGGGGCGGTGGTGGACTCCGTCAGGTCCGGATCAGCCGGGCGATCGCCTTGGACGCCTCGCCGACCTTGACCTTCGCCTGGTCCCCGCCGGCCGCGATGGCCTCGGTGACGCAGCAGCTCAGGTGCTCGTCGAGGAGGGCGACCGCGCAGGACTGGAGGGCCGCGTTGATCGCGGAGACCTGGGTCAGGACGTCGATGCAGTAGACGTCCTCGTCGACCATCCGCTGCACCCCCCGGACCTGCCCCTCGATCCGCCGGAGCCTTCTGATGATGTCTTCCTTGTGCTGCACGTAACCGGCCACGGCGGGCTCCCGTCAGGTCAGGGTTTCCGGGTCACTTGTCGGCGGCCTGGAAGCCGCGCAGCCGCAGGCTGTTGCCGACCACGAAGACCGAGGAGAAGGCCATCGCGGCGCCGGCGATCATCGGGTTGAGCAGTCCGGCGGCGGCGAGCGGCAGGGCGGCCACGTTGTAGGCGAAGGCCCAGAAGAGGTTGGACCGGATGGTGCCGAGCGTCTTGCGGGAGAGCCGGATGGCGTCCGCCGCGGCCCGCAGGTCCCCCCGTACGAGGGTCAGGTCGCCGGCCTCGATGGCGGCGTCCGTGCCGGTGCCCATCGCCAGACCGAGGTCGGCCTGGGCGAGCGCGGCGGCGTCGTTGACGCCGTCGCCGACCATGGCGACCGAACGGCCCTCGGCCTGGAGCTTCTTGACGACGTCGACCTTGTCCTGCGGCATGACCTCGGCGATGACCTCGCCGATGCCGACCTCGGCGGCGACGGCCTCCGCGACCGCCTTGTTGTCGCCGGTCAGCAGGATCGGGGTGAGGCCGAGGCCCCGGAGCCGGCGGATCGCCTCCGCGCTGGTCTCCTTGATCGCGTCGGCGACCTCCAGGACCGCGCGGGCCTCCCCGTCCCAGGCGACCGCGATGGCCGTCTTCCCGGCCTTCTCCGCCGCGTCCTTCGCGGCCTTGAGGCTCGCGGGGAGGGACATCGCCCACTCCTCCAGGAGCTTCTCGCGGCCGACCAGGACGGCGTGCCCGTCGACGACGCCCTGGACGCCGAGACCGGGGATGTTGGCGAAGTCCTCGGGGGTGGGCAGGGTGCCGACCTTCGCGGCGGCGCCGGTGGCGACGGCCTGGGCGATCGGGTGCTCGGAGGAGTGCTCCAGGGCGCCGGCCAGCCGCAGCACGTCGGTCTCGTCCGTACCGGCGGCGGTGTGCACCTTCAGGAGGGTCATCCGGCCGGTGGTGACGGTGCCGGTCTTGTCCAGGACGATGGTGTCGACCTTGCGGGTGGTCTCCAGCACCTCGGGGCCCTTGATCAGGATGCCGAGCTGCGCGCCGCGGCCGGTGCCGACCATGAGGGCGGTCGGGGTGGCCAGGCCCAGGGCGCACGGGCAGGCGATGATCAGGACGGCGACGGCCGCGGTGAAGGCGGCGGTCAGGCCCTGCCCGGTGCCGAGCCAGAAGCCGAGGGTGCCGAGCGCGAGCGCGATGACGATCGGCACGAAGACGGCCGAGATCCGGTCGGCGAGCCGCTGGGCGGCGGCCTTGCCGTTCTGCGCGTCCTCGACGAGCTTCGCCATCCGGGCGAGCTGGGTGTCGGCGCCGACGCGGGTGGCCTCGACGACGAGCCGGCCGCCGGCGTTCAGGGTGGCGCCGGTGACCGAGTCGCCGGCGGAGACCTCGACCGGCACGGACTCGCCGGTGAGCATGGAGGCGTCGACGGCGGAGGAGCCCTCGACGACGGTGCCGTCGGTGGCGATCTTCTCGCCGGGGCGGACCAGGAAGCGGTCCCCGACCTGGAGTTCGGCGGTGGGCACGGTGATCTCGCGCCCGTTCCTGATGACGGTGACTTCCTTGGCGCCCAGCTGCATCAGCGCCTTGAGCGCGGCTCCGGCCTTCCGCTTCGAGCGGGCCTCGAAGTAGCGGCCGGCCAGGATGAAGGCGGTGACGCCGGCGGCGGCCTCGAGGTAGATGTTCCCGGCGCCGTCGGTGCGGGCGATGGTGAACTCGAAGGGGTGCGTCATCCCCGGCGTACCGGCGGTGCCGAAGAACAGCGCCCACAGGGACCAGGCGAAGGCGGCGATCGTGCCGACCGAGATCAGCGTGTCCATGGTGGCCGCGCCGTGCCTGGCGTTGGTCCAGGCGGCCTTGTGGAAGGGCCAGGCGGCGTAGACGACGACCGGCGCGGCGAGCGTGAGGCTCAGCCACTGCCAGTACTCGATCTGGAGCGCGGGGATCATCGCCATCGCGATGACGGGGACGGCGAGCGAGACCGCGGTGATCAGCCGCTGCTTCAGCGGGCGCAGCTCCTCGTCGGCCTTCTCCTCGTCGGAGGGGCCGCCGTCGCCGGCACCGGCGTCGGACCGCGGCGGCGCGGGCTCCTCGGCGGTGTAGCCGGTCGCCTCGACGGTGGCGATCAGCTCGGCGACCGGGATGTCGGCGGCGAAGGTGACCTTCGCCTTCTCGGTCGCGTAGTTGACGGTGGCCTCGACCCCGTCCATGCGGTTGAGCTTCTTCTCGATCCGGGCCGCGCACGAGGCGCAGGTCATGCCGCCGATGGCGAGCTCGACCTGGGCGGTGCCGGGGGTCGTCGTGGTCATGAAACTGCTCCCTCTTTCTTCCTGTGCGCGGGGGCCGGGGCCCGGGCGGGGGTACGGGGCGGGCCCCGGCGGCCGGATCGGTCAGGTGCCGCCGGTCAGGCGCGGCCGGTCAGCTCGTAGCCCGCGTCGTCCACCGCCGCGGCGATGGCGGCGTCGTCGGGCGCGCCGTCCGTGGTGACGGTCACCCGGCCGCCGTCGACGTCGACGTCCACGGAGAGGACGCCCTCCAGCGCGCTCACGGAGGTGGTGATCGCGGTCCTGCAGTGGCCGCAGGTCATGCCGGAGACGGCGTAGACGGTGCTGGTGGCGTCGGCGACGGCGACCGCGGTGGTGGTGCCGGTCGAGCAGCTGTTGTCGGGGGTGCAGCAGGAACCCATGTCGTCCTCCATCGTGTGTCCGGTGGACCGGATACCCTCGGGGGGTATCGGTGGTGTGGGTCCATGTATACCCCCCGGTGGTATCCGGCGCAAGTGTCGGACCGGCTTGACTTGATACCCCCCAGGGGTATGGTGAAGTGCAGAGCAAGAGGAACGCCGAGCATGGGAGACAGCCATGAACACCGGAGTGAAGATCACCGCCTTCGCCGCCGCGCTCGCCGCGACCTTCGGCACCGCCTACGGCGTCGGCAAGGGCGTCGGACCGGTGGACGAGCCGAAGAAGGCCGGCCACGGAGAGCACGCCGCCGCGACCCCCGCGCCCAGCGCCTCCGCCTCGGCCGGCGGGCACGAGGGTCACGACGAGGCCCCCGCCCCGGCCGGCGCCGAACTCCCCGGCGGCCTCCAGGTCTCCGACGGCGGCTACACCCTCGCCCTGGAGACCCCCACCCCGCCCGCCGGCCGCAGCACCCTGAAGTTCTCCGTCAAGGACGCCGCCGGGAAGAAGGTCACCGCCTTCACCACCGAGCACGGCAAGGAGCTCCACTTCATCGTCGCCTCGCGCGACCTGACGGTCTTCCGTCACCTCCACCCCGAGAAGGCCGCCGACGGCACCTGGACCGTCGAGGCCGACCTCCCCGCCGCCGGCGGCTACAAGGCGTTCGCCGACTTCAGGCCCGCGGCGAAGGGGGCGAAGGCCCTCACCCTCGGCGTCGACCTCGGCGTCCCCGGCGCCTACGCCCCGAAGCCGCTCCCCGCCGTCGCGCCCACCGTCACCGTCGACGGCTACCAGGTCCGCCTCGGCGGCACGCTCGACCCCGGAAAGGCCGGTGAGCTGCGCCTCACCGTCACCAAGGGCGGCAAGCCGGTCATCGACCTGGAGCCCTACCTCGGCGCGTACGGCCACCTGGTCGCCCTCCGCCAGGGCGACCTCGCCTACCTCCACGTCCACCCCAACGAGGGCGGCCCCGGCCCCGACGTCTCCTTCACCGCGACCGCCCCGAGCACCGGCACGTACCGCCTCTTCCTCGACTTCCAGCACGAGGGCAAGGTCCGCACGGCCGCCTTCACGGTGAAGGCGGGGGCGCCGGGCAAGGTTCCCGCCCCCGCCTCGACGGCGTCGGAGAGCGCCGAGCACGATGCGGGAGGCCACTCGCACGGCTAGTCTGGTCATTGGACTAGACCTGTAGTCGTCATTCATGGAGGAATGGGCGCAATGAGCAACCGTGCTGTCCTGGAGGTGATCGCCCTCGACGAGCAGGACGCGGTCGCCGCCCAGACCGGGGGCGCCGACCGCCTCGAACTCGTCACCGACATGGCGGCGGACGGCCTCACCCCGTCGACGGCCACCTTCACCGCCATCCGCCGCGCCGTCGACATCCCGCTCCGCGTGATGCTCCGCCTCGCCGACGGCTTCGCGGCCGGAGACCCCGCGGAGATCGACGCCCTGGCGGGCCGGGCGGAGGAGCTGCGGGCGGCCGGCGCGGACGAGTTCGTCCTCGGCTTCCTCACCCCCGACGGCGAGCCCGACCTCGTCGCCGTCGAACGGCTCGTCGCGGTCCTCGACGGCGCCCGCTGGACCTTCCACCGCGCCATCGACCGCGCCGCCGACCGCGACGGCCTCCGCAAGCGCCTCGCCGACCTCCCCGGCCTCGACACCTACCTCACCGCGGGCTCCGCCGAGGGCGTGGACGCCGGCCTCCCGGTCCTGGAAGCCGAGGCCGCCCGCACCGGCGAGCCCGGCTACGAACCCCAGATCCTGGTCGGCGGCGGCCTCCGCCTCGACCACCTCCCGCGCCTGCGCGCCGCCGGCCTCACCGCCTTCCACATCGGCGGTGCGGCCCGCCCCCAGGGCTGGGCCGCCCCCGTCTCCCCGGACGCGGTCCGCACCTGGCGGGAGGCGGTCGACGCGTAGCGGGTAGCAGGCGGAGCCGGTACGGAGCCGCGGCAAACCCGGTGCGGAGCCGGTACGGAGCCGCGGTAAACCCGGTGCGGAGCCGCGCGGCCGCTCGTTAGCCTCCCCTCATGGCGGACGAGATCGACGCGGCACTCGTACGGCGGCTCATCGCCGCCCAGTTCCCCCGGTGGGCCGGGCTCGACGTGCGGGCGGTGGCGTCCGCCGGGACCGACAACGCGATGTTCCGGCTCGGGGACGACCTCGTCGTCCGGCTGCCGAAGGCGGAGTGGGCCGGCGGGCAGGCCGAGAAGGAGCGGCGCTGGCTGCCCCGGCTCGCGCCCGCGCTTCCGCTGCCCGTGCCGGTCCCCCTCGGCGCCGGAGTCCCCGGCGAGGGGTTCGGGCAGGCGTGGGGCGTGTACGCCTGGCTGGACGGCGCCGACGCCTGGACCGCGCCCGTCACCGATCTCGCCCACGCGGCAAGGGAGTTGGGGCGCTTCGGCGCCGCCCTGCGCGCGGCCGACGCGACCGGCGGACCCCGCTCCTTCCGCGGCGGCGCCGTCACGGAGTGGGAGGAGGGCGCCCTCCCGCCGGCCGTCGCCGCGCTGGCCGCCGCCGGACTGCTCGACGCGCGGACCGCGCTCGACGCCTGGGAACGGGTCCTGGCGCTCCCCGCCTGGGACCGCCCGCCGGTCTGGCTCCACGGGGACCTGCTGCCGGGGAACCTCCTCACCCGCGCCGGCCGCCTCAGCGCCGTCATCGACTTCGGCGGCCTGGGCACCGGAGACCCCGCCGCCGACCTCCTGCCGGCCTGGACCCTCCTCACCCCGGCCACCCGCCCCCTCTTCCGCGCCGCCTCCCGCCTCGACGACGCAACCTGGGACCGCGGCCGCGGCTGGGCCCTCTGCTGGGGCCTGGTCACCGACCACTACTACGGCGACACCGGCGGCCCCGGCACCGCCCCGACCCCCAACCCCACCCTCGCCGCCGTCGCCCGCAGGGCCTGGACGGAGGCGCTGCCCGAGTACGCCTGACGCGGACCCTCGGGCCGACACCCCGCGAGACCTGTCGTACCGCCGTGATACCCCTGTCCCCATGACCAGGTTCCACGACTTCAACCTCAAGCTCCTCGTCATCGAGGAGCTCATGTACACGGCGGGAACGCTGCTCCCGGTGTACGACGTGCACGCGCGGCTGGCCGAGAAGGGGATCGGCGACGCCGCCTCCCACGTCCTGGAGAACGGCCTCGACGAGCAGGTGCTGCCGGAGTCCCGGGAGTACTTCGAGGCGCTGGAGATCCCGGCCGAGCTGCTCGCCACCGTCGAGGAGCTGTGCTTCGACGCCGGGACGGACGTCTTCCACCACTGCGCCCCGGCCTGGGACGGCGAGGACGACCTCTTCGACGTCCGCTCGCTCGACGACCTCCACCTGCTGCCCAACCTCCGCGAGGTCACGTTCGTGGAGGACGGCGTGCTCGCGGTGGACGGCGCGGCGGAGATCTTCGCCGCGCGGGGCATCGCCACCGACTGAGCCCCGGACCGGACGGACCGGACGGGGGACCGGCTCCGTCCCGCGCCGCCGGCCGGACGAGGGATCGGTTCCGTCCCGCGCCGCCGGGCGGACAAGGGGCCGGTTCCGTCCCGCGCCGCCAGGCGGACCGGGGACCGGATCCGCTCCGTGCCGCCGCGCGTGACCGTGCCGCCGCTCAGTCCCGCGGTGCCAACTGCGCGGGCAGCGGGGCCGCGTGGACGAGGGTGAGACCGGAGACGGCTCGGGTGAGCGCCACGTACAGGCGGCGCAGGCCGGTGCGCTCGTCCGGTTCGCCGTCGACGACCGCGGCCGGCTCGTCGAGGACCACGTAGTCGTACTCCAGGCCCTTCGCCAGGGACGCCGGCACGAGCGTGAGGCGCGACTCCGTGGTCGTCTCCTCGCCGGGGGAGAGGTACGGCATCCCCGCCGCCTCCAGCGCCTCCGCCAGCGGCGCGATCCGCGCGTCGGCGGCGATCAGGCCGATCGAGCCCTCGTTCCGGAGCGCGTCCGCGCAGGCGGCCACCACCGCCGCTTCGGCGGACCCGGTCGTCGTCTCCCGGATCGCGAAGTCGCCCGGGTTCTCCCGTACCGACTCCACCGGCGCGAGCCCCGGCGCCATGTGCGGCAGCAGCCGGGACGCGTACGCGATGACCTCGCTCGGCACGCGGAAGCCGGCGGTCAGCTCCTCCACCCGCGCCTCCGGCTTGCCGAGGTGCGCGAGCGCGCTCTCCCAGCTCCGCGTGGCCCACGGCGTGGTGCCCTGCGCCAGGTCGCCGAGGACCGTCGCCGAACCCGTCGTGCACCGCCGGCCCACCGCCCGGTACTGCATGGGGGAGAGGTCCTGGGCCTCGTCGAGGACGACGTGCCCGAGCGAGTGGGTGCGCTCCACCAGGTCCGTCGCCTCGTCGATCAGCACCGCGTCCGCCGCCGACCACTTCGCCGTCTTCACGCTCCGCGCGGGCTTCGCCCACAGCAGCAGCTTCTGCTCCTCGTCGCTCAGCACCCCGTCGGCGTGCTCCGCCAGGAACTCCGGGTCGCTCAGCAGCCGCAGCACCAGCTTCGGCGGATCGATCTGCGGCCAGCACTCCTTCACGACCGCCTTCACCGCCGCGTTCCGGGCCACCGCGTTCTGCACCCGGTCGTCGGGGGCCTCACCGGCCTGCTCCATCCGCACCAGGACGGCGTGCGCGATCCGCTGCGGCAGCGCCTCGCGAGCCGCCCCGTACCGGATGTCACGCTCCGTCAGTTCGCGGACCATCTCCTCCAGTTCGTACGCGGGGACCCGCCAGCGCCGCGAGCCGCGGACCACCATCAGCGGCTCCGCCGGCAGCTTCACGTGCGAGCGGACGGCCCGCCGCAGCACCTCCGCCATCCGGGCGTCGCCCTTCACGACCGCCGTCGGCGCCTCGTCCGTACCGCGCACCTCCACGTGCGCCACGAGGTCGTCGACGGTCGCCTGCTTCACCTCCAGCTCGCCCAGCGCGGGCAGCACCTGCTCGATGTAGTGGAGGAAGGACCGGTTCGGGCCGATGACGAGCGTCCCGGTCCGGGCGAGCCGCTCCCGGTGGGCGTACAGCAGATAGGCGACACGGTGCAGACCGACCGCGGTTTTTCCGGTACCGGGGCCGCCCTGCACGCACACCGTGCCGGAGAGGCCGGCGCGCACGATCTCGTCCTGCTCGGGCTGGATCGTCGCCACGATGTCCCGCATGGGGCCCACGCGCGGCCGCTCGATCTCCGTCTGGAGCAGCTTGCTGGTCCGCTCCAGCTCGGACGGGTCGGACAGGTGCTCGTCCTCGTACGCGGTGAGCTCGCCGCCCGTGTAGCCGAAGCGGCGGCGCAGCCCCACGTCCCGCGGGTCCTTCTTCGACGCCTGGTAGTACGGCTGCGAGACCGGCGCGCGCCAGTCGATGACCATGGGGTCGCCGTGCGCGTCGTGGACGTGCCGGCGGCCGATGTAGAAGCGCTGCCCCTGCTGGGTGGGCGGCAGGTAGTCGAGCCGGCCGAAGAAGAGCGGGGTGTGGGCGAGGTCCGCGAGCGCCTTGACGCGGTCCTCGATCTGGCGTTCCAGGACGATCGAGTTGACCCAGTTCGCCGTGACGTCCTTGATGTCCAGCGCCTCCACCTCCTCGCGCATCGCGCGCAGGGCGGCACGGGAGGCGGAGAGGTGGGTCCGCTCGCGTACGAGCGGGTCGTCGGTGGGCACAGCTGCGGACACGGTGAAGCCTCCGGTCGGGCAAGCGGACGGACACACGGGCAGGGCGATGTGGCCGCCGGTTTCCGACCGGACGGCGGCGCGCTCCTCGTGCGCGTACGCGTCCGGGAGGCGGGGAAGCCGGTGATTCTAACTCCGCCCCGGGGGCGGGTGCGAATCGTTTTCCCGTAGGGGGAGGGGTCCGCCGTAAGGGGGACGCGGGTTCCATCCCCAGGCCGATGTGTTCGGAATGTCCGGATTCCAGAATGGAAGCATGACCGCGACGACCTTCACCCTCGTGACCACCGTCCCCCGCCCCCGCCCCCGCCACCTGATGGCGGCCCTGCGGGCCTTCGGCTCGGCCGCCGTCGAGGTCGCCCTCCTGGGCGACTACGGCGACGACCCGGGCCCCGGAGGCGCGGGCCGAAGCGACGCGGGCCTGAGCGGCGCGGGCGTCAGGAACCCCCGCCCGGTGTACGCCCCCGCCGCGCCCCCGGACTGAGTACCCGCCCGCCCCGGCTGAGTACGCGCGCCCCTGCCGGCGCCCCCGGCGCGCTGCTGGGATGGAGGCATGGCGACGCACCCGCACCCCACCACCGCCCCCACCACCATCGATCCCGCCCCCGACCCGTACGCCCCGAGCCCCCTCGCGCTCCGTGCCTTCGCGGGCTTCGGCCTGCTGCTCGTCGCGGTCTGCGTGGTCGCCACCATGGCGGTCACCCTCACCGACGCCATCTCCGGCGACGGCGTCGGCGGGGGCTTCGTCACGGCCGGCTTCTGGGCCTGCGGCCTCGCCGCCCTGGCGGGCGTGGCGGCCCTCGCCGCACCCCGCGGCGCCCTCGTCGTCGCCCAGTACTCCCTGGCCCTCGCGGGCCCGCTCCTGGCCCTGATGGACTGAGGCCGGAGCAGGCCCTCCTGCGGCAAGGCCGCAGCCCGCCCCGCCCTACGGCGCCAGCAGCTCGTCCGCGTCGACGATGCGGTACGCGTACCCCTGCTCGGCGAGGAAGCGCTGCCGGTGGGCGGCGAAGTCCTGGTCGATGGTGTCGCGGGCCACGACCGAGTAGAAGTGCGCCTGGTGGCCGTCGGCCTTCGGGCGCAGCACGCGGCCGAGGCGCTGGGCCTCCTCCTGGCGGGAGCCGAAGGTGCCGGACACCTGGATGGCGACGGTCGCCTCCGGCAGGTCGATGGAGAAGTTGGCGACCTTGGAGACGACGAGGACGTTGATCTCGCCGTTGCGGAACGCGTCGAAGAGCCGCTCCCGCTCCTTGTTCGACGTCTCGCCCTTGATGACCGGCGCGTCGAGGTGCGCGCCCAGTTCGTCGAGCTGGTCGATGTACTGGCCGATGACGAGGATCTGCTGCCCGGCGAACCGCCGCACCAGCGCCTCGGTCACCCGTCGCTTCGTGGCCGTCGTCGCGCAGAAGCGGTACTTCTCCTCCGCCTCCGCCGTCGCGTAGGCGAGCCGCTCGGAGTCGGTGAGGTTCACCCGCACCTCGACGCAGTCGGCGGGCGCGATGTACCCCTGCGCCTCGATCTCCTTCCACGGCGCGTCGAACCGCTTGGGCCCGATCAGCGAGAAGACGTCCGCCTCCTTGCCGTCCTCGCGCACCAGCGTCGCGGTCAGACCGAGCCGGCGGCGGGCCTGGAGGTCGGCGGTGAACTTGAAGACCGGCGCGGGCAGCAGGTGCACCTCGTCGTAGACGATCAGGCCCCAGTCGCGGGAGTCGAAGAGCTCCAGGTGCGGGTAGACGCCCTTCCGCTTGGTGGTGAGGACCTGGTAGGTGGCGATGGTGACGGGCCGGATCTCCTTCTTCGTCCCGCTGTACTCGCCGATCTCGTCCTCGGTCAGCGAGGTCCGCCGGACCAGCTCGTTCTTCCACTGCCGGGCGGAGACGGTGTTGGTGACGAGGATCAGCGTCGTCGCCTTCGCCTTGGCCATCGCCCCCGCGCCGACCAGTGTCTTCCCCGCGCCGCAGGGCAGCACGACGACCCCGGAGCCGCCGTGCCAGAACCCCTCCACGGCGTGCTGCTGGTACGGCCGCAGGCTCCAGCCGTCCTCCGCGAGCTCGATCGCGTGCGCCTCGCCGTCGACGTACCCGGCGAGGTCCTCGGCGGGCCAGCCCAGCTTCAGCAGCGTCTGCTTGATCTGCCCCCGCTCGGACGGGTGCACGGCCACCGTGTCGGGGTCGATCCGCGCCCCCACCAGCGGCTGCACCCGCTTCGACCGCAGGATCTCCTCCAGGACCGGCCGGTCCGTGGTCGTCAGCACGAGACCGTGGGCGGGGTGCTTGGAGAGCGTCAGCCGCCCGTACCGGCCCATCGTCTCGGCGATGTCGACGAGCAGCGCGTGCGGCACCGGGTACCGCGAGTACTCCACCAGCGCGTCCACGACCTGCTCGGCGTCGTGCCCGGCCGCCCGCGCGTTCCACAGCCCGAGCGGCGTCACCCGGTACGTGTGGATGTGCTCCGGCGCCCGCTCCAGCTCGGCGAAGGGCGCGATGGCCCGCCGGCACGCCTCGGCGAGCTCGTGGTCGACCTCCAGGAGCAGTGTCTTGTCGCTCTGGACGATGAGTGGACCGTTCACGTGTGTGGGTTCCCTTCCGCGCGGCCAAACATCCAGTCTGCACGACGTCCGACGGATGTCGGTGGGGGCTGCCATCCTGAAACCGACCGGTTCCGCACGAGGGAGGTGGCGAGATGAGCGTCGCGCACGATCCGCACTATGGGCCCTGGACCATGGAGGAGGTCCTGGCACTGGGGGAGGACCGCGGTCAGCGTCGTGAACTGATGGGGGAGGCGCTCATGCTGTCGCCGGCTCCGGGAACCAAGCACCAGCGGGCGTCGCTGCGCCTGGCGATGCTGCTGGACCAGGCCATCCAGAGCGAGGGCGTGGCGGCGGAGGTCCTCGAGGCGGTCAACCTCATCCTGCCCGACGGGCTCTTCATCCCGGACATCGTCGTCGTCGAGGCGGCCGCCGCGGCGGAGAATCCGGCGACGTGCGACGCCGACGACGTCCTGCTCGTCGTGGAGATCGTCTCCCCGTCGTCCTCCGGCCGCCGCACCGACCGCCTGCTGAAGCCGCCGTACTACGCCGAGGCCGGCATCGAGCACCTGTGGCGGCTCGAACTGGAGCCGGTGCCGACTCTCGTCGTGTGCGAGCTGCGGGACGGGCGGTACGTCGAGCGGACGGTTGCCGAGGCGGGGCGGGTCACGCCGGTCGGGAAGCCGTTCCCGCTGGAGGTCGACCCGGCCGCCCTGGTCGCGCCGAGGGCTTAGCCGGGAGGCCGGGTTGCCCGGCGGACCGGGGGCGGGCGGGATGCGGAGCTTCTAGACCTCCTCGTCCGCCAGTTCCGCCACGCCCGTGATGCGGTGCAGGGGGTAGGTGCGGACCTCGTCGGCGGTGTGGTCGTAGCCGGTGACGAAGCCGCCCTCGACGCGGACGGGAGCGATGACCCGCTGGCTGGCGGCGCCCTCGGCGGTGACGTAGCCGATCCAGACGGCCGTGCCCGTCATCGCCGCCGCCTGGACCGTCGCCAGGGTCTCGGCGGCCGAGGTGCGGGGCAGGCCGCCCGCCGTGACCGGGACCGCGGGCTCCTTGCGTACCGCCGTGGCCGCGCGGTCGCCCGCCCGGATGGCGCGGACCGCCGCCGTGAGCAGGGTGTCGTCGGGGGCCGGCGGGCCGTCCGGGACGGGGGCGGGGGCCGTGCGGGGCGGGGTGCGGTGGGCGTCGGCACGGGTGATCAGGACGTCGCCCTCCGCCGACTCGGCGGCCGGCGCGAACCCCATCGACCGCAGCCCCTCCAGGAGCGACGTCGGGTCCGTCTGCGCCGCGAGGACCGTCGGCGCGAGGCGGCGCAGCCGCAGCGCGGCGGAGCGGCGGTCGGCCAGGATCTCGCCGAGCAGCGCGTCGTCGTCGCAGCGGACGTACGCGGACGCCGCCCCGATCCGCAGATGCCCGTGCTTCCGCGCCACGTCGTCGATGAGGTACGCGAGGGGCTGCGGCACCGGCGTGCGGGCGTGCGCGGCGAGGAAGGAGTGCAGATCGGAGGCGGAGAGGCCGGTGTCGAGCGCGCGCCGCACCGAACCGGGCGTGAACCGGTACACCGTCGCGCCACCCTTCGACTCCACGTCCGCCAGGACCGCGAGCGCCTCGGCCAGCGGGCGCAGCAGCGGGCCGGGGGCGACGGCGGTCAGGTCGGCCTGGAGGAGGACGTGGTCGACGGCCTGCGGGAGGAGCGGTTCGAGCAGCTCTGCGGCGCGTTCGACGGCGACCTCGGGCTCCACCCCACCGCCCTCGGCGGCCGGTGCCGCGGCCTTCGCGAGCGGCAGGTTGAGCAGCGCGCGGGCGGCCGTGGAGAGTGCGCCGCGGCCGGTGATGCCGAGGAGTTCGGCGTCGTCGAGGACCCAGCGGGCGAGGCGTTCGCGCAGGTCGGCGGGGTGACGGCTGGGCGCGGGGTGCGCGGGTGCGGCGGGCCGGGCCTCCGAGGCCCACGTCCCGGCGGCACCGGGCTCCGCGGCGGGGCCGGGCGCGGGGGCCTGCGCCCCGGGCGCGCGGGACGCCGATCCGGCGGTGCCCCGTGTCGGGCGCTCCCAGCGCAGCCGGGCCAGCAGGCTCTCCGGCACGGCCGCCGTGCCGGGCTCCAGCGTCGCCAGCAGGCCGAGGACCCGGTGGCGCACCTCGGGCGCCGCCGCCCGGTCCAGGTCGGGGCCGAGCGCGGAGAGCGTCCGGCCCTTCGCGTCCTGCCCGCCGACGAGCCCGGGGGTGCGGGTCGCCGCGAGCCAGGCGGTGACCAGGCGGGCCCAGCGCTCGGCCGGCGGCTGGTCGAGCCAGTCGTCGTACGCGGGCGTCGGCGCGTACCGCTCGTCCGCCTCGCCGTCCGAGGCGAGCAGCCCCGCCCCGTACGCCAGCTCCAGCCAGAAGGCCGCCACCGGCTCCGGTACGTCCAGCGCCGCCGCCGTCCGCTTCAGGTCGCGCACCGACAGGCCGCCGGCCCGCAGCACCGCGGGCCCGCCGTGGTCCCAGGACTTCAGCAGCTCCTCGACGGTGGCGAGCGCCGCGTACGCCTGCCCGGCGGCGGCGCCGTCCACCGCCTGGGGACCGTACTCGCGTGCCACCGCGAGCTGCGGCGCGCGAGGTTCCGGCGCCCGGTGCGCCCGCCCGCCCCGCAGGTGCAGCGCCACCTCGCGCGGCAGCACCACCGTCCGCGGCGACACCGGCAGCAGCAGCCCGCGGTCGCGCAGCCATCCCACCGGCGGGGTCGGCTTCGCCGTCACCTCGCCGTAGGGCGGACCCCACACCAGCCGGTCGAGCACGGCGAGCGCCTCCGGCGGCGCGGTGTCCAGCAGGGCGCCCATCCGGTCCCGGTCGGTGAAGAGCGCCGTCAGCGCGGCGACCGCCGACACCGGGTCGTGCGTGGACGGCAGCCCCGCCGTCGCCACGATCTCCTGGAGCCGCCCCGGCGACATCCCCGCCGTCGCCTCGGCGACGGTCGGCCCGAGCCCGGTGGGGGAGGGGTGCTGCGGCGACGGCGACAGCAGTTCGCGCGCGGTCCGCACCAGCCGCAGCCGGTCGTCCTCACCCCACACCAGGGCCTGCTCGCGCAGGAGCGCCACCGCGCGGGGCAGCGCCGTCTCGATCTCCGGTACGTCCCCGCCGCCCAGCAGGTCGCGCACGACCGGGTAGGGAGCCGGGTCCGGCGCCACCGCCAGCGTCTCCGCCACCTGGAGCGAGAACCGGTCGAGCCGTTCGAGCGCCCGCACCACGGACGCGCGGGTCCCGGCCCGGGTCGCCAGCTGCGTCAGATCGTTCGGCACCGGCCCCAGCAGGTCGGGGCGGGCCCGCAGCAGCGCCGCGAGACCGTCGTCCCCGCGCGCCCGCAGCGCCTCGGCCAGCGTGCGCGGGCCAGCCGCGGTCCCACTCGGACGTCCCTCGGGCACGTGCGCCTCCCGGTCCAGCTCGCCGATCCCCATCCGCACCACGTTATCCGCTGGACAGGCGCTACCGTCAGGACCGGGACGGCGTTCGGCCGGACGGTGGAGGGGCGGCGTGGGCATCGAGAGCGACCGGATGGTCTTCGACTACCTGAGCGAGGTGGGCGACCTCGCCCAGCAGCGGCACCTCCCGCCCGGCGAGCGCAGCGCCCTCGTGGCGGGCCTGCGCGACGAGATCGACCGCCGCCGCACCACGCGCGGCGAGGAGTCGCCGGGGGCCGTCCGGGGCATCCTGGGCGACCTGGGCACGCCGGACGAGGTGGTGAAGCGGGCGGCGCCGTGGTGGTCGGCCGAGGCCCCGACGGCGGACGAGCCCTCCGCGGGACCCTCCGCCGAGGCCGCCGCCGTGCCGCGCCCGCGCGGCGTGTGGCACGGCGGCGCGGACGACGCGGAATCGCCGGCGCCCGGCTTCGTCGGCGGGATCGAGGCGCCGGAGCTCTTCCGCCCGCCGGACCCCGACCCCCCGGAGCCCGAGGCCCCGGAGCTCGACCAGCCCCCCGCGTCCCGCCGCCGCCTGACCCGCCTCCTGCGCCGCCGCCCCCCGCGGGAACCGGACGCGGACCCGGCCCCCGACGCGACGCCCGGGCCCCGGCCCCGCGGCCTCGCCCACCCCTTCCTCCTGCTCGCCGCCCTGTCGCTGATCGCCGGCGCGGCCTTCGGCTGGCTGCTCGCCCTGGCCCTCGGCTGGCTCGTCGCGTACGGCTCCCGCCGCCTGACCCCCGGCCAGATCAAGACGGCCGTCTTCGTCCTCCCCGGCCTCGCCGCGGCGGGCGGCACCGCGTGGCTCTGGGGCCGTACGCAGGGCCGCTGGGGCGCGCCGATCGCCCCCGACGCCCTGGGCGCGGCCCTCGCCGAGACCTGGCCGTGGACCCTCCGCGCGGCCGCCGTCCTCTCCGCCCTCTACCTCCTCCACCACGCCCGCCGACGCTGACACCACGCCCCAGGGGCTGCCGGCACCGCACCCGCCGCCCACCACCGACCCCACACCCGGCCCGCCGCCCCCACCCCAGGGCCACTTTCGAACACCCGGGCACAATGCCCCCATGACGACGTACGCGCAGTCCTCCCAGCCCGCAGGCCCGCTCACGGTCGGATTCGACCTCGACCTGACCCTGCTCGACACCCGCCCCGGCATCACGAAGACCTGGCAGGCGTTCGCGGAGCAGTACGGCGTCGAGGTCGACACCGACGTCGTCATCAGCCGCCTCGGCCCGCCGCTGGAGCAGGAGATGGCCCACTGGGTGCCCGCCGGACAGGTCACCGAGATGGTCGCCGCCTACCGCGCCCTGTACGGCGTCCACGCCTTCGCCCCGACCGTCCCCATGCCCGGCGCCCGCGACGCGCTCGACGCGGTACGTGAGGCGGGCGGGCGGGCGATCGTCGTCACCGCCAAGAACGGCCCGCACGCCGAGCAGCACTTCGCCCACCTGGGGATCGAGGTGGACGTGGTCGTCGGCCACCTGTTCGCCGAGGAGAAGGCGGATGCGCTGTACGCCCTCGGCGCCTCGGTGTACGTCGGCGACCACGTCGGCGACGTGCGGGGAGCGGCCGCGGCCGGGGCGCTCTCGGTCGGCGTCGCCACCGGCCCCTGCGCCCCCGAGGAACTGCGCGCCGCCGGCGCCGACGTGGTCCTGGAGGACCTGACGGACTTCCGCGCCTGGTGGGATTCGTACCTCGCCTGACCTCCTAGGAGGTGCCGCTCCGGGCCTGCCGCCGCTGCGCCGCGACCGACCGCAGCACACCGGCGCCGGCGAGCGCGAAACCGACGCCCATCAGCATCGACACCAGGTAGGCGACGGTCGGGAAGGGGTCGGTCCCGAGGAAGAGCGGAGCCACCGTGACCAGCGTCGCGAGCGCGCCGATCGCGAAGACGACGACGCCTGCCTTGACGAGTCCGTCGCCCGGGGCGGAGTCGTCCACGGAATCGCTCACCGCTCCTGCGGGGGTTTCACTGCGCATGCGGCCAGGGTAGTTCCCAGGCCGGAGGAACACTTCGGCGGCGTCTTGTCACCCGCCCCCAGCCCATTAGCCTTGGTGACGGCGGGTCGTCACGACCCGCTCTTTCTGCTACCCCGACGAGTCGACGAGGACGAGGACAGACGTGCCTACCGGCAAGGTCAAATGGTTCAACAGCGAGAAGGGCTTCGGCTTTCTCTCCCGCGACGACGGCGGCGACGTCTTCGTGCACTCGTCGGTGCTCCCCGCCGGAGTCGACGCACTGAAGCCGGGCCAGCGGGTGGAGTTCGGTGTCGTCGCGGGTCAGCGGGGTGACCAGGCGCTCTCGGTGACGATTCTCGACCCGACGCCGTCGGTGGCGGCGGCGCAGCGCCGCAAGCCCGACGAGCTGGCGTCGATCGTGCAGGACCTGACGACGCTCCTGGAGAACATCACGCCCATGCTGGAGCGCGGCCGGTACCCCGACAAGGCGGCCGGCAAGAAGATCGCGGGCCTGCTGCGGGCGGTCGCGGACCAGCTCGACGTGTAGGCCGGGCCGGGTCCCTCAGGGGAACGACAGCGCTTCCGGGCCGAGGGGCGGCACCAGTCCCTCGGCCGCGGCGCGGGTGAGCAGTCCCCGCACCGCCGCGTAGCCGGCCTCGCCGAGGTCGGCGGTGAACTCGTTGACGTAGAGCCCGATGTGCTGGTCGGCGACCTTCGGGTCCATCTCCTGCGCGTGCTCCATGACGTACGGCCGTGAGGCGGCCGGGTCGTCCCACGCCATCCGCACCGAGCGCCGGGCGGAGTCGGCGAGCAGCCGCAGGGTCTCCGCGCCGAGCGAGCGGCGGGCGACGATCGCGCCGAGCGGGATCGGCAGCCCGGTGGTGGACTCCCAGTGCTCGCCCATGTCGGCGAGGCGGTGGAGCCCGTACGAGGCGTAGGTGAAGCGGGCCTCGTGGATGACGAGTCCCGCGTCGACCTTCCCGTCGCGGACGGCGGGCATGATCTCGTGGAACGGCATCACGACGACCTCGCCGACGCCTCCGGGCACGGTCTCGGCCGCCCACAGCCGGAAGAGGAGATAGGCGGTCGAGCGCTCGCTCGGCACCGCGACGGTCCTGCCCCGCAGGTCGAGGCCGGGCTCGCGGGTGAGGACGAGGGGGCCGCAGCCCCGGCCGAGCGCCCCGCCGCAGGGCAACAGCGCGTACTCGTCGAGGATCCACGGCAGGACGGCGTACGACACCTTCAGGACGTCGTGGGTGTCGGTGCCGCTCTCGGCCCAGCCGTTGGTGACGTCGATGTCGGCGAAGGTGACGTCGAGGCGCGGGGCGCCCGGGACGCGGCCGTGGGCCCAGGCGTCGAAGACGAAGGTGTCGTTCGGGCAGGGCGAGTAGGCGATCTTCAGCTGCACGGCCGTGCCTCCGGGAAGGTGGTGTCGAGTGCGGTGACGGCCCGCCGGAGCGCGGCCAGGGCGTCGCCGATGCGCCAGGCGGCGCGGTCGCGGGGCCCGACGGCGTTCGACACGGCCCGCAGCTCCAGGACGGCCGCGCCGTGCGCGGCGGCGGCCTCGGCGACCCCGAAGCCCTCCATCGCCTCGGCGGCGGCCTCCGGGTGGCGGTCGGCGAGCTCGCCGGCGCGGGCGGCGGTGCCGGTCACCGTGGAGACGGTCAGCACGGACCCGGTGGTGTGCGGGAGCCCGGCCGCGGCGAGGGCGGCGGCGACGGGCCCGGTGAGGGCGGCGGGCACGCGGTGGACGGAGCGGCCGAAGCCCAGCTCCTCGACGGGCAGGTATCCGTCGGGGGTGTCGGCGCCCAGGTCGGCGGCGACGATCGTGTCGGAGACGACGAGCGAGCCGAGCGGGGCGCGGCCCGGGAAGCCGCCGGCGATCCCGGCGGAGACGACGAGGCCGTACGGCTCGCCGGCGAGCGCGGCGCGGGTCAGCGCGGTACCGGTCGCGGCGGCGGCGGCCGCGGGCCCGACCCCGCCGGCGAGGACGTCGACGGTGCGGTGCTCCGTCGCGTACCGGCGCAGCACGAGACCGCCCGGCACGGGGAGCTCCCCGCCGGGGCGGGCGGGTGTCGTGAGACCGCCGGCGACGGAGTCGGCCTCCGCCGCCACGGCCGTCACGATCAGGATCCGGCGGCGCACCGGAGGATCAGGATTCCTTCTTCAGCTTGAAGTGCCAGATGCCGGTGAGCGTCTTGCCGGTGTTCTCGACGATCGTCACCTGCGTCTCGTCGGGGGTCTCGCCGGTCTGGCCGGCGGTGAAGAACGCGCTGGCCGGAATGGTCCGGTACGTCTTCTTGTACGGCTCCGGCTCGGCCTGCTGACCGCCGAGGAAGATGGTCCAGCCGTTGTCGGCGATCGACGGGTCGACACCGAAGCGGACCTTGTCGTCCATGGCGACGGTGATCGACTTCTCGGCCTTCTTGTTGAGGCACTTCTGGACGTCGGACTCCTTGATGGGGTCGCCGTCGTTGTAGCAGGCGGCCTCGGAGTTGATCGACTCGCTCCCGACCGTGACGGTCGCGATCGGGGTCGGCTTTTCGCAGGCGGTCAGGACGAGGAGCCCGGCGGAGACGGCCCCGAGGGCGACGGCGGCCCGGCGGCGCGAGCCGGAGAAGAACGCAACGGTCATGAGCCGAAGGCTATCGGGCCGCCGCGCCGCTGCCACGCCGGGGTACGGCGTGCCGCGCGGCACGGCCCGTACGGCACGGGCTCACGCGACCTTCGCCCGCTGGGGGCGGTCGGAGGTGCCCGGGCCGCGGGACGACAGGAGGCCGCGTACGGCGAGGAACGCGCCGATCGCCAGGAAGCCGGCCGCCGCCGCCATCCCCACCGTCCCGTTCAGCGGCATCGCGATGCCGAGCGCCCCGCCCGCCACCCACGCCATCTGGAGCGCCGTCTCGGAGCGGGCGAACGCCGACGTCCGTACGACCTCCGGCACGTCCCGCTGGATCAGCGCGTCCAGCGACAGCTTCGACAGCGCCTGCGTCAGTCCCGCGACCGCGCCCAGCACCGCGACCATCACCCCGCCGAAGAAGACGGCGGCGCAGACCGCCGCCGCGAGGACCGTCGTGATCATCGTGGCGATGATCACCTCCGGCCGGTGCCCCCGGTCCCGCAGCAGCGAGCCGGCCGCCGTCCCGCAGGCGTTCCCGACCCCCGCCGCCACGCCCACGATCCCCAGCGACACCGCCGCCGACTGCCCCGACAGCGGATGCTCGCGCAGCAGGAACGCCAGGAAGAAGATCAGGAAGCCGGAGAGCATCCGGTGCGCCGCGTTCGCCTGGAGTCCGTGCAGCACGGCGGGGCCCACCGTCCGCAGGCTCGGCTTCTTCTCGCCGTGCGTCAGCAGGTGCGCCCGCCGCTCGCCCTTCGCCGAGTCCACCTTGTGCGGCATGCGCAGCGCCCAGTACGTCCCCAGCACGAACAGCGCGCACGCCCCGTACAGCGGCCATCGGGGCCCGAGCAGCTGGAGCCCCGCCCCGATCGGCGCGGCGACGCCGGTGGCGAGCAGCCCGGCGAGCGTCACCCGCGAGTTCGCCTTCACCAGCGAGAAGGCCGGTGGCAGCAGCCGCGGCACCACGGCGCTGCGCACCACCCCGTACGCCTTCGACGCGACCAGCACCCCGAGCGCCGCCGGATACAGCTCGATGCCGCCCGTCACGACCAGCCCCGACATCACCACGGCCAGCACCGCCCGGGCGCCCATCGCCGCCGCCATCGCCGCCCGGCGGCCGTGCGGCAGCCGGTCGAGCAGCGGCCCGATGACGGGCGCGAGGAGGGTGAAGGGGGCCATGGTGATGGCGAGGTAGAGCGCGACGCGCCCGCGGGCCTCGTCGGTCGGCACGGAGAAGAAGACGGTCGACGCGAGCGCCACCGTGATCATCACGTCCCCGGCGCCGTTCACCGCGTGCAGCTCGATCAGTTTCCCGAGCCCCGACTCGCCCGCGCCGTGCGCGTGCGTCGCCCGTCTGATCCCCCGCGCCGTCCCCGTGAACGGCAGGTGCAGAGCACGCCCCGCCGCCCGGCCCGCTCGGCGGAGCGGCCCGGGGCGATCGTGGGATCGACCAGAGGACCGTGCGGCTGCCACCACCTCATAGTGCCCCACCGGCACCCCGCCCGAACCGAGCCGACGGGCCCCGGGGTGTCGGAACCCCGCCGGGGGCGGCCTCGGACGGGGGTGGGACACGCCGGGACGGACCGGGCGCGGGCGGGCGCTCCGGGGCCCGATCCGGGTCACTTGGGGCGCGCAGGTGGGCCCAGGCCCGCGAACGGGGTAGCGTGCGTAGCGCGCCACCGGCGGTTCCTCTCGGCCGCGCGCCCCTTCGGCATCCCGCAGAATGGATGACGATAGGTGTGCCCGAGACGTGTGAGACCGGTCGGGTGCGGACGTCGATGCGGCCCCCAGGTCCGCTCCGCCCGCCCCGCTCCCGGAGCCTCGCTCCCGAACCTCGGCCGGCGCACCCGTGAGACGGCGTAGGAGAGAAGCGAGACCTGTGAGTGCTGCGACGACGCGAGACCGTACCCCGCGTACCCCGCGAGCCACGCGTACCCCGGCCCCCGACCGCCTCTGCGCCGAGGCCGTAGACCTCGCGCGGGAGGCCGCCGAGGAGGCGGCCGCCCCTGGCGTCGTCGGCGAGCACTCCGGTGTCGTCGCGGAGGGCGACCGGGTCGTCACGCACTTCTTCGAGTGCAAGGAGCCCGGCTACCGCGGCTGGCGCTGGGCGGTCACCGTCACCCGCGCCTCCCGGGCCAAGAACGTCACGCTTGACGAAACCGTCCTGCTGCCCGGCTCCGACGCCCTCCTCGCGCCCGAATGGGTGCCGTGGAGCGAGCGGCTGCGCCCCGGCGACCTCGGCCCCGGCGACCTCCTGCCCACCGAGCAGGACGACCCGCGTCTGGAGCCCGGCTACACCGGCGAGGACGCGCCGCCGCCGAACTCCGCGCTCTCCGCCGAGCTCGCGGACCACCTCGACGCGGAGGACGCCGAGATCATCGACCGCGTGCCGACGCGCGGCGCGATCGCGGCGGTCGCGGACGAGCTCGGCATGGGCCGGGCCAGGGTCCTGTCCCGGTACGGCCTGCGGATCGCCGCCGACCGCTGGGACGAGTCCTTCGGCCCCCGCACCCCCATGGCCCTCGCGGCCCCCGCCACCTGTCAGTCCTGCGCCTTCCTGGTGCCCCTGGCCGGCTCCCTCGGCCAGTCCTTCGGCCTCTGCGCCAACGAACTGTCCCCGGCGGACGGGCGCGTGGTCTCCCTCGCGTACGGCTGCGGCGGTCACTCGGAGGCGGCCGTCATGCCGACCCCGCCGCGCCCTGCGGAGCCGGTCCTCGACTCGACCGCCGTCGACCCCTTCCCCCTCCGCCCGCCGGCCGACTCCGGCTCCGTGACGGAACCCGACGCGGCCTCGGAGGACCTGGGCCACTCGTGACCCCGGGCGCCCGGACGCCCGGGGGCCTCCGGGTCCCACACCGTCGTTCCGTCGTGGGCCGGCGCCCGCCCCTGTGCGGGTCGCGGGCGCGGCCCGCACGGGCGCGGGGCCCGCGTCGGGGTGCGGGTCGGGGCGCAGCCCCGGCGGCGCGGTAACTTCGGCGCGGTACCGAAGGAACGGCCCAGCAGAGTGGAGTCTCACGTGAGCGTCACCGTCCGGACGACGACCGACGGCAGCGACCCCTTCGGCACCGCCCGGCTCCGCAGAGGCGTGCTGGACTCCTGGGCCGCCTCCCCCGCCCGCTTCCGCGAGGACGCGAACGCCGAGGAGGACCTGGCGCTCGGCGGCTACCGCGACCGCCTCGTCGTCGAGCTGGCGCAGAACGCCGCCGACGCCGCCGCCCGCGCCCGCACCACCGGCCGGCTGCGCCTCACCCTGCACCCCGCGGACGCGGACAGCCCCGCCGTGCTGGCCGCCGCCAACACCGGTGCGCCGCTGGACGCGACGGGCGTCGAGTCGCTGTCCACGCTGCGCGCCTCCGCCAAGCGGACCGAGCAGGACACCACGACGTCCGTGGGCCGGTTCGGCGTCGGTTTCGCCGCGGTCCTCGCCGTCTCCGACGATCCCGCCGTCCTGGGCCGGCACGGCGGCGTCCGCTGGTCCCTCGCGGAGGCCCGCGAACTCGCCGCGGACGTGGCCCGCCACAGCCCCGGCCTCGGCGACGAACTGCGCCGCAGGGACGGCCACGTACCCCTCCTGAGGCTGCCGCTGCCCGCCGAGGGCACCGCGCCCGACGGCTACGACACGGTCGTCGTCCTCCCGCTCCGCGACGCCGCCGCGCACGGCCTCGCCGAGCGGCTCCTCGCCACCGTCGACGACGCGCTGCTGCTCACTCTTCCGGGTCTCGCCGAGATCGTCGTGGAGACGCCGGACGGCGTCCGCACCCTGACCCGTTCCGAGGCGGACGGCTACGTCCACGTCGTGGACTCCGCCGCGGAGGCGCCGAACCGCTGGCGGACCGTCACCCGTACGGGTCCTCTCGAAGCGGACCTGCTCGCGGACCGCCCGGTCGAGGAACGGCTGCGCCCGCACTGGTCGGTCACCTGGGCCGTGCCCGTGGACGGCACCGGCGCCCCCCGCTACCCGCGCACCGCGCCGGTCGTGCACGCGCCGACGCCCACCGACGAACCGCTCGGCATCCCCGCCCTGCTGATCGCCTCCCTGCCGCTGGACCCGACCCGCCGGCACCCGGCGCCGGGGCCGCTCACGGACTTCCTGGTGCGGCGGGCGGCCGAGGCGTACGCCGAACTCCTCGCCGACTGGCGGCCGGTGACGAGCGGCGCGCTCGACCTCGTCCCGGGCCCCCTCGGCAAGGGGCCGCTCGACGGGGCGCTGCGCGAGGCGATCCTCGACCTGTTGCCGCGGGTCGCGTTCCTCGCCCCCGCGGTCGCCTCCGAGGACGTGCCGGCGCTCCGCCCGATCGAGGCGGAGGTCGTCGAGGGCGCGGGCGCGGAGACGGTCACGGTCCTCGCCGAGGTGTTCCCCGGCCTGCTCCCGGCGGGTCTGGAGCGCCGCCCCGAGCTGCGGACGCTGGGCGTGGGCCGGGTGCCGCTGACGGAGGCGGTCGACCGGCTCGCGGGCGTGGAGCGGGCGCCGGGCTGGTGGCGGCGGCTGTACGACTCCCTCGCCGGGGTGGACCCGGACCGGCTCACCGGTCTGCCGGTGCCGCTGGACTCGGGGCGGACGGCGATCGGCCCCCGGCAGGTCCTCCTGCCGCAGGAGGACACCCCCGCGGAGCTGTCCCGGCTGGGGCTGAAGGTGGCGCATCCGGAGGCGGCGCACCCGCTCCTGGAGAAGCTGGGCGCGCTCCCGGCCACGCCCCGGGCCGTCCTGACGACCCCGCAGATCCGGGGGGCGGTCGCGGCCTCCCTCGACGCGGACGAGATCTGGAGCCTGGACGAGGAGGCGCCGGCGCCGGACGAGCTCGTGGAGACGGTGCTCGGTCTCGTGCGGGACGCGGGCCTGGAGCCCGGTGACGAGCCGTGGCTCGCCGCGCTGGCCCTTCCCGACGAGGAGGGCGAGCTCGCCCCCGCGGGGGAGCTCGTGCTGCCGGGCTCGGCGTTCGACGCGGTGATGCGGGAGGGCGAACTGGCCCACGTGGACGCCGAACTGGCCGCCCGCTGGGGCGAGGCCCCGCTCGCCGCCTGCGGAGTCCTGGCGAACTTCGCGCTGGTCCGCGCCGCCGACCTGGTCCTCGATCCGGACGACCTGGAGCCCCGCGAGAGCGACTACCCGGAGCCGGACGACGCGGGGCTCCTGGACGCGGTCGACGTCTGGTGCGAGGACGTCCTGGACCGGCTGCCGGAGGCCGTGGTGCCGCCGGTGGCGACGGAGATCGTGGCGGTGCGGGACCTGGACCTGGTCGACGACGACGCCTGGCCGCGGGCGCTGGCGCTGCTGGCGCGGCCGCCGCTCAGGGACGCCCTGACCCAGCCCGTACGGGTCCTCCTCCCGGACGGCACGACGGAGACGGTCCGCTCCTACACGGCGTGGTGGCTGCGCGACCACCCGGTCATCGGCGGCCGCCGTCCCGCCGGGCTCCGCGCGGCCGGCGGGGACCCGCTCCTCGTGGGCCTGTACGACCCCGCCGACGCCACCGGCTTCGAGGACGAGCAGGTCCTGCGCGCCCTCGGCGTCCGTACGTCGGTCGCGGCGCTCCTCGACGAGCCGGGCGGCGCGGCGGAGCTCCTGACCCGCCTCGCGGACCCGGACCGGCCGGTGACGGGCACCCAGCTGCACGCCCTCTACACGGCCCTGGCGGACCTCGACCCGGATCAGGTGACGCTCCCGGACGAGCTGCGCGCGGTGGTCGACGGCGAGCTGGTGGTGGTCGACGCGGCGGAGGCGCTGGTGGCCGACGCCCCGGACCTCCTCCCGCTCACGGCGGGCCTCCCGCTCCTTCCGGTCTCCCCGTCCCGGGCGGCCGACCTGGCCGACCTCTTCCAGGTCCGCCGCCTCAGCGAGACCGTCGAGGCCGAGGTCACCTCGGAGGGCGAGGAGCACGAGGTCCCCGCCGCGGTCCACGCCCTCCTCGGACCGTCCACCCCGGCCACCTACCTCGAACACGAGGAGCTCCGCGCCGGCGGCACGGAACTGGACTGGCGCCGCACCCCCGACGGCACCCTCCACGCCGCCACCCTGGAGGGCGTGGCCGCCGCCCTCGCCTGGGCCACCGCCCAGTGGCCCCGCCGCTTCGAGGTGGCCGCCCTCCTGGAGGACCCGACCCGCACCGCCGAACTGGCCCGCGACCGCTGGTTCGACTGACCCGGCCGGCGGGCGTCACGCCGGGAAGCGGCGGTCCACCCAGCGCCAGCTGACCTCCAGGACCGCCGCGCCCGCCGCCGCGACGGCGACGGCCGCCCACGGCATCGTGGTGCCGACGAGCTTGAGGGCGAAGAAGTCCTGGAGCCAGGGGACGACGAGGACCAGGAGGAAGGCGCCGCCCATGGTGGCGACCAGGGCGAGGCGCCACAGGGTGTAGGGGCGGGCGATGATCGCGAGGACCCACATGGAGACGAGGAAGAGGGTGAGGGTCGCGGCGCTGGTCTCGGCGCCGAGGGCGTCCGCGCCGGTGTAGTGGTGGCGGGCGAGGAGGTACGTGGTGAAGGTGGCCGCCGCGGCGACGACGCCGCCGGGGATCGCGTACCGCATGACCCGCCGGACGAAGTGCGGCTTGGCGCGTTCCTTGTTGGGGGCGAGCGCGAGGAAGAAGGCCGGGACGCCGATCGTCAGGGTGGAGAGCAGGGTCAGGTGCCTCGGGAGGAAGGGGTACTCGATCTGGGAGACCACCACGAGGATCGCCAGCAGGACCGAGTAGACCGTCTTCGTGAGGAAGAGGGTCGCCACCCGGGTGATGTTGCCGATGACCCGGCGGCCCTCGGCGACCACCGACGGCAGGGTCGCGAAGGAGTTGTTGAGGAGGACGATCTGGGCGACGGCCCGGGTCGCCTCCGATCCCGAGCCCATGGAGACGCCGATGTCGGCGTCCTTGAGGGCGAGGACGTCGTTGACGCCGTCGCCGGTCATGGCGACGGTGTGCCCGCGGGACTGGAGCGCGGCGACCATGTCCCGCTTCTGCTGCGGGGTGACCCGGCCGAACACCGAGTTCTCGTCGAGGACCTTCGCCATCTCCTCCTTGTCGGAGGGCAGCGTCCGGGCGTCGACGGTGTTCGCGGCGCCGGGCAGGCCGAGCTTGCCGGCGACCGCGCCGACGGAGACGGCGTTGTCGCCGGAGATGACCTTGGCGGCGACGTTCTGGTCGGCGAAGTAGGCGAGGGTGTCGGCGGCGTCGGGCCGCAGCCGCTGTTCGAGGACGACCAGCGCGGTGGGCCGGGCGTCCTTCGCCACGTCGGGGGAGTCGAGTTCGCGGACGGTGCGGGCGAGCAGCAGCACCCGCAGGCCCTGCTCGTTGAGGTGGTCGATCTCGGCGAGGGTCGGGTCGCCCGCGGGGAGGAGGACGTCGGGGGCGCCGAGCAGCCAGCTGGAGTCCTCGCCGTCGCCCTCGCTGAACGCGGCGCCGCTGTACTTGCGGGCGGAGGAGAAGGGCAGGGACTCGGTGCAGCGCCACTCCTCGGCGTCGGGGTAGGCGGCGATGATGGCCTGGAGGGACGCGTTGGGGCGCGGGTCGGACTCGCCCAGGGCGCCGAGCACCTTGCGTACGTACCCCTCGTCCGAGCCGTTCAGGAGGCGGACCTCGGTGACGTCCATGCCGCCCTCGGTGAGGGTGCCGGTCTTGTCGAGGCAGACGACGTCGACCCGGGCCAGGCCCTCGATCGCGGGCAGCTCCTGCACGAGGCACTGTTTCCGGCCGAGGCGGATGACGCCGATCGCGAAGGCGACCGAGGTGAGCAGGACAAGACCCTCGGGGATCATCGGGACGATGCCGCCGACGGTCCGGGCGATGGAGTTCTTGAGGTCGTTGTCCTTGACGACGAGCTGGCTGATGATCAGGCCGATCGCGGTCGGGACCATCATCCACGTCACGTACTTGAGGATCGTGGAGATGCCGGAGCGCAGCTCGGAGTGGACGAGCGTGAAGCGGGACGCCTCCTCGGCGAGCTGCGCCGCGTACGCCTCCCGGCCGACCTTGGTGGCGGTGAAGGCGCCGCCGCCGGCGACGACGAAGGAGCCGGACATCACGGGGTCGCCGGGGCGCTTCACGACGGGGTCGGCCTCGCCGGTGAGCAGCGACTCGTCGATCTCCATGCTGTCGGCCTCGGCGACGACGCCGTCGACGACGACCTTGTCGCCGGGGCCGAGCTCGATGAGGTCGCCGAGGACGATCTCGGAGGTGGAGATCCCTGCGGCGCGCCCGTCGCGGCGGACCGTGGGTTTCGCCTCGCCGATGACGGCGAGTCCGTCGAGGGTCTTCTTGGCGCGGAGTTCCTGGATGATGCCGATGCCGGTGTTGGCGACGATCACGAAGCCGAAGAGGCTGTCCTGGATCGGGGCGACGATCAGCATGATGATCCAGAGGACGCCGATGATCGCGTTGAAGCGGGTGAAGACGTTGGCCCGGACGATGTCGGTGGTGGAGCGGGAGCTGCGGACGGGGACGTCGTTGACCTCGCCGCGGGCGACGCGTTCGGCGACCTCGGCGGCGGTGAGTCCGGCGGGCCGGTGGACGACGGGGGGTTCGGCGGCCTCCGCCGGGGTGTCCCGGTTGCCGCCGCCGCCCGTGTCGATCTTCGCCCGCTGAGTCATGGTTCCGACGGTACGACCGGAATCGACCGTTCACCTGCCGAGAAGCGGCAAGATCCGACCGCGGGAGGAGCGGAATCGTCCTGTGGTGCTACGCGGCGGGTGCCCGGGTCAGGGTGACGCGGCGGGTGCGGCGGCGCGTGGCCGGGTCAGGGTGACGTGGCGGGTGCGGCGGGCGGGGTCACGCCGCGGGTGCGCCGTCCGTCTCCCGTGCCGCGAGGTGCCGCTTGATCGCCGCGTCGCGCTTGCGCACGTACCAGATGCCGATCAGGCCGAGGCCGCCGCCGGCCAGGCAGGTCCACACCCACCAGGTGAGGTCCCGGTCGTCGAACCAGCCGTAGAAGGGGAGCTGGACGAGGAAGAGGGCGAACCAGAGGATCGTTCCGCCGGTGATCGTGCCGACGACGGGCCCCTCCAGGGGCTCCGGTGCCTCGTGCTTCGGTGTCCACTTCGCCATGGGCCCAGTCTAGGCGGCCGGTTTTCGTATCTACGCGCGGAGATGGACTCGCCCTCGTTCATGTGTTCATACTGAAACGGTTTGCCTATGGCGGGTTTCCTTCGTATGAACCGCCAAAAAGGACTTCAGGACTTTCCCGAAGAGGAACCCACTCCATGAGCACCACGGCCACCGCCAAGGCCCCTGCCCCCGAGCCGAAGGAGCCTCAGGCAACCGGTTCGGCCCTCGACCGCTACTTCCGGATCTCCGAGCGCGGCTCCACCGTCGCCCGCGAGGTCCGCGGCGGTTTCGCCACCTTCTTCGCGATGGCCTACATCATCGTGCTGAACCCGATCATCCTCGGCAGCGCCAAGGACATGTACGGGCACCAGCTCGACGGCGGCCAACTCGTCACCGCCACCGTCCTGACGGCGGCCTTCTCGACCCTCCTCATGGGCGTCATCGGCAACGTGCCGATCGCGCTCGCCGCCGGCCTCGGCGTGAACACGGTCGTCGCCCTCCAGCTCGCGCCGAGGATGTCCTGGCCCGACGCCATGGGCATGGTCGTCCTCGTCGGCATCGTCGTCATGCTGCTGGTCGCGACCGGCCTGCGCGAGCGGGTCATGAACGCCGTCCCGGTCGGCCTGCGCAAGGGCATCGCGATCGGCATCGGCCTCTTCATCATGCTGATCGGCCTCGTCGACTCGGGCTTCGTCTCCCGCATCCCCGACGCCGCCCACACCACCGTCCCGCTCCAGCTCGGCTCCGACGGGCACCTCAACGGCTGGCCGGTCCTCGTCTTCGTCCTGGGCACCCTGCTCACCCTCGCCCTGATCATCCGCAAGGTGCCGGGCGCGATCCTCATCTCGATCGTCGTCATGACCATCGTCGCCATGGTGATCAACGCGATCGCGACCGTCCCGTCCTGGGGCCTGACGACCCCGGAGTGGCCGGGCAACCCGGTCGCCACCCCCGACTTCGGCCTCGTCGGCGAGGTCAGCCTCTTCGGCGGCTTCGCGAAGGTCGGATACCTGACCGGCGTCCTGTTCGTCTTCACCGTCCTGCTGTCCTGCTTCTTCGACGCCATGGGCACGATCCTCGGCGTCGGCGACGAGGCCAAGCTGATCGACAAGGACGGCAACTTCCCGGGCATCAACAAGGTCCTGCTCGTCGACGGCCTCGCCGTCGCCTCCGGCGGCGCGACCTCCTCGTCGGCCACCACCTGCTTCGTGGAGTCCACGGCGGGCGTCGGCGAGGGCGCCCGGACCGGCCTCGCCTCGGTCGTCACCGGCGGTCTGTTCTCGGTGGCGCTCTTCCTCACGCCGCTCGCGACCATGGTGCCGTCGCAGGCGGCGACCCCCGCGCTGCTCGCGGTGGGCTTCCTGATCCTGGCCGGGTCGATCAAGGACATCGACTGGAGCGACTACACCATCGCGGTGCCGGCCTTCCTGGCCATGCTGATGATGCCGTTCACGTACTCGATCACGAACGGCATCGGCATCGGCTTCATCAGCTTCAGCGTGCTGCGTCTGGCGGCCGGCCGCGGCCGCGAGGTCCCGGTGGCCATGTACGCCGTGTCGGCGATCTTCGTCTTCTACTACGCGATGCCGGCGCTGGGCCTGACCTGATCGAGCGGGGCGGCGCCGGTGCCGGGAGGCTCCGGCTCCGCCCCGTAGAACTTCTCCGTCTCCTCGACGGCGGTGGTGAACCGCTCGTCGAAGTCCTCCCGAACGAGCGTCCGGACGACATAGTCCTGGACGCTCATTCCTCTTTTGGCGGCGTGACCCTTGAGCCGGTCGAGCAGCTCACTGTCGATGCGCAGGCTGAGCACTGTCGATCCCATGCCGTTCAGGGTCGGGGTCGGCCGGGCCTCTTTGCGTCACTTTCCGGATCCGACTCACTCATTTGGGTGATACATGGATGCCGACCCGTGACCTGGCGGTGCCGTTCCGTGACCTGAGGGGCGTGGGTCCACGTCCCGGAGTGGCGTGATCCGTGCGACACACGGGAAACCAGTTGGTCTTTAGAGAGAGTAATGAGTTAGGCTAACTACATGCCTGACCTGTCCCACGGCACCGCCGACGACGCCGCGGCCGTGAACGCGATCCGCTCGTCCGTCATGCGGCTGAGCCGGCGCCTCAAGCACCAGCGCGTCGACGAATCGCTGAGCCCGACCGAGATGTCGGTGCTCGGCACCCTGGCCCTCTGCGGCTCCGCCACCCCCGGTGAGCTGGCCCGCAAGGAGCACGTCCAGCCGCCGTCGATGACCCGCATCGTCGCCCTGCTCGAAGCCAAGGGACTGGTCCGGCTGGAGCCGCATCCCGACGACCGCCGGCAGAAGGTGGTCAGCCAGACCGAGCGGGCCGAGGCCATGCTCGAGGACGCCCGCCGCAAGCGGAACGCCTGGCTGGCCTCCCTCGCCGAGGGTCTGGACGAGGACGAGTGGGCCGTACTGCGCGCGGCCGCTCCCGTCCTGGAGAAGCTCGCCCATCTGTGAACCGAGCGCCAAGGAGGCGACGCACCTGTGAGCACGGGACCCGGAGCAGACTCCGCACCCGTCCATAAACCCACCCTCAAGACCCGTGGACGGGGGGAAACCTTCTCCTCGCTCTCGATCCGGAACTACCGGCTGTTCTTCACCGGAGCCATCGTCTCCAACACCGGTACGTGGATGGCCCGGATCACCCAGGACTGGCTGGTCCTGAGCCTCACCGGCTCGGCCGCGGCCGTCGGCATCACGACGGCCCTCCAGTTCCTGCCGATGCTCCTCTTCGGCCTGTACGGCGGAGTGATCGCCGACCGCTACCCGAAACGGAACCTGCTCCTCGTCAGCCAGGCCGCGCTCGGCCTGTGCGGACTCGCGCTCGCCGCGCTCACCCTCTCCGGGCACGTACAGGTCTGGCACGTCTACCTGATCGCCTTCCTCCTCGGCATGGTGACGGTCGTCGACAACCCGGCCCGGCAGTCCTTCGTCTCCGAGCTGGTCGGCCCCGACCGGCTCCGCAACGCCGTCTCGCTGAACTCGGCCAACTTCCAGTCCGCCCGGCTCGTCGGCCCCGCCGTCGCCGGCGTGCTGATCGCCGGGGTCGGCAGCGGCTGGGCCTTCCTCATCAACGGCCTCTCCTTCCTCGCCCCGCTGACCGCGCTCTGGCTGATGCGCACGAGCGAGCTCCACAAGGTGGAGCGCGCCCCGCGCGGCAAGGGCCAGCTCCGGGAGGGCCTGCGGTACGTGGCGGGGCGGCCGGACCTGATCTGGCCGATCGCCCTGGTCGGCTTCATCGGCACCTTCGGGTTCAACTTCCCGATCTGGCTGACCGCCTTCTCCGAGGAGGTCTTCCACGTCGGCGCCGGCACCTACGGCTTCCTCAACACGCTGATGGCGGCCGGCTCCCTCGCGGGGGCCCTGCTCGCGGCCCGCCGGGGCTCGACCCGGCTGCGGATGCTGGTGATCGCCGCGGGCGTCTTCGGCGTCCTGGAGATCGCGGCGGCCCTCTCGCCGTCGTTCTGGCTGTTCGCGCTGCTGCTCGTGCCGATCGGCATGATCGGCCTCACGGTGAACATCACCGCCAACTCGGCCGTCCAGATGGCGACCGACCCGGTCATGCGGGGGCGCGTGATGAGCCTCTACATGATGGTCTTCGCCGGCGGCACGCCGATCGGCGCACCGCTGCTCGGCTGGGTCACCGACACGTACGGGGCCCGCGTCGGCTTCGCGACCGGCGGGCTCGTCTCGCTCGCCGCGGCGGCCGTCATCGGCCTCGTCCTGGCCAGGATCGGCAACCTGAAGCTCGCGATGGGCTGGCGCCACGGGCACCCGAGCCTCCGGTTCGTCCCCCGCGTCGTACCGGAGCGGCTGGCCACGGCGGCCTGACGGGGAAGCGTTCCGCCTTCGAGGGCGGGCGGGAGCCGACGACTCCCGCCCGCCCTCCGGCATGTCCGGGCCCGCCCGTCCTCCGGCGCGGTCGCGGGACCGTCGCGCGTCCGAAAACGAACGTCGTGTCACGGAGTTGTGGTGATCCTGTGTATGTTGAGCCGTCAATCACAGGCACCACCAGGGGGGTTCCCTTTGCGCACCCGCTCCATCCGTCCCGTCATAGCCGCGGCCCTCGCCGCCGGCGCGCTGACCGGCGCCCTCGTCGCCACCCCGGCCCAGGCCGCCGAGTACTCCTCGGCCCTGAAGATCGCCGGCGTCCAGTACGACGCCCCGGGCCGCGACAGCAACAGCTGCACCAGCGGCAACACCAAGGCCGAGTACGTGACGATCAAGAACTTCGCCCGCTCCGGCCGGGTGAACCTCAAGGGGTACGTCGTCAAGGACGCGGTCGGCAACAGCTACACCTTCCGCGCCAACCACTACCTGGAGCCCGGCGACCACGTGAAGCTGCGCGGCGGCAGGGGCACGGAGTCCGACGGCGGCAACGTCGCCTACCGCAACAACTGCAACTTCATCTGGAACAACGACAAGGACACCATCAAGCTGATCAAGCCGGGTGGTGCCGCCGCGGACACGCACAGCTACACCAAGCGCGCGAACGACCGCGACGGCAACGGCTACATCACCTTCCACTGAGCCGCCCGCGAGCCGCAGGGGCCGTCACACCCGCATCTCCAGGACCTGTCCCGGCCACGCCTCGACCGTGAACGGATCGGTGCGGGTGAACCCCTGCCGCTCGTAGTACGCCACGAGCCGCCCCTCGCTGCCCGCGAAGCAGTCCACGCGGAGCAGCGAGACGCCCTCGCGGCGGGTCTCCTCCGCCGCGTGGGCGAGCAGCGCGGCTCCGACCCCGAGCCCGTGGAACCGCCCGTCGGTGGCGAGGTAGCGCACGTACCGCTCCGGCTCGCCGGCCGGCGGGACGTTCGCCCCGGGGTGGGGGGTCAGGGTGAGGGTCCCGGCGGGGACGCCGTCCACCTCGGCGATCCACGGGGTGCCCTCGCCCATGACCCGGCCGACGTGCTCCACCGTCTTCGGGCGGCTGGTGAAGGGCTCGCTGCCCCACTGGGCGGTGATCCCCTTGCCGTTGAGCCAGACGACGGCGCTGTCGAGTATCGCGAGGACGGCCGGCAGGTCCGCCGGGCCTCCGCGCCTGATCGTGATCGATTCGGAGTTCATCCGGCCGAGGCTATCCGGTGCCAGACTGGCGCCCATGAGGGTTTTCGCCGCCGTTCTGCCGCCCGCCGGGGCGCTCGCCGAGCTGGGCGCCGTCGTCGACGGGCTGCACGCCCTGCCGGGGGCCGGGGAGCTGCGCTGGACCTCCCGCCCTGGGTGGCACTTCACCCTCGCCTTCATGGGCGAGGTCGACGACGCGCTGCTGCCCGAGCTCCGGACCCGGCTGGCCCGGGCCGCCCACCGCACCCCGCCGTTCGGGCTCAGGCTGCACGGCGGTGGTCACTTCGGCCGCAGGTCCCTGTGGACGGGAGCCGCCGGGGACCTGGACGTGATGCGGCTGCTCGCCGAGCGAGCCGACGCGGCGGCCCGCAGGACCGGGATCCCGATGGAGAAGCACCGCCGCTACCAGGCCCACCTCACCCTCGCCCGGAGCCGTGACGGGGGCGTCCCGCTGACCCCCTTCCTCGACGCCCTCGGCGGCTTCGAGGGCGCGCGCTGGCGGGTCGGCGAGCTGGCCCTGGTCCGCTCGAACCTGCCGGTGGCCGGGGTGCCGGGCGAGCGGCCCCGGTACGAGACGGTGGACGCCTGGCCCCTGGAGGGGGGAGGCGGCGGGGCGGAGGGCACGGGTTAACCTCGTGGGGTGGACCCGAAGACTCGCAACCGGATCATGGCCGGTGTACTCGTGCTGATGTTCGCGATCATCGCGCTGGCCTCCGTGGCGGGACTGTGAGCACGCGGTAACTCCTTGCTTCGAGCGCACTCCAAGGAGTTGGCTGGTGGCCCATGGAGTACACGCAGCTCGGACGCACCGGACTCAAGGTCAGCCGCCTCGTCCTCGGCACGATGAACTTCGGCCCGCAGACCGACGAGGCCACCAGTCACGCGATCATGGACTCGGCGCTCGACGCCGGTCTGAACTTCTTCGACACAGCCAATGTGTATGGGTGGGGTGAGAACAAGGGCCGCACCGAGGAGATCATCGGCTCCTGGTTCGCGAAGGGCGACGGTCGCCGCGACCGGACCGTCCTGGCCACCAAGGTCTACGGCAACATGGGCGCCGACGGGGAGGCGTGGCCGAACCACGACAAGATCTCCGCGCTCAACATCCGCCGCGCCGTGGACGCCAGCCTCAAGCGGCTCGGCACCGACTACATCGACGTCTACCAGTTCCACCACGTCGACCGCGCCACCCCCTTCGACGAGGTGTGGCAGGCCGTCGACGTACTGATCCGGCAGGGCAAGATCCTCTACGCCGGCTCGTCCAACTTCCCCGGCTACAAGATCGCCCAGGCCAACGAGACCGCGGCCCGCCGCGGCATGGTCGGCCTGGTCAGCGAGCAGTGCCTCTACAACCTCTTCGAGCGCCGTGCCGAGATGGAGGTCATCCCGGCCGCGCAGGAGTACGGCCTGGGGGTCATCCCCTGGTCGCCGCTGCACGGCGGCCTGCTCGGCGGCGTCCTGAAGAAGGAGACCGAGGGCGGGCGGCGCACCGGCGGGCGGGCGGCGGAGACGATCGCCGACCCGGCGAACCGGGCACGGTTCCAGGCGTACGAGGACCTGCTCGACAAGCACGGTCTCGCGCCGGGCGAGGTGGGTCTCGCCTGGCTCCTCACCCGTCCCGGCGTGACCGGCCCGATCGTCGGCCCCCGTACGCCGGAGCAGCTGGAGGGCGCCCTGCGCGCGCTGGAGCTGGAGCTGTCGGAGGAGCTCCTGGCGGAGCTGGACGAGATCTTCCCCGGCCCCGGGCCGTCGCCGGAAGCCTTCGCCTGGTGATCGAGTAGGGCCTCGTGGGCAAGGCCGTCGCCCGTTTCGGTGCGGTCGCTACAACCATCCGGTGAGGCGAGTGGTCATTCCTCGTGAACTCGTCAGTGCAAGAGGGGGAATTTCCGTGCGTTTCGCTTTGTCGCGTCGCCAGTCGGTCGCAGTGGCGGTCGTCGCGGCGCTGTCTGCCGCACCGCTGGGCGTTTCGGGTGCCTACGCGGCCCCGGGCGCCGAGAGGCCGGCGGCCGTGGTGGCCGAGTCGACCGTGGCCGCCTCGCCGATCAGCGTGCCGTTCCTGGCGTCCGGCGGTCAGTTGCTGGGCGCGGGGAAGACGGGCTTCCTTACGCGGGACCCGGATGGCGTCTCGCGGTGGACGCGTTACGCGGACGGTGTCTCACGGCAGATCGGCGCCCAGGGGGCCGACATCCGGGGCTCGTCCTCCGACATCGTGATGGAGCTCCTGGAGTGGACCGGGAGCGGCCATGATTGGTACAGCCACGACGGGGCCACGGTGTACGACATGGAGGACGAGGGCGCGGCGCCCTCCACGATCGGCCGCTTCATCGCCTACGAGGTGCCCGCTGTGGCGAACCGTTCCGCGTTCATGACAGGAATAGGCGGCGGTGACCTCTCCATCATCGCCGAGGCCGCGGGTGTCCGTGAGGTGGCGGGAGTGCCGGAACCGACGAAGGGAACGGGCAACTCGTACTCCTTCGCCGACAGCGCGCCGGGCGCGGCCCTCGTGATCCGTCGCGAAAGCGGCGCGAGCGATCGGGACGTGATGGTCGTCGATCTCGAGGGCGCGCGCGTCAGCCAGGTCCTCACCGTGCCCGAGGGCGCCTCCGTGTCGGGTGCCTCGATCTCCGAGGACCGTGTCGTCTGGGTGGAGCGGACGGGGACGGGCGCGGACGCGAAGAGCGTGTTCGCGTCGGTTCCGCGCGGTTCGGCCGAGGTGACGCGTGTGCCGCTGGCGGAAGCGTTCACGGCGCCCCATGCCGGCCTGATGGGCGATTGGATCCTGTCGTACGGCGCCGCCGGTCCCCGCGGCGGGATCGGAGCCGTCCGGCCGGCGGGTGGGGAGCCGGTCGAGCTGCTCGCCTACGCCGAGAGCATCCAGGCGTCGGCGGACGGGACGGTGCTGGCGGTCGGGACCACGGCTGACCGGGGGCCGGGGGTCTACCGGATCGCGGTCGGGGCGGACGGGAGGCCGGCCGCCGAGCTGATCGCCGCGTCCGGTCGGCCGGCGCCCACGCCCACCACGCCGTTGCGCTACGTGAGCACGTCGGTGCCGGCCACGATTCGTCTCGACGGTGTCACGAAGACCCGTCTGAGCTGGCGGTTCGACACGACCGAGGCCGACCTCTTCATCTCGGCCACCAGGCAGGGAGGGGGCTGGGACCCCCTCAGGACGACCGGCTTCCGGCAGATCGTCCGTCCGCGGACGACGGGCACGGGGGTGTACGCCGACGGCTCGCTCGGTTTCGACTGGGCGGGGGACATCTGGGGTGACGACCGGGTTCGGGCTGCCGCGCCCAACGGCACGTACGAGCTGAAGATGACGGCCAGGCCCTGGAACGGGATGCCGGCCGTCACCGTCACGCAGGTCGTCGAGGTGAAGCGCGCCCCGAGGACACACGACTTCAGCGACCACGGCAACGGCTCGCCGGAGATCCTCGCGCGCCGCGCCGACGGGACCGTCGACTCGTTCGACACGCGCTGGGACGCCGCCACCGGACGGCTCGTCCGCGCCGAATGGCGCAAGAAGGCGCTCTGGTGGGGCGACTGGAACCGGTACGACCGCGTCGAGGTGGCGGGCGATGTCGCGGGCGACGTCCCAGGCGCGGCGTACCCCGACATCGTCGCTCGCGACACGTCCGGAGTCCTGTGGCTGCACAAGGACATCCACGGTGGGATCAGCACCGCGCGGGTGCGGATCAGCAGTGGTTGGGGTGGCTACACCCTGCTGGCGGCGGGCAGTGAGCTGACGGGCGACGGCCGGGCGGATCTGCTCGCGGTGGACAAGGCGGGTGACCTGTACCTGTTCAAGGGCACGGGTTCCTCGACGGCTCCGTTCGCGGCGCGGAAGAAGATCGGTCACGGCTGGGGGATCTACCAGGACGTGGCGGCGGTCGGGAACCTCGGGGGCGCTGCGACCGGTGACCTTGTGGCACGGGACAAGGACGGCGTGCTGTGGCTGTACCTCGGCAAGGGTGACGGCACGTTCGCTCCGAGGACGCGGATCGGCGGGGGTTGGAACGCGTACGTGGATCTCGTCGGAATCGATGACGCCAACCAGGACGGCCGTGCTGACCTGTACGCGCGGACGAAGACGGGCGAGGCCTACTTCTACGCGGGCACGGGCGACTGGAAGATCCCGTTCAAGGGGCGTGTGGCGACGTCGATCGGTGCCGGCAAGGACCCCTCGGGGATCGTCTACAACAAGACGTTCTAAGGCGGTTCGAGGAGAGTTCGCCCGACAGGCGGGCCCTAAGGGGTGCCGAGCCAGCTGGTGGCGTCGAGGCGGAACGCCGTCTCCGCGGGGACGACGTTCCGCAGGTCCGTCTCCAGGGCGCGGACGCGGTCGGCGCCGAGGGCGGCGCTCCACTCGGCCCGCAGCTCGTCGAAGACGGCCGCGGAGCGGGCGAGGACGGCGTGGCCCTGCGGGGTGAGGCGGACGAGTTTGCGGCGCGCGTCGGCGGGATCGTCGGCGCGTTCCGCGTATCCGAGGGCGAGGAGCCGGTCGACGGTCTTGCCGGCCGCCTGCTTGGAGACGCCGAGCCGGCGGCCGATCTCGCTGGCGGTGGTGCCCCGGGGGCCCCCTGCGCCGATGGCCTGCATGGCGAAGCCGTGGGCGGGGCGGACGTCGGGGTGGCCCTCGTCGGCGAGCCGGGCGTGGAGCCGGTCGATGAGGGTGCGGAAGCCGCCGAGGAGCAGCAGGGGCAGCTCGAAGGCGGGGGAGTCGGGGGAGGCGGGGGAGTTGAGGGGTACTTCCTTGCTCAGATCGACAACCTGGTTTACGTTTTCTCCGACGACGTGGTCAACCATGTTGTCCATTCTAGAAGGGGGAACCGTCTTGCCGCACGCCGCGCTCGCCGCCCGCATCGCCGACGCCGCCGCACTCCTCAAGGACCAGGCGCCGCAGGTCCTCGACAGCTTCCTCGCGCTCTCCGCCGCCTTCGAGTCCTCGGACCTCGACCCGCACGCCCGCGAGACCGTGATCCTCGCCGTCGCCCGCCGCAGCCAGTGCCACCTCTGCGTCGACATGCACGAGGCGAAGCTCGCCGCGCTCGGTCCCGCTCCCGATCCCGAACGACTCGACGCCGTAGGGAAGTTCACCCTTCAGGTGCTCGCCTCCTCGGGTGCGGTGTCGGACGCGGAGCTGGCCGCCTTCGAGGCCGCCGGACACACCCGGAAGAACGCGCTGGAGGTCGTCCTCGGGATCGGCGCGTACACCCTCTCCACCTTCGCCAACCGGATGACCCGGGCGGCCTGACCCACCTAGGGCCTAGGGGGTGTACGGCCCGCCGAGACCCCACGCCTGGTGCATCGCGTCGGCGAAGGCGGCGGCCAGTTTGTGCTCGCCGGTCGGGCCGGGGTGGGTGCCGTCGTACGTGTCCTCCTTGAGGTCGTACGACTCCGGGACGGTCGCGAGGAGCAGCGGCGAGTCCGGTGCGTCGAGGTCGGCGACCGCCTTCGCCAGGAGTTCGTTGAAGCGGGCGCACTCGGCGGCGAAGGCGGCGTCGTAGCCGGCCCGGATGTTGGGGATCACCGGCAGCAGCACCGCCCGGACGCCCGGCCGGGCGGCCCGGGCGGCGGTCAGGAACGCCCGGACGTTCGTCTCGGTCTGGTCGCTGTTGGTGTAGAAGCCGAGGTCGATCAGGCCGAGCGAGACCAGCAGCACGTCGGCGCGGGTGGCGGCGACGGTCTCCCCGATCGCCGGCGCCATGTGCAGCCACCCCTCGCCCCACCCCGCGAGGTGCCGCCGGGCGGCGGCGGGGAAACCGGGATCGGCGTACGCCTGCGGATCGGCGCGCGCCGCCGGGTCGTCCGGATCGCCCTCGGGGACGTACAGCCCGTCCCGGGGTCCGACGATCTCGTACCCGCCGGGCAGCACCCGCTCCAGGTGCCGCCACATGCGGTACCGCCAGGTCCAGTCGCCGGCGCGTCCGATGGTCATGCTGTCGCCGACGAACAGAAAACGCATGCTCGCATCATTCCGGAAGCCCGCGCGCCCCGGCGACGTGACCCCGGCCACCCCGGCCCGGCCACCCCGCCGCGGGCCCCCGGCCGCCCCGGCCCCTCAGCGCAGGAAGCCCGCGACCGTCGCCGCGAACCACTCCGCGTCGTCGTGCCACGGGAAGTGCCCGCCCTCCGCGAGGACCGCGAAGCCGGCGGACGGGAAGAGCTTCGCGTACGCCTCCGCGGTGGGCGGCGGCGTGTTCGCGTCGCCCTCGCCGGCGACGACCAGCACCGGCCGCCCGAACTCCGCGAAGGCCGCGCGCGTCGCCGCCGGGTCGTAGGCGCCCTCGCCGCCGTACACCGCGGCCCCCGCCCCGTTCCGCTCCCGGTCCGAGGCCGCGTGCCGCTCGCGTGCCGCCGCGTCCCACGTGCCGTGGAAGAACGGCGCGACCTTCCCGAAGGACTCGGCCGTGCCGCGCCCCGCCGTCACGTCCTCCAGCGCCGCGTACGCCTCCGCGAACCACGGCAGCCCGGCCCGCAGCCGCGCCGCCGCCAGCCGCTCCTCCGGCGCCGTGTCGATCCCGGCGGCCGCCGCGCCCGGTGTCACGAGCACCAGCCGGGCCACCCGCTCGGGGTGCCGCGTCAGGTACAGCGCCGCCAGGTTCGCGCCCGCCGAGTGCCCGAGGAGGTCGACGGTGTCGAGCCCGAGGTGCGCGCGCAGCGCCTCCACGTCCCCGACCAGCCGGTCGCAGCGGTACGAGGCCGGGTCCTCCGGCACCGCCGACGCGCCCGTGCCCCGCAGGTCGAGCCGGATCAGCGTCCGGTGGGCGGCGAGACCGCCCAGGTCGCCGAGGTAGGCGGAGTCCTGGAGGGGGCCGCCGGGCAGGCAGAGCAGCGGAGCGCCGGAACCGGACGCGTGGTACGCGAGCGGGGTGCCGTCGGGAGCGCGGAAGGAAGGCATGGGCGCGACCATGGCAGCGGCCTCCGCGCAGGTCAAGCGGGTTCCCCCGGCGCCGTGGCACGCTTGGTCCCATGCGATCTGCTCTGTGCGCCCTCGGCGCGGCCGCCGCCCTGGCGCTGCTCCCGGCCGGCCCTGCCTTCGCCGAAGGGCAGGAACCGGACCGGGACTTCACGATCGAGGACGCCCGGATCACCGAGTCCAGCGGCCTCGCCGCCAGCCGCGCCCACCCCGGGATCTACTGGACGCACAACGACCAGGACGAGCCCCGCGTCTTCGCCGTCGACTCCCGCACCGGGAAGACGGTGGCGACCCTCACCCTGACCGGCGTCGGCACCCCCCGCGACATGGAGGCGATCTCCGTCGGCCCGGACGGCGACCTCTACGTCGGCGACATCGGCGACAACCTCGACGGCTCCTGGGACCACGTCTGGATCTACCGCTTCCCCGAGCCGAAGACCCTGAAGGACCAGACCGTCCGGGCGAAGCAGTACGTCGTGAAGTACGCCGACGGTCCGCGCAACGCCGAGGCGCTGATGGTCCATCCGAAGACCGGCCGCGTCTACATCGCCAGCAAGAACGAGGAGGGCGGCGGCCTCTACGCCGGTCCCGAACGCCTCTCGGCCTCCGGCACCAACACCTTCCGCCGCGTCGGCGAGGTCCCCTGGGTGACCGACGGCGCCTTCTCGCCCGACGGCGGGAAGCTGCTGCTGCGCGGCTACTTCAGCGCCCGCGAGTACGACTGGAGGGACGGCCGGATCGAGGGCGACGGCACCTCGCCGGGCGCCCCCTTCCAGGGGCAGGCGGAATCGGTCACGTACACCCTCGACGGCTCGGGCCTCATGTTCGGATCCGAGGGCGAGCGGAGCCGCGTGGTCCGGGTGGACCGCCCGGACGCCCCCCGCCCCGAAGCACCGGACGGGGCCACCCCCGGTCCCGGTTCCGGCACCACCGCCCCGAGCCCCGCGCCCGCCGACGGCGAGCCCCGGGGCAGTGCGACCACGGGGTTCCTGGTGCTGGCCGGCGGCACCGTCCTCGTCCTCGGGGTCAAGCGCCTGCTGCGGCGCGGCTGACCAGCACCTCGAAGCCGTCCAGGATCCGCTCCAGGCCGAAGGCGAACTGGTCGATCTCGCGGGTGAAGGTGTCGTCGGCGAGGGCGGCGACGGTCGGGTAGTCGCCGGTGGCCATGGCCCGTTCCAGGTACGGCGTCTGGGCGCGCCAGAACTCCTCGTCGCTGACGCCGGTCTCCTTCGCCGCCTCCGCGGTCTGGAACTCCATCCGCGCGATGCCGGCGACGAAGCTCTGCACGGTGACGATGGCGGACACCGTCTCGGGGTCGCTCAGGCCCATGCCGTGCGGGCCGGTGAGCCCGGCCAGGCAGAGGTCGAAGCCGCGCAGGGTGTTCGGGCCGAGCAGGGAGCGGGCCTCGTTGACCTTGAGCAGCCAGGGGTGCGCCCGGTAGAGGGCGAGGTGGCCGCGGGCCAGTGCCTCGACGGCCTCGCGCCAGTGCGCGGGCGGTTCCACGGGCCCGTCCGGCAGGGCCTCGCCCTGCACCCGGTCGAGCATCAGGTCGAGCAGTTCGTTCTTGCCGGGGACGTACCGGTACAGCGACATCGTGCCCACGCCGAGCTCGGCGGAGACCCGCCGCATCGACACGGCGTCCAGCCCTTCCGCGTCCGCGAGCGCGACCGCCGCCCCGACGATCCGGTCGAGGGTGAGGCCCGGCTTGGGGCCCCGGCTGGGGCGTTCGCCCGTGCCCCACAGGAGTTCGAGGCTGCTGCTCGTCTGGTCCGTCATGCCCTCACTTTAAAACTGAGTACACCGTACCCGTAATGGGGTACGGTGTACTCAGTTCGCTTTCCGGTGCCGGGACAGGTGCCGGTGCGGGGCCTGTCCGGCGCCGCCGGGCGAGCCGTCCAGCGCGTGCGAGTGGAGGCAGTCATGTACGAACACCCGGTCCTCGCCGAGGGCCTGCGCAAGCGGTACAAGGCCAAGGGAGCCGGCTCCCGCAAGGGATCCGCCGCCCCGGAGCCGTACGCGCTCGACGGCTTCGACCTCACCGTCCGCCGGGGCACCGTCCACGGCCTCCTCGGACCCAACGGCGCCGGCAAGACCACCGCCGTCCGCATCCTCGCCACCCTCCTCAAGGCCGACGGCGGCCGCGCCGAGGTCGCCGGGCTCGACGTGGCCCGCGACGCCCGCGCCGTCCGCGCCCGGATCGGCCTGGCGGGCCAGTACGCCGCCGTCGACGAGAACCTCAGCGGCCGCCAGAACCTCGAACTCTTCGGCCGGCTCTTCCACCTCGACCCCCGCCGCGCCCGCAGCCGCGCCGGCGAACTCCTCGACCGCTTCGGCCTCGCCGACGCCGCCGAGAAGGGCGCCGGCCAGTACAGCGGAGGCATGCGCCGCCGCCTCGACCTGGCGGCCTCCCTGATCCTCGCCCCCGAGGTGCTCTTCCTCGACGAGCCCACCACCGGGCTCGACCCGCGCAGCCGGGGCGAGGTCTGGGACGCCGTGCGGGACCTCGTCGCGGAGGGCACCACCGTCCTCCTCACCACCCAGTACCTGGAGGAGGCGGACCGGCTCGCCGCCCGCATCACCGTCATGGACCGGGGCCGCGCCATCGCCGACGACACCCCCGACGGCCTCAAGAACCGCGTCGGCGGCGACCGCGTCGAGGTCGTCGTCGCCGACCCCGCCGACCTCCCCGCCGCCCACAAGATCCTCGCCCGGGTGTCCGCCGCCGAACCGACCGCCGACGAGGCCGGACGGCGCGTCCACGCCCCCGTCAGCGACCGCGTCGCCGCCCTCACCGAGGTCGCCCGCACCCTCCAGGACGAGCGGATCCCCGTCGAGGACATCGGCCTGCGCCGCCCCAGCCTCGACGACGTCTTCCTGACCCTGACCGGTCACGACAGCCAGGACGCCGGCCGGAGCGGAGCGGGCGAACAGGACGAACAGACCGCGCAGAGCGACCACAGCACCGAAGGAGCCGTCGCCGCATGACCACCGCGACCCCCGGCCTCACGTCCCCCCGCGGCCGCGCCTACTGGGCCGTCACCGACTGCCTCACCCTCGTCCGCCGCACCCTGCTCAACTACCGCAGCCAGCCCGTCGCGATCCTCTGGCAGCTCGGCTTCCCCATCATCTCCGTCCTGCTCTACGGCTTCGTCTTCGGCAGCGCCATGCGCGTCCCCGGCGGCGGGGACTACAAGGACTTCCTCATGCCCGGCATGTTCGCCATGACGATGACCTTCGGCCTCATGAACACCGCCACCGCCGTCGTCAACGACTCCGCCAAGGGCGTCATGGACCGGTTCCGCTCCATGCCGATGGCCCCCTCGGCCGTCACCACCGGCCGCGGTCTCTCCGACCTGATCGTCGCCTCCGCCGAACTCGCCATCCTCACCGCCACCGCCCTCGCCATCGGCTGGAGCTCCGACGGCGGCGTCCCCGGCACCCTCTTCGGCTTCGGCCTCCTCCTGCTCCTGCGCTTCAGCCTCATCTGGGTGGGCGTGTGGTGCGGACTCGTCGTCCCCAACGCCGAGTCGGCCGGCGCGCTCTACGCCGTGATCTTCCCCGTCACCATGATCTCCAGCGTGTACGTGGCGCCCTCGCTCATGCCGGACTGGCTGGCGCCCGTGGCGGCCTGGAACCCCATCTCCTCCACGGTCGCCGCCACCCGCGAACTCTTCGGCAACCCGGGCGCCGACGGCGCCACCTGGGTCGAGCAGAACGCCGTGCTCATGGCCGTCGTCTGGCCGCTGGTGCTCACCGCGATCTTCCTGCCGCTCGCGGTCCGCCGCTTCCAGCGCCTCAGCCGCTGACACGAAGAGCCGCCGACGCGGAAGGGCGCACACACGGAAGGGCCCGCACCGGTCACGACCGGTGCGGGCCCTTCCGTACACCCGAAGGCGAGCCCTGAGGTCAGAGCTTCTCGATCACGTGGTCGATGCAGGCCGTCAGCGCCCGCACGTCCGCCGGGTCGATCGCCGGGAACATCGCGATCCGCAGCTGGTTGCGGCCCAGCTTGCGGTACGGCTCCGTGTCCACGATCCCGTTCGCGCGCAGCACCTTCGCCACCGCCGCCGCGTCGATCTCGTCCGCGAAGTCGATCGTGCCGATGACCTGCGAGCGCTTCGCCGGGTCCGTCACGAACGGCGTCGCGTACTTGGACTCCTCGGCCCACGTGTACAGCGCGTCCGAGGACTCCTTCGTCCGGGCCACGGCCCAGTCCAGACCGCCCTGGCCGTTGATCCACTTCAGCTGCTCGTTCAGCAGGAAGAGGGTCGACAGCGCCGGGGTGTTGTACGTCTGGTTCTTCAGCGAGTTGTCGATCGCCGTCGGCAGCGAGAAGAACTCCGGGACGTGGCGCCCGGACGCGTGCACACGCGCCGCCCGCTCCAGCGCCGCCGGCGAGAACGCCGCCAGCCACAGGCCGCCGTCGGCGGCGAAGGACTTCTGCGGAGCGAAGTAGTAGACGTCCGTCTCGGTGATGTCCACCGGCAGACCGCCCGCGCCCGAGGTCGCGTCGACCAGCACGAGCGCACCCTCGTCGGCGCCCGCGACCCGCTTCAGCGGGGCGGCGACACCGGTCGAGGTCTCGTTGTGCGTGTAGGCGTAGACGTCCACGCCCGCCTCGGCCACCGGCTCCGGGTGGCTGCCCGGGTCGGAGGAGATCACGGTCGGCTCGGCCAGCCACGGGGCCAGCTTCGCGGCCTTCGCGAACTTGGAGGAGAACTCGCCGAAGGAGAGGTGCTGGGACTTGTTCTCGATCAGACCGTGGGTCGCGACGTCCCAGAAGGCGGTCGATCCGCCGTTGCCCAGGATCACCTCGTAGCCCTCGGGCAGCGAGAAGAGGTCGGAGATGCCGGCACGGACCTCGCCGACCAGGTTCTTGACCGGAGCCTGGCGGTGGGAGGTGCCCAGGAGAGAGGTGCCGGTGGCGGCCAGGGCGTCCAGCGCCTCCGTCCGCACCTTGGAGGGGCCCGCGCCGAAACGGCCGTCTGCGGGCTTGATGTCAGCGGGAATCTGGATATCGGCCACGAGCCGGAGAGTATCGGTTCGGGAAGGCGCCGGTCGCCGGATGTCCGCCCGATGAGACGAAAGGCGAGACATCCTTGCGTGGTGGGAACAGACGAAGGACTCGCCGCCGACCTGCGTGCCGCCGTCGCCGGGGAGGTCGACTTCACCGCCGCCGCCCGGGCGCTCGTCACCATGGACGCCTCCAACTACCGCCGCGTACCTGCCGGAACGGTCGCCCCCCGGGACGCCGACGACATCGCCGCCGCCCTGGCGGTCTGCCGCGCCCGCGGCGTCCCCGTCGTCCCGCGCGGCGCGGGCACCTCCATCGGCGGCCAGGCCACCGGCACCGGCGTCGTGCTCGACCTCACACGCCACCTCGACGGCATCGTCTCCGTCGACCCCGAGGCCCGCACCGCCGTCGTCCGGCCCGGCCTCGTCCTCGGCCGGCTGCGGGAGGCCGTCCGCCCGTACGGCCTCACCTTCGGCCCCGACCCCTCCACCCACAGCCGCTGCACCCTCGGCGGCATGATCGGCAACAACGCCTGCGGCGCCCACTCGGTCGCCTGGGGCACGACCGCCGACAACGTGCTCTCCCTGGATGTGGTGACCTACCGGGGCGAGCGGTTGACGCTCGGGAGCGACGGGCGGGGAGCCCCCGCCGGACTCCTCGACCTCGTCGGCCGCCACCTCGCCCTCCTCCGCACCGGCTACCCCGCCGGCCTGCCCCGCCGCATCTCCGGCTACGCCCTCGACGCCCTGCTCCCCGAGCGGGGCACGGACGTCGTCCGCTCCTTCGTCGGCAGCGAGGGCACGCTGGGCGTCGTCACGGAGGCGACCGTACGGCTCGTCCCGCTGCCCGCCGCGCCGGTGCTCGTCGTCCTCGGGTACGCCGACGAGACCGCGGCCGCCGACGCCGCGGCCGGACTCCTCCCGCTCGGACCGCTCACCGTCGAAGGCATGGCCGCGGACCTCGTCGGCGGGGCGACCGGACTGCCCCGGGGCGGGGCGTGGCTCTTCTGCGAGGTCGACGGGGAGACGGCGGCCCGCGCCCTGGTGCGGGCGGCCGACGCGGTCGACGCGGCCGTCGTCCGCGACCCGGCCGGGCAGCGGGCGCTGTGGCGGATCCGGGAGGACGCCGCCGGCACGGCCACCCGGATGCCCGGCGGCGGGGACGCCTGGCCGGGGTGGGAGGACTGCGCGGTGCCGCCGGCCCGGCTCGGCGCCTACCTGCGGGACTTCCGGGCGCTGCTCGCCGGGCACGGGCTGCGGGGGACCCCGTACGGCCACTTCGGCGACGGCTGCGTCCACGTCCGCATCGACTTCGACCTGTGGACGGGCAGGGGCGTCCGCGACTTCCGCCGCTTCTCCGAGGCCGTGGCCGACCTCGTCGTCGCCCACGGCGGCTCCCTCTCCGGCGAACACGGCGACGGACAGGCGCGGGCGGAACTCCTGCCGAGGATGTACGGGGACGAACTCGTCGCCCTCTTCGGCGCGGTGAAGGACCTCTGGGACCCGGACGGCGGCCTCAACCCGGGGATGCTCGTCCGGCCGAAGCCCCTCGACTCCGGCCTCCGCTTCGAGGGCCTGCCGCTGGTGGGGGTCGGCAGGGAGGCCGCGCGGTGCGTGGGCGTCGCCAAGTGCCGGGTCGCGGGCCCGAGCACGGGCGACGCGGTGATGTGCCCGTCGTTCCGCGCGACGGGCGAGGAGAAGCACTCCACCCGCGGCCGGGCCCGCCTCCTCCACGAGATGGCGCTCGGCGAGATCGTCACCGACGGCTGGCGCTCCGAGGAGGTCCGCGAGGCGCTCGACCTCTGCCTCTCCTGCAAGGGCTGCCGCAGCGACTGCCCGGTGGGCGTCGACATGGCCGCGCACAAGGCCCAGTTCCTGGACCGCCACTACGCCGGCCTCACCGGCCTCCTGCGCCGCCCGCGCGCGCACTGGACGATGGGCGGACTCCCGCGCTGGCTCGACCTCTTCGGCGGCCGCCTCAACACGATGACCCGGCTCCCCCTCGCGGCCCGCCTCGCCGGCGTCACGGACACCCGCCCGCTGCCGCGGGTGGCCCCCCGCACCTTCACCGACTGGTTCGCCGACCGAGGCTCGGTCCGCGCCCCGGCCCTCACGCTGTGGCCCGACACCTTCACGGACCACCTGGCCCCGGAAGCGGGCCGCGCGGCGGTCCGGGTCCTGGAGGCGGCCGGCCTGGGCGTGACCCTGCCACCGGGCAGGGTGTGCTGCGGCCTCACGTACGTGTCGACGGGCCGCCTGGGAGCGGCCCGGCGGGTCATGGCGCGGACGCTGGACGTGATGGAGCGGGAGGCGGGGGAGGGACCCGGCCCGGTGGTCGTCCTCGAACCCTCCTGCGCGGCGGCGCTCCGCACCGACCTCCCCGAACTGCTCCCCGACGACCCGAGGGCGGCCCGTCTCGCGGCCCGGGTCCTCACCTTCGCCGAGGCGCTGGAGCGCCTGGCCCCCGACTGGACCCCGCCCCGCGTCGACCGCGAGGTGACGGGCCAGACCCACTGCCACCAGCACGCCGTCCTGGGCGACGCGGCGGACCGCCGGCTCCGCGCCCGGGCGGGCCTGACGGGCGACCTGGCGGGCGGCTGCTGCGGCCTGGCGGGCAACTTCGGCTTCGAGCCGGGCCACGAGGAGGTCTCCCTGGCCTGCGCGGAGGACCAGCTCCTCCCGGCCCTCCGCGAGGCCCCGCCGACCACGGAGCTCCTGGCCGACGGCTTCTCCTGCCGCACCCAGATCGCCCACCTGACGGCCCGGAAGGGCCGCCACCTCGCGGAGGTCCTGGCGGAGGCGCTGGACGGGAGCGAAGGCGCTCCGCGCGCGGGCTGAGGCGCCCGGGTGCCGGGTAGGTTCGGGGGATGGACTCGGAGTTCTCCGCGCGCGGTACTGGATCCCGTTTGTCCCTGCGGGAGTTGGGCGTCGGTGACATGGTGGCCGTGCACGGGGTCTACGGGTCGCCGGCCGTGACCGAGCACCTCGGTTTCGAGCCCCGGTCCGTCGAGGAGGGCCGCATCCGGGGGCACGTGTTCGTCCGCGGTGCGTGGCGGGACTCGGTGACGTACGGGATTCTGCGGGAGGAGTGGGACGGCACCGCTAGCCGGCCCCGCTGACGATCTCGCGGGCCATCGCGACCAGGGCCCCGGTGGCCGGGTGCGGGAACGCGTCGCGCCAGGCGAGGAGGACGGGGAGGGGCGGGGCGTCCGGCAGCGGGCGGTAGGTGACGCCGGGGTGGGGGTGGAGCGCGGCCGTCGACGCGGAGGAGACGCCGACGCCCCGCGCGGCGGCGATGGCGGCGAGCCAGTCGTCGGTGTTGGCGACGGTGAGCGTGCTGGTGGGGCGGGCGGGCAGCGGCCACAGCGTGAGGGCGGTCGCGCCGGAGACGGTGTTGAGGACGACCGTCTGGTCCGCGAGGTCGAGGAGGGTGAGGTCGCCCGGGCGGTCCGCGAGCGGGCTGTCGGCGGGGAGGGCCGCGACCCTGGGTTCCGTGGTCAGCTCGGCGGTGACCAGGCCGGGCGCGTCGACGGCGCCGCGCAGCAGCGCCGCGTCGACCTGGCCCCGGGCGAGGCCGGCGGTGCGGTCGTCGACGCGGAGGAGTTCGAGCGGGGTCTCCGGGTGCTCGCGCTGCCAGCGCCGCAGCAGCGGGGTCGTGTACGGGCCGAAGGCGGACCAGGCGTGGCCGAGGCGGAGCGGGCGGTGGCGCAGCCGGGCGGGGTCGACGGCCGCGTCGAAGGCGGCGAGGGCGGCGGCGGCCCGTTCGCGGAAGGCACGGCCCTCGGCGGTGAGGGCGAGGTGGTGGGTGGAGCGGTCCACCAGCCGTGCGCCGAGGTGCCGTTCGAGGGCGGCGAGGGTGCGGGACACGGCGGGCTGCGTCAGGTGGAGGCGGGCGGCGGCCCGGGTGAGGTTCTCCTCCTCGGCGATGGCGAGGAAGCAGCGGAGGTGGCGCAACTCGATGCTCACGGTCATGTCTCTGGAGCATAACCGCAGGCCGATCGGCATTTCCGCTGCCGCGCCCGACTCCGTAGCGTGGAAACGGAATTCGGTCTTCGAAATGCGGGAAAGTGCATTACTCTGGACTGAGGGTTTAGTGGATTGAACTTGCGCGGCCGGTTCCGGTGCGGGCCGGGGAGGAGTGGTGGTGGGCGTGGACAGCCAGGCGGCGGGCGCGGCGACGGCGGTGACCGCGGCGGCGGTGACGGCTCCGGAGGTGACGGGAGTGGTCACGGCCCCGGCCGGTGCCGCTTCCGGGGGCCCGGCCTCGGTGGGCCCCGCCTCGGCCGTTCCCCCCGCGGCGGGCCGCTCCGCTCGCTTCGGGCCCGTCGCGCTCGTCGTCGCCGGTGGGCTCTCCGTGCAGTTCGGCTCGGCCATCGCCGTGCTGCTGATGCCCCGGGCCGGTGCGCTCGGCGTCGTCACGCTGCGGCTCGTGCTCGCCGCGCTCGTGCTGCTGCTGGTCTGCCGGCCCAAGGTGCGCGGATACAGCCGCGCCGACTGGGGGACGGTCGTCGCCTTCGGCGTCGCCATGGCGGGGATGAACATCCTCTTCTACCAGTCCGTCGACCGGATCCCGCTCGGTGCCGCCGTCACCCTGGAGGTGCTCGGCCCGCTGATCCTCTCCGTCGTCGCCTCCCGCAGGCTCGTCAACCTCCTCTGGGCCGGCCTCGCGCTCGGCGGCGTCGCCCTGCTCGGTGGCGGCGGCTTCGACCGCCTCGACCCGCTCGGCGCGGGCTTCGCGCTCGCGGCGGGCGTCATGTGGGCGGCGTACATCGTCTTCAGCGCCCGCACCGGTCGCCGCTTCCCGCAGGCGGACGGCCTGGCCCTCGCGATGGCGTTCGGCGCGGTCCTCAGCCTGCCGTTCGGCATCGCGGAGGCGGGCGACGCCCTGCTCGTACCGACGACGATCGCGCTGGGCCTCGGCATCGCCCTGCTCTCCTCGGTGCTGCCGTACACCCTCGAACTGCTCGCCCTGCGCCGGCTGCCCGCCCCGACCTTCGCCGTCCTGATGAGCCTGGAGCCCGCCATCGCGGCGGCCGCGGGCTTCTTCGTCCTGCACCAGGCGCTCTCCCTGACGGACGGTCTCGCCATCGCCCTCGTCATCGCGGCGAGCATGGGGGCGGTGCGGACGCAGACGGCGGCGGTCGCCGCGTAGCCCCGCCTCGCGTACGCGCTCCCGCTCGCGCCCTTCGGCCGGCATCCGGATCTTTCCGGGTGCCGGCCGACGCGTTTCGGGCCGGGGTCCCGCGCCGAGGGCCGCAGGGTCCCGTGCCGAGGGCCGCAGGGGTCGCACGCAGGGGCCGCGGCGGCCCCGCGGAGCGTTCACTCTCTCATCATTGCAATGCTCTGGCATATGCCGTTGCGTCAATCTTGAATTCATTGCAATGAATTATCTGCTCTGACCTGCACTGATGCTGCTCCAGTGCAACGAGTGGGTTGTCGAGACTTGGAAAGCAACGTAGCTTTTCTCTTGTCAGAAACACCGACGGAGCAAGAAACGACAACGACCTCGCAGGAGCAGTCATCATGCAGACCTTCGCCACCGCCGCCCCGATCACCGCCGTCGTCTCC
>NZ_JBIAMB010000031.1:0-78831 GCF_042873895.1 Streptomyces sp. NPDC004435 | reverse complement strand
ACCGCCGCCGCGAACGGAGCGATCTTCGCCTCCGCCAGCGCACGCACCGACTCCCGGAGCATCTCGTGCTCCTCGGAGGTCCGGTACAGGTCGAATTCAGCCGATCCCGCCACGATCACTCACTCCCACGCTTGCTAACTACCGTTAAGTAACTCAAAGGGTAGGGCGTGAACCGGTGCGCTGTCAGGGCCCGACTATGCTCGGTCAGGCACTTTCGCCCGACGTCCCTGGAGTTCCGCATGGCCCTGAAGATCACCGTGATCGGCACCGGATACCTCGGTGCCACCCACGCCGCGGCCATGGCGGAGATGGGCTTCGAGGTCCTCGGCCTCGACGTCGTACCGGAGAAGATCGAGCTGCTGGCCTCCGGCCGCGTCCCGATGTACGAGCCCGGTCTGGAGGACCTGCTCGCGAAGCACGTCGCCGGGATCGAGGGCTCCACCGGCCGGCTGCGCTTCACCACCTCCTGGGAGGAGGTGGGCGCCTTCGGCGACGTCCACTTCGTCTGCGTGAACACCCCGCAGAAGCACGGCGAGTACGGCTGTGACATGAGCTACGTCGACGCCGCCTTCACCTCCCTCGCCGCCGTCGTGCGCGCGGGCGCGCTGGTCGTCGGCAAGTCGACCGTGCCGGTCGGCTCGGCCGAGCGGCTCGCCGGGGTGCTGCCGGAGGGCGTGGACCTGGCCTGGAACCCCGAGTTCCTGCGCGAGGGCTTCGCCGTCCAGGACACCCTGCACCCGGACCGGATCGTCGTCGGCGTGCCCGGCGGCGACGGCGGTCGGGCCGAGAAGCTGCTCCGCGAGGTGTACGCGCTGCCGGTCGCCGACGGCTCGCCCTTCGTCCTCACCGACTTCCCCACCTCCGAGCTGGTGAAGACGGCCGCGAACTCCTTCCTCGCCACCAAGATCTCCTTCATCAACGCGATGGCCGAGGTCTGCGAGGCGGCCGGCGGCGACGTCGCCAAGCTGGCCGAGGCGATCGGGCACGACGAGCGGATCGGCAACAAGTTCCTGCGGGCCGGCATCGGCTTCGGCGGCGGCTGCCTGCCCAAGGACATCCGGGCCTTCATGGCCCGCGCGGGCGAGCTCGGCGCCGACCAGGCGCTGACCTTCCTCCGCGAGATCGACTCCATCAACATGCGGCGGCGCGGCCAGATGGTCGAGATGGCCCGCGAGACGCTCGGCGGGAACTCCTTCCTGGGCCGCCGGGTCGCCGTCCTCGGCGCCACCTTCAAGCCCGACTCGGACGACGTCCGCGACTCCCCCGCGCTCAACGTGGCCGGCCAGATACACCTCCAGGGCGGCCAGGTGACGGTCTACGACCCCAAGGGCATGGAGAACGCCCGCAAGGTCTTCCCGACCCTCGGCTACGCGGACTCGGCGCTGGAGGCCGTGCGGGGCGCCGACGTGGTGCTGCACCTGACCGAGTGGCGCGAGTTCCGCGAGCTGGACCCGGCGGAGCTGGCCGGGGTCGTCGCCTCCCCGGTCGTCCTCGACGGGCGCAACGCCCTGGACGGCGCGCGCTGGCGGGCGGCCGGCTGGACCTACCGTGCGATGGGCCGCCCGCGCGCCTGACGGCAGCCCGACGTGCGGAAGGGGCACCCCCTCGCAGGGGGTGCCCCTTCTTCGCGCGGTACGGACGAGGGTCAGGCGGCGACGGGCCTGATCCGGTTCGTACGGGACAGGAACTCGCTCTCGCGCAGGGCCCGGGTAGCGTTGCCGTGGGCCAGGCCGACCAGATCCCGGGCCGGCCAGCCGCGCCGCAGCAGCTCAGCGAAGAGCGGGACGTAGCCGGTCGCCGGGGCGGTCAGGCGGGACAGGCCGGTGGAGGCCGGCCCGGCCCCGTCGCGCACCCGGTCGAGGAGGTCGGCGGTGGCGGCGGCGTCGTCCCCGACGGGGACCATGCAGACGGCGCCGTTCTCGCCGAGGAGCCGCAGCACGTCGTCCGGGAGGGCGTCCGGGGCGCACCGGGTGACCAGGGCGGGGGCCCGGGTGACGGCGAGGACCTTGCGGACCGTGTCCTGGTCGGCTCCGGAGAGGTCCACGGCGAGGCCGATGCGGTTCATCTCGCGGACCGCCTCGCGGGCGAAGCGGTCGAAGCGGGTGAGGTTCACCGCCCGGACGCCGAGGGCGTGGTAGGCCCGCAGCGTGGCGGCGGAGCCGCCGAGGGCCGTCCAGCCCACCGGTCCGAGGAGCGCGGCGACCCGCCCGCAGTTGCGGGCGTGGGCCATCTCCGAGGTGGAGTGGGCCAGGCGCAGGTCGTCGGGGCAGGCGGCGACGAGCGCGCGGATCGTGTCGAGCCTGCGCAGGGTGCCGATGGCACCGTCGTCGGAGTCCACGTGCAGCGACCAGAACTGGGCGCCCGCCTCCGCGGCCCTGGCGGGCGGCAGGTCCTCGGGGTCGAGGAGCGCGGGGAGTTCGGTGTGGCCTTCGAGGACGGGCTGGGCGGCGAGGATCGCCCGGGCGCGGGCGGTCTCGTCGAGCGGCTGGGGTGGTGGCTCCGGGGGTTCCAGCGCACCGACGGCGCCGGAGGCGGCAGAGAAGGGGGGATGGTCGTCTAGATCTGCCATGGCACTACTCACACTTCTGAACTCGGTGATGCAGTACTACCCCGCCAAGGGGGCGGGGCAGTACCGTCCACCGTGCCAGCGGCACCCGGCCGGGGGCCCGCCGGAGTGCGCCGTTCGGGTGAGGGGCCGTGATCAGTCCTTGGTGGCCCAGACCCACTCGATGCCGAAGCCGTAGGCCCGGTCGATCAGCTGCTGGTTGCTCTCCCACTGCGTGGCGGTGAACCAGCGGACCTCGCGGCGCACGTCCATGCCGCCGGTCCCGGCCGTGATCTGTGCGATCGCGCAGGCCGTCGCCCCCGCCGGGGCGTCGTCGAGGAGGATGCGCAGGGCGCCCGACGAGGCGGTGACCGTGACCGTCGCGCCGAGACTGCGGAAGTCGACCGCGCCCTCGTAGACGAAGGTGTAGACGACGATCCGGCGGATCTTCGCCCGGTGCTCCAGGTTCGTCCGCACCGTCTCGCCGTCCGAGGAGGCCCCGGTCCTGTCGTCCTGGTCGAGGAGCGTGTACGGGGGTGCGTCGAGGGCGCCGAAGGAGTTGCCGAGCGCCTGGACGACATGGGTGGATCCGTCGGTGAGCTCGACCAGGCAGCCGAGGTCGAGGTCGGCGCCGGACGCGGCGGACCAGTTCAGGTTGGCCTGGAGGACGCCCCGGCCGGAGACGAGGCCGAGGGGGGTCGCCTTGGTCAGCAGGGCCTCGCGCCCGGTGCGCTCCGCAGCCGGCGGGAGGGTCGGCCGAGGGCTCTCGCCCGGCGCCTTGGGCTTCAACCGGATGACCCCGCGCTGCCTGTCTGATGCCACGTCAATTCCCCCTGGCCGCATAGCTTCAGCGACCCACACTGTAACCGCGAGTGGGCTACGATCTGCTGCGAACCGGGGGATGGCAGGCGTGACGGGTGCGCTGGGGAGCGCACGGCGCCGAGTACGGCACCCCCTCTTTCTCGTCGCGCCGTGGGGGTGGGCATGACCGTCGGTTTCTCGACGGATCGTCTGAAAGTGGCCCGGGACATCGAGGAGTTGAGCCAGGAGGCCCGACTCGCTCCGCGTGCGGCCGAGTTGACCGAGCTGTGCCGGGCGCTGCGGGCCGCCGACGCCGATTCCCGGCCGCTCGACCCGTGGACCGACCTCGACCTGGTGGCCGCGTACGCCCGTCCGGAGAGCGTCGACGCCGGGCCGCCGCAGCGCGACCACCCCGCCTGGAGCTGGCTGGAGACGGCGCTCGGCGGCCTCGTCTTCGTCCCGCTCGCACTGACCTGGTACGGGCTCACCCAGGCGTCGAGCGCGTACGGGGCGCTGACCGGGGCGAATCCCAGGGCCGCCACCCGGCCGTTCCTCCAGCTGTGGCAGTCCGGCTTCGAAGGGCACCTGACCGGCTTCTTCACCTTCGGGCACGTCGCCGGGACCGCCACCGGCGCGATCGTCCTGCTGCTCGTCCTCGCGGTGGTGCACGGCTGGCGCCGGGGCCGGGCGGACCGGCTGGAGCGGGCCGCCGAACAGCGGACGGAGGCGCTGATCCGGCGCATGGTGCCGGTGCTGACCCGGGCGCAGCTCTGCCTCAACGCCCACCGTCACTCCTCCCCCGTCCGGTTCGCGGAGGAGCTGACGAAGTCCGCCGGGGTCCTGGGCAAGCTCGGCGACCGGGCCGCCAAGACCCAGGGACTGCTCGCGCAGGCCGCCACCAGCGTCGGCGACTCCCTCGACCGGGCCCAGGAGCGGCTGGCCGGCGTGGAGGGCGCCGTGAAGCCGCTGGAGTCGGCCGCCGCGCGCATCGAGACGGCGGTGAGCGGCGGCGGGGTCATGGTGCGCCAGGCCCTGGAGGACGTGCGGGGGACGAACGGCGAGGTCAGGGACGTCCTGGAGAAGGCCGGCACCCGGGTCGAGGACTCCGTCATGACGCTCGCGGCGGCGCAGCGCTCGTTCACCACCGGGATCGAGGTCTCCGGCGACCTGTCCGGGCAGGTGCTCGGACGGCTCACCGATGTCGTCGAGGGAGCCGCGCGGGACCGCGCGGACGCCCAGGCCCTGCTCGGCCGGCTGGCCGACCAGGCGGACGCGCTGACGCGGGTGGCGGAGCAGCTGGGACGGGCCTCCGACACGCTGGCGGCGGCGCTGGCCGGCGACGCGGGCGGAAGCGGGGGCGGCGGCCGGGAGCGCGGACGCCGGGACGGGAGCCGGGACCGAGGGCTGAGCCTTGGCAAGAGCGGGGACGCGGACCACGGGGGCCGCTCCGGCGGCCGGGCCGGGAGCCCGGGCCTCGGGCAGGAACCGGCCGACGGCTCCGGCGCCGGCGTGCCGCCCGCCCGGGAGGCCGGGCCGGGGGCGCCGCCCGCGCTGCCGCCGGCCGCGCCGGGCCGCGAGGGCCGGGACGGGGCCGGGCCGCGGTGAGGGCGCCGCGCTTCAACCCCCTGCACCTGGCCGGCTGGCTCTTCGCGGACATGCTCCTGGTCCTCGCGCTCGTGGCGATGGGCGACCGGGGCGACCCGCTGGCCGCGGAGGCCCGCCCCGGCGCCTCGGCGAGCCCGAAGCCGGGCGCGAGCAAGCCGGCGAAGCCCAAGGGGCCGCGCGCCGTGGTCCGTACCCCGGTGAAGGTGTCGATCGCGGCGGCCCCGGGCGACCGGACCGCCATGCGGAACCGGCTGCGCGAGGTGACCGCGAAGTACGCGGGCCGCCAGGCGGCGTTCGTCCTCACCTTCGGCCGGCACCCCGACCCGGGCGCCGGCGGCACCTACGCGAGCGAGGTCAACTCACAGCTGGCGAAGGCCCGTCCGGACATGTTCAAGGGCACCACGACCCGGGACTTCTGGAAGGGCGGGGCCTCGGGCGGGCGCGCCGACATCGAGATCTACTTCTACACCTACTGAGGGGCGCGCGACCGCCCCACCGGAGGGAACCGAACCATGCAGATTCTTCCGTTCTACCTGCTGTGCGACGAGTCGGGCTCGATGACCGGCGACAGCGTCGACGCGCTCAACACGGCGCTGGTGGAGCTCCACACCGAGATCAGCACCAACCCGACGGTCGCCGACAAGACCCGGTTCAGCCTCATCGGCTTCTCCACCGACGCGCAGGTGCTCCAGCCGCTGGCCGACCTCAGCGACATCGACGAGGTGCCGGCGCTCTCGGCGGGCGGCCTCACCTCCTTCGGCAACGCCTTCCGCACGCTGCTGCGCTGCATCGAGACGGACGTGGCCGCGCTGAAGGCGGAGGGGCACGAGGTCTACCGGCCGGTCGCCTTCTTCATGTCCGACGGCATCCCGACGGACGACGACTGGCCGCAGGCGTACAAGGAGCTGACCGAGTCCCGCTTCTGCCCGAAGATCATCGCCTTCGGCGTCGGTGACGCCGAGGAGTCCACCATCGCGCAGGTGGCGAACTTCCGGGCCTTCATCCAGCAGGACCAGAACGTCTCCCCGGCCGCCGCGCTGCGCGAGTTCGCCTCCAGCCTGACCCGCTCGATCGTCCGGTCCGCCACCACCATCGCCTCCGACGGCAACTCGGACTTCTCGCTCGTCGTCGAGGAGACCGTGCCCGGCTTCGCGACCGTGTCGCTCGACAAGCTCTGAGGACGCCGAGATGGAGCACATGAGCCGGCCGGAGCCCCCGGCCGCCGGGGAGCCCCCGCGCCCCTGGGAGCCCCCGGCCCGCGGACACCTGGACAGGACCGCGCCGCCCGAGGCGTCGCCCTCCCCTGCGGCACCCCCGGCGGAGCCCGTCCAGGTGGAGCCCGTCCAGGTGGAGCCCGTACCGGAGGTGCCCGCACCGGTGGAGCCCGTTCAGGCTGAGCCCGTACCGGTGGAGCCCGTACCGGTGGAAGCCGTACCGGTGGAGGTCCGGCCCCCGGCCACCCCGCCGCCGCCCGCACCGGCGGCCCCCGCCGCTGCTCCCGCCGCTCCTCCCGCGCCCCCCGCTCCCCCGGTCCCGTCCCTCCCGCCCGCCCCCGCCGGACCCCCCGCGCCCGCCGTTGCGGTGCTCGGGTCGCCCGCTCACGCCGGACGGCGGGCGCCCAGCTATCCGCCGGTGCCGCAGGGGCGGCCCCGGATGACGGACGACACGCTCGCCGCGGCCGTCGTGCCGGACATCGTCCTCGACGGGGCGGCCCACGGGGCGCTGACCCTGCGGGCGGCCTCGGTGCGCGGGGACTCCCACCGGTACCTCGGCGAGGCCCGGCAGGACTCGGTGATGACCGCCCACCTCGGCGAGAAGGGCTCCGGTGAGCTGCTGGCGGTGGCCGTCGCGGACGGCGTCGGCTCGCAGCCGCTCTCGCACCTCGGGTCGCAGCACGCCTGTCAGCGTGCCCTGCAGGTGCTCGGCGTCCGCGCCCAGGAGGTGTTCGAGACGCTGGCCGCCGGGCGCGAGGACCTCTTCGCCGATCTGGCCCGGCAGACCGCCGCCCACGTCGGCGACCACCTGGTCGAGCGGGCGGGTCCGAGGGGGCTCGCTCCCGTCACGTACTCCACCACCCTCCGGGTGCTGGTCGTACCGCTCGACCCGGCCGTCCGCACCCGGGGTGTCTTCACCGTCGGGGACGGCGGTACCGCCCTGCTCCGCGACGGATCGTGGGACCTGGCGCCCGGCGAGGGCGGCCAGGAGAAGGACGAGGGCCGGGTGATCGACACCCGGACCGCCGCGCTGCCCATGTCCCGCAGCGTCTCGGCCCGGCTGCTCGACACCCTGCCGGGGGACGTCCTGGTGGTCTCCACCGACGGCTTCTCCTCGCCGCTGGCCGGGGAGCCGGAGATGCGGGCGTTCCTCACCGGCGCGTGGGGCGGCGGCGCGCCCGAACCGGCCGACTTCCTCTGGCAGTTCCAGTACCGGGTGAAGTCGTACGACGACGACCGCACCGCGGCCGTGCTGTGGGAGGGACGGCCGTGACGGCGGACGACGGCGCCGACGTCGAGCAGTCGTCGCTGCCGCTCGCGGGGAAGCTCACGGCGGGCGGCCAGGGCGAGGTGCACGTGGTCGGCGGACCCGGGGACCTGCTTTTCAAGCGGTACCTGGAGCCGCACAAGGCGGACGGCTCGGCGCTCGCCGCGCTCGTCGCCCTGCGGACCGGGCTCGCCGCGGAGGAGCGGCGGCGGCTCGACCGGGAGGCGGCCTGGCCGCTGTGCCGGGTGACGGACGGGGGCCGGGTCGTCGGCTTCCTGATGCGCCGGGCGCCCGACACGATGACGTGGCCGACGGCCAGGGGCGACCGGCGGCTCACCGAGCTCCAGTTCCTCCTGCGGGCGCCGAAGGCGGCCACCAGGACGCTGCGGCAGCCCACGCCGGAGGAGCGGCTGGCGCTGGCCGTGGTGCTGGTGGAGCTGGTGGACCGGCTGCACGTGATGGGGCTGGTGGTCGGCGACCTGTCGCAGGCGAACGTGCTGTGGTCGCTCGACCCGGAGCCCGCCCTCCATCTGATCGACTGCGACGGCATCCGGATCACCGGTCACCAGCCGGTCCTCGCGCAGGCCGACACCCCGGACTGGCACGACCCCCAGGCCCCGCCCGGGACGGTGAGCGTCGACAGCGACCGCTACAAGGCGGCCCTCATGCTCGGCCGGGTCCTCGCGCAGGACCCGTACGTGTCGCCGGGGCGGCCGCTGGCCGTGCTGCCGGGGGTGCTGGACGAGCGGCGCCTCGACGCCGTGCGGCGGCTGTGGGAGCTGGCCGACGGGCCGTACGGCTCCCGGCCCGGCCTCGGGGAGTGGCGTACCGCGCTGTCCGGGCGGGCGACGATCAGGCTCCAGGCCCGCAGTCCGCGGCCCCGGCCCGTGGTGGACCGGTCGCGGTTCGACGCGGGGCCGGAGCGCGACCGGGGCACCATCCGCTTTCGCGGCAGCTCCTGACGGCAGCTCAGGCGGGGGCGTCGAGCTGGGTGATCGTCGCGTGGGACGCGGGGGTGCGGGCCGTCAGGTCGCGGGAGACGGCCTCCGCGTCACCGAGCACGCGGAGCGCGTTCGACCAGGTCAGCTTGGTCAGGTCGGCGCGGGACCAGCCGCGGTGCAGGAGCTCCGCGATCAGGTTGGGGTAGCCGGCGACGTCGTCGAGGCCGGCCGGGGTGAAGGCGGTGCCGTCGTAGTCGCCGCCGATGCCGACGTGGTCGATGCCGGCGACCTCGCGCATGTGGTCGAGGTGGTCGGCGACCGTGGCGGCGGTGGCGATCGGGCGGGGGTGCTCCGCCGCGAAGGCGGCGTGGATCGCCTTGGCCGCGGGGGTGGTGTCGAGGTGGTGCAGGCCGTGGGCGCGCAGGTTGGCGTCGGCGCGCAGGGTCCACTCGACGGCCTCGGGGAGGATGAACTTCGGCACGAAGGTCGCCATCGCCACGCCGCCGTTGGCAGGCAGGCGCTCCAGGACGTCGTCCGGGACGTTCCTCGGGTGGTCGCAGACCGCCCGGGAGGAGGAGTGCGAGAAGACCACCGGCGCCGTGCTGGTGTCGAGGGCGTCGCGCATGGTGGTGGCGGCGACGTGCGAGAGGTCGACGAGCATGCCGCAGCGGTTCATCTCGCGGACGACGGCGCGGCCGAAGGCGGTGAGGCCGCCGTGCCGGGGCTCGTCGGTGGCGGAGTCGGCCCAGTCGTTGTTCTCGTTGTGCGTGAGGGTCATGTACCGCACGCCGAGGGTGGCGAAGGCGCGCAGGGTCGCGAGGGAGTTGTCGATGGAGTGGCCGCCCTCGGCTCCCTTGAGGGAGGCGATCCGGCCCTCCTCGCGGGCCTTGACGACGTCGTCGGCGGTCCGGGCGGGCGCCAGGTCGGCCGCGTACCGCTCGACCAGCCGGTCGACGGCGTCGATCTGCTCCAGGGTGGCGCTGACCGCGTGGTCGCCGGTGAACCTGCCGGGCACGTAGACGGACCAGAACTGGGCGCCGACCCCGCCGGCGCGGAGCCGGGCGAGGTCGGTGTGGAGGGAGGCCGAGCGGTCGCCCGCGATGTCGAGCGCGTCGAGGTCGTAGCCGCACTGTTCGCGCAGCGCCCACGGGAGGTCGTTGTGCCCGTCGACGACGGGGGCCTCCGCGAGGAGGGCGCGTGCCTCGGCGAGCCGCTCGGCCGCGCTCACCGGGCGAACCCGAAGGAGTCCGTGCCCTCGACCTTGGCGCGCAGCCGCTTGCCCTTCTCGGTGGCCTGCGCGTTGAGGTCCTGGAGGAACTCCTCCATGCGGGTCTGGAGCGCGGGGTCGGAGGCGGCGAGGATCCGGACGGCGAGCAGGCCCGCGTTGCGCGCGCCGGCGACGGAGACCGTGGCGACCGGGATGCCGGCCGGCATCTGCACGATGGAGAGCAGCGAGTCCATGCCGTCCAGGTACTTCAGCGGCACCGGGACGCCGACGACGGGGAGCGGGGTGACGGAGGCGAGCATGCCCGGGAGGTGGGCGGCGCCGCCGGCGCCCGCGATGATCGCCTTCAGGCCGCGGCCGGCCGCCTGCTCGCCGTACGCGATCATCTCGCGCGGCATCCGGTGGGCGGAGACGACGTCGACCTCGTACGGGATCTCGAACTCGTCGAGCGCCTGGGCGGCGGCCTCCATGACGGGCCAGTCCGAGTCGGAGCCCATCACGATGCCGATGAGCGGGTTGCTCGCCTCGTTACTCAACGATCGTCCCTCGCAGGTAGTCGGCGGCGTGACGGGCGCGCTCCAGCACCTCGTCCAGGTCGTCGCCGTAGGTGTTGACGTGACCGACCTTACGCCCGGGCTTCACGTCCTTGCCGTACATGTGGATCTTGAGCTGCGGGTCCCGGGCCATGCAGTGGAGGTAGCCCTGGTACATGTCCGGGTAGTCGCCGCCGAGGACGTTGCACATCACGGTCCACGGCGCGCGCGGGCGGGGGTCGCCGAGCGGCAGGTCGAGGACGGCGCGGACGTGGTTGGCGAACTGGCTGGTGATCGCGCCGTCCATGGTCCAGTGGCCGGAGTTGTGCGGGCGCATCGCCAGCTCGTTGACGAGGATCCGCCCGTCGGTGGTCTGGAAGAGCTCCACCGCGAGGTGGCCGACGACACCGAGCTCCTTGGCGATCCGCAGGGCCAGCTCCTGGGCCTGTCCGGCCAGCTCCTCGTCGAGGTCGGGGGCGGGCGCGATGACGGTGTCGCAGACGCCGTCGACCTGGCGGGACTCGACCACCGGGTACGCGACGGCCTGGCCGTGCGGGGAGCGGACGATGTTCGCCGCGAGCTCGCGGACGAAGTCGACCTTCTCCTCGGCGAGCACGGGCACGCCGGCGAGGAAGGGGTCGCGGGCGTCGTCGGCGGTGCGGACGAACCAGACGCCCTTGCCGTCGTAGCCGCCGCGCACGGTCTTGAGGATGATCGGGAAGCCGCCGGCCTCCTCCGCGAAGGCGACCGCGTCGGCCGGGTCGGCCACGATGCGGTGCCGGGGGCTGGGCGCGCCGATCCGGTCGAGCCTCGCCCGCATCACCCCCTTGTCCTGCGCGTGCACGAGCGCGTCGGGGCCGGGGCGGACGGGGATGCCGTCGGCCTCCAGGGCCCGCAGGTGCTCGGTGGGCACGTGCTCGTGGTCGAAGGTGATCACGTCGCAGCCGCGGGCGAACGCGCGGAGCGTGTCCAGGTCGCGGTAGTCGCCGATGACGACCTCGCCGGCCACCTGCGCCGCCGAGTCCTGCGGGGTGTCGCTGAGGATCTTGAACTTGATGCCGAGGGGGATGCCCGCCTCGTGGGTCATACGGGCGAGCTGACCGCCGCCGACCATGCCTACTACCGGGAACGTCACTCTCTTAGGGTATCCGCACCATCCGTGAACACGTTTCCGGCTGTGGATTGACACAAGGCGTGACGGGGCAGTGATGGGTTTTCCACAGCTTTCCCGCCTACCCGGGCGGGTGACAGGGGAGGCTGGTTAGCATGAGTGGGTTGACGTCACCCGGACGTCACCCGACGGACGGACCGGCCCCACCATGAGCGAACCCGGCGCGCTGCGCATGCGACTCGCCCTCCTCGCCCGCGAGGTCGCCAAGTTCGGGGTGGTCGGCGGACTCGGCGTCCTGGTCAACCTGGCCGTGTTCAACCTGGTCCGGCACACCACGGAGCTTCCGGTGGTGCGGGCCAGCCTGATCGCGACGATCGTGGCCATCGCCTTCAACTACGTGGGGTTCCGCTACTTCACGTACCGCGACCGCGACAAGTCGGGCCGGACCAAGGAGATGTCGCTCTTCCTGCTGTTCAGCCTGGTCGGGCTGGTCATCGAGAACGGCATCCTCTACGCGGCGACCTACGGCCTCGGCTGGAACTCGTCGCTGGCCAGCAACTTCTTCAAGTTCTTCGGCATCGGCGTGGGGACCCTGTTCCGCTTCTGGTCGTACCGCACGTGGGTCTTCCGGGCGCTGCCGGCGAAGGAGGCCGTGCAGACGGCGGAATCCTTCCTGGAGGAGGCCGAGCCGGTGGCGCCGCGACAGGCCCGCCGCCGCCAGCCGGACCACGTCTGACCTGCCCCTTTCCCTCGCCCGTGGCTCTGCTCAGCGCACGGGGCGCTCCCTCTCCTCGGAGACCCTGCGGGCCTCCCGGCTGAGGAAGAGCGCGAAGACCGGCGGCTGCTGCTGGAGGAGTTCCAGGCGGCCGCCGTCCGCCTCGGCGAGGTCCCGGGCGACCGCGAGGCCGATGCCGGTGGAGCTGCGGCCGCTGACCGCCCGCTCGAAGATCCGCGCGCCGAGGTCGGCGGGGACGCCGGGGCCCTCGTCGGTGATCTCGATCACCGACTGGTTGCCGATGACGCGGGTCCGCAGGGCGACGGTGCCGCCGCCGTGCATGAGCGAGTTCTCGATGAGCGCGGCGAGGACCTGGGCGACCGCGCCCGGGGTGCCGATGGCCCGCATGCCCTGCTTGCCGGAGTGGACGATGGCGCGGCCCGCGCTGCGGTAGGCGGGGCGCCACTCCTCGATCTGCTGCTTGACGACCTCGTCGATGTCGAAGGCGACGGCGGAGCCGGAGCGGGGGTCACGGGAGTTGGTGAGCAGCCGCTCGACGACGTCGGTGAGCCGCTCGACCTGGGTGAGCGCGATCGTCGCCTCCTCCTTGACCGTGTCCAGGTCGTCGGCGAGCGCGACCTCCTCCAGGCGCATGGAGAGCGCGGTGAGGGGTGTGCGGAGCTGGTGGGAGGCGTCGGCGGCGAGCCGGCGCTCGGCGGTGAGCATGCGGGCGATCCGCTCGGCGGAGGCGTCGAGCACGTCGGCGACCCGGTCCAGCTCGGGGACCCCGTACCGCTTGTGCCGGGGCCGGGGGTCGCCCGAGCCGAGCCGTTCGGCGGTCTCGGCGAGGTCGGTGAGGGGGGAGGCGAGCCGGTTCGCCTGGCGGACGGCGAGGAGGACGGCCGCGATGACGGCGAGGCCGGCGACGGCGACGATGATCAGGGCGGTGCTGCCGACCTCGGAGGTGATCGCGGAGCGGGGCTCCTCCACGATCACCGTCTCCCCGCGCTCGCCCTCGGCCTCGCCCCGGATGACGCTGCCGGCGGGGCGGGTGCCGATCTCGATGGCGGGCCGGCCGGGGATGGCGATCAGCGCGTACCGCTTGGCGCCGCTCTGTTCGGCCAGGATGTCCGGATTGACCGGCTCGCCGCCGATCAGCCGGCTGTCGACGATCGACGCGATCCGCAGGGCCTCGGCCTCCACGCTCTCCTGGGCGCTGTTGGTGATCGTCCGGGTCTCCACGAGGACGAGGGAGACGCCGAAGACGGCGATGACGACGAGGACCACGGCGAGGGTGGAGGTGATGAGACGGCGGCGCACGTGCTCTCCCGGGCGGGGGTACGGGGGTGGGGGGCGGGCCCTCTGCCGCGCGGCGGCCCCGGGTCGGGGTGCGGGGGTGGGGGCGGATCCTCTGCCGCGCGGCGGCCCCGGTTGGGGGCGCGGGGTCGGGCCCTCTGCCGCGCGGCGGCCCCGGGTCGGGGCGAAGCTCGGGTGCGGCGCCGCGCGGGGCGTCCCCGGCCGTCAGCTCTTCTCGAAGCGGAAGCCGACGCCTCGGACCGTGGCGATGTAGCGGGGGTTGGCCGCGTCGTCGCCGAGCTTCTTGCGGAGCCAGGAGATGTGCATGTCGAGGGTCTTGGTGGAGGACCACCAGGTCGTGTCCCAGACCTCGCGCATCAGCTGGTCGCGGGTGACGACCCGGCCCGCGTCCCGGACCAGGACGCGCAGCAGGTCGAACTCCTTCGCCGTGAGCTGGAGCTCCTCCTCGCCCATCCAGGCCCGGTGCGACTCGACGTCGATGCGGACGCCGTGCGTGGCGGGCGCGGGGGCGGGCTCGGAGGCGCCGCGCCGGAGCAGGGCCCGGACCCGGGCGAGGAGTTCGGCGAGGCGGAAGGGCTTGGTGACGTAGTCGTCGGCGCCCGCGTCGAGCCCGACGACCGTGTCGACCTCGTCCGCGCGGGCGGTGAGGACCAGGATCGGGATCGTGTGCCCGTCGGCGCGCAGCCGCCGGGCGACCTCCAGGCCGTCCATGCCGGGCAGGCCGAGGTCGAGCACGACGAGGTCGACGCCGCCCTGGAGCCCGGTGTCGAGCGCGCTCGGTCCGTCCTCGCGGACCTCGACCTCGTACCCCTCTCTCCGCAGGGCGCGGGCCAGCGGTTCCGAGATGGATGCGTCGTCCTCGGCGAGCAGTACACGGGTCATGGGGTGATGGTAGTCCGCACGGGTGCCGCACCGGGGCGGGATCGCGAGCCGCCCGCCCCCGCTTCGGACCGCCTCCGAAGCAGGGTGCGTAATCTGGACATCACCTTGGAATGACGCCTGTTGGTTCCATGGTCACCTGTGATCCATCTCTCAAGTCCTTCCATATCCGGCACTGTCGTGTCGTATGGTGGCGAGACGTCTGTAGCGGTAAACGGGGACCTTTGGCCTGCTTCGGCAGCCGAGGTCCTCTTTTCTGCGCAGGGTTGGTCTTGCCAGCCTTGAAGACGGCGAACGACCTGTGGGCCGGGTCCCGCGGCGCGACGGCGCGCGGCGGGGCGTGGATCCCGGGCGGGACGCACACGTCCCGGCCGGTGCCGGCCACCCCCCACCGGGCGCATCACGCTCACGAGGCGCGCGTCCCGACAGAGCAAGGATCGACATGGCGTCCAGCCTGACGACGGCTTCGAACGGAACCTCTGGTTCCGGGAAGACGTTCCTCGGCCACCCCCGCGGCCTGGCCACCCTCTTCTTCACCGAGATGTGGGAGCGCTTCTCCTACTACGGCATGAGGGCCCTCCTCGTCCTGTACCTGGTCTCCGGCGGCGCGGACGCGGCCACCGGCAGCCAGGGCGGCGGTCTCGCCATGACGGCGGCCACGGCCACGGCGATCTACTCCGTGTACGTGTCGATGGTCTACCTGATGGCCATGCCCGGCGGCTGGTTCGGCGACCGCGTCTGGGGCGCGCGCAAGACCGTCACGATCGCCGGCTTCGTCATCATGGCCGGTCACGCTTCGCTGGCCCTGCCGGGTCAGGCGATGTTCTTCGTCGGTCTGGCGCTCGTCGCCGCCGGTTCGGGTCTGCTCAAGGCCAACATCTCCACGATGGTCGGCCACCTCTACGACGGCCCGGACGACCCGCGCCGCGACGGTGGCTTCACCCTCTTCTACGTGGGCATCAACCTCGGCGCGTTCGTGGCGCCGTTCGTCGTCGGCACCGTCGGCGAGAAGGTCAACTGGCACCTCGGCTTCGCCCTCGCCGCCGTCGGCATGGGCATCGGCCTCGCCTGCTTCCTGGCCTTCACCAAGAGCCTGAGCCCCACCAGCAGCCTGGTCCCGAACCCGCTCTCGGCCCAGGAGCGCAAGAGCATCCTGGTCAAGGTCGCGCTCGTGGTCGTCGCCGCCGCCGTCTTCTACGGCGTCGTCGTGGGCCTGGACCTGTTCACCCTGAACTGGGCCCTGGTCCCGCTGACCCTCGCCGGTCTGATCATCCCGGTCGCCGTCCTGGTCCGCATCAAGCGCGACAAGGACCTGGACCGTTCCGAGCAGTCGAAGATGAACGGCTACATCTGGTTCTTCGTGGCCGCCGCCATCTTCTGGATGATCTACGACCAGGGCGGCTCGACGCTGTCGCTGTTCGCCGACGACAAGACCGGCTCGATCTTCGGCTTCGACCCGTCGGCCACCTGGTACCAGTCGCTCAACCCGATGTTCGTGATGGCGCTGGCCCCGGTCTTCGCGTGGCTCTGGCTCTGGCTGGCCCGCAAGAACCAGGAGCCGAACACCATCGTGAAGTTCGCGATGGGTCTGGTCCTGGTCGGCGCCTCGTTCTTCGTCTTCGTCGTCCCGATGGGCATGGCGGGCGACGGGACGATGGTCTCCCCGATGTGGCTCGTCTCGATCTACATGATCCAGACCATCGGTGAGCTGTGCCTCTCCCCCGTCGGCCTCTCCGTCACCACGAAGATGGCGCCGAAGAAGTACGCCTCCCAGATGATGGGCGTCTGGTTCCTCGCGGTCACCGCGGGTGACTGCACCACGGGTCTGCTGTCGCTGGCCGGGGTGGACCTCAACGGCACCGGGATCATCGCGCTCCAGGCGACACTGGCCGTCGGCGCGGGCATCGCGGTCTTCATGTACCGCAAGAAGGTCCAGTCCCTCATGGGCAGCGTCCACTGACGCATGTGACACGCGGGACGGCCCCGGCACACCCCACGGTGTGCCGGGGCCGTCCCGTTCGCGCGTCCTAGCGCTCGCGCCGGGCCAGCCTGCGCCACGGCGTGAAGGTGAAGAGCGCGCCGCCGAGCAGGATCACGGTGCCGGCGACGAGGCCGAGGGCGCGCAGGGCGCCGTCGGACTCGGCACCGGTCTCGGCGAGGTTCTCGCCGCCGCCGGAGCCGTTGCCCCCGTTGCCGTTGCCTCCGTTGCCGTTACCACTGCCGCCGTCGCCGTTGGCGTTCGTGCCGCCGTTGTCCGTGCCGCCGTCGTCGGTGGAGCCGGAGGTGCCGCCGGACTGCTTGGCGGTGTCCAGGGTGAGCGACGCCTCGACGGCGCCCTTCACCGTGCAGGGGATCTTGATCGGGTCGGCGCCCGGGGCGAGGACGACCGAGATGGTGAGCGCGCCCGGGGAGAGCGTGGCCTTTCCGGTGGCGCCGGGGCGGTAGGTGCCCTTCATGTCGGTGAGGCTCACCGGGTCGTTCATCTTGAGCGCGGTGGGGTTGGAGGCGCCGGTCACCTTGACGGTGCCGCTGTCGTCCCCGCCGATCTTGATGTCCATGCTGGGCGTCAGGGCGTTCGCGGGGAGGGGCGCCGGGCTGTTCATGACGCCCTTGGCCGTCTTGACCGTGAGGTCGTAGGCGCCGCCGTTCTTCTTCGCGCCGATGGTGACCTTGGAGTTGATCGAGGCGGGGCCGGGGGACGTACAGGTGAAGGCCACCTTGACCTCCTTGCCCGGGAAGTCGGTCCGGCCGCCGTCCCCGCCGCCGCCGTTCCCGCCGCCGTTGTCGGAGCCGCCGTCGCCGGAGCCCCCGTTGTCGGAGCCCCCGTTGTCGGATCCTCCGTTGCCGGAGCCTCCGTTGTTCGAGCCGCCGCCGTTGCCGGAGCCGCCGTTGCCGCCTCCGTCCGCGCTCACCTTGATGGTGGCGCCGACGGGGACCTGCTCCTTCGGCGTGCACGTGGTGTTCGTCGACATCGGCTTGGACACGTTGATCGTGTACGCGTCGGGCGTCAGCGTGACGTCGCCCGCCTTGGTCAGCTTGAGGGTGCCCTTCATCTCGGGCAGGACCATGTCGGTGTTCTTGGGGATCGGCGGGTTCTGCCGGGGGCCCTCCATGGCGACCGTGCCGCTCTGGGCGCCGCCGATCTTCATGGTGCCGGTCGGCTTGACGGTGTTCGCGGCCAGATCCAGCATGTCGGGGTTCTTGGAGGCCGGCTTCACCGTCTTCCACACGACCTCGACGGTGTCGCCGACCTTGGCGGTCGCGGGCGCGGTGACCAGCACCGTGGTGGTGCCCTGGACCGGCGGCAGGCCGGAGATCGCCGGCGGGATGCACTCCGTCTTGAACGAGATCTGCGCGGCCTGGGCGGGAGCGGCGGACAGCAGGATCCCCGCGCCGCCGAGCATCAGCGCGACCCCGGCCGCGATCGTCCTCCGTTGCGTGCTCACGAATGTCCCTTCGTCGTCGGACTGTTCTCGGACGGTGCGGAGTCCGGGTGGAACCACGGCAGGACCGCGGTCGTCACGGGGCCGTCCGCGTCCGCCGGTACGGGGACGGGGACGGAGTGGCGGTTCCGGCCGCCGGCCCGGTCGACGAGGACCATGCCGATCCGGAAGAGGGCGGCGGGCACGACCACGGCGAGCAGGGCCCAGAAGAGGACGACGCCCCAGGGACGGCCCACCTTCCAGGGCTGTTCGGCCAGGACCTTCCCGCCGTAGGAGACGGAGACCCGGTAGTCGCCGTGGGCTCCGGCGGAGAGCTCGACGTCCAGCTCGATCCGCGCCTTCTGGCCGGGCTTGATGGTGCCGCGCCACTGGTGCTCCTCGTCACTCGGGGCGAGGACGCCGCGGGCGGTGCCGACGAGGAAGACGGGGTCGCGGACGGGCGCGGTGCCGAGGTTGCCGACGGTGAGCACGAGGGTGCGTCCGGGCGGCGCGCCGAACCAGGTCAGCACCCCGCTCGACCCGTCGAGGCGGGCGGCGGTGAGGACGGCGAGACGTCCGTCGCCCGCGCTGTCCGGGAGCGGGGCCGTGGGATGGCCGGAGACGGTGAGGGCGGCGTCGACGGCGTCCTGCTGTCCGGTGACTCCGGCGACGTGGACGACGCAGGGGCAGGGCTTGGGCGGGGCGGCGACCGGCAGTTTGACGCTGAAGGCGCCGCGCGGGTCGACCGTGGCGGCCCGGCCGTCGGTGTTGGCGCAGGAGTTGGTGCCGCCGACGACCCCCTTCTCCGGGGTGCCCTGGCCGCAGAGCAGGACCATCAGCAGGGCGCCGGCCTTCCAGCCGGTGCCGCTGACGGTGATCTCGCCCCCCTTGGGAGCCTCGTTCCGCGAGACGGCCACGGTCGGGTCACCGGCAGCCGCGGAGGAGGGGGACGCGGCGGTCGCGGCGACGGCCGGGAGCAGGGCGAGGAAGAGGGCCGTGAGCAGCGCGGTCAGTGCGGTACGGGCGCGGGTCGGGGCCGTACGGGCGGGAGTCGGGGCCGTACGGGCGGGGGCGGCGGCCGGTCTCATGCGGTGGCTCCCTTCGTGCGGCGCCGGATCGCGTACGCGGCTCCGCCCGCGGCGGCGAGCAGCGTCCCCGCGGCGGAGGCGACGGCGGGCCCGGTGGCGAGGACGGCCCCGGTGACGGCGGTGGCGGGGGCGGCTCCGGGCGCGGCGGCGGTGAGCCGGACGGTGACGGAGTCGAGGGCCGGCCGGTCGGGCCAGGGTTCGGTGCGGGCCGCGCGCTCGCCGGGGCGGAGGCTGAGCGGCAGGGCGCGCTCGGGCCGGTCGAGGACGGTGCCGAGGAGGCCGTCGGCGCGGACGGCGAGGCGGGGCCGGTCGAGGACGGTGCTGCCGCGGTTGACGAGGGTGTAGTGGAGGGTGCCGGTGGCCCGGTCGACGCGGGCGTCCTCGACGGTGAGGGCGGCGAGCCGGGGGCCGCTGACCTTCAGCCGCAGGTCGACGGCGGTCCGCCGGCCGCCGGCCGCGGCCCGTACGGTGCCGCGGTGCTCGCCGGGCGGGGTGGCGGCGGTGACGGTGACGGCGAAGGGGACGTCGGCGCGGGTGCGGGCGGGCACGGTGACGGTGCGGGCGGCGAAGGCGACGGCGGCGGGGCCCTCGCCGGTGAGGGTGACGGTGAGCGGGCGCGGGCCGGGGTTGGTGACGGAGAGGGTGTCCTGGAGGACGCTGCCGGCGGGGCCTTCGAGATAGGCGTACGGCCGTCCGGCGGCGGGCGCGGCGGTCCACGCGGAGGTGGCGGGTGGCGCGGCGCCGAGCGTGCCGAGGACGGCGGCGGCGAGGAGCGCGTACCGGGTCCTGGTCATGGGCGGGCCGGGCGGGGGCGGCGGGTGAGCCAGAGGAGTCCGCCGGCGCCGCCGAGGAGGACGGTGCCGCCGAGGGTGGCGAGGGCGGCGGTGGTGACGGTGCCGCCGGTCCGGGGCAGTTCGCCGCCGGGCAGTCCGTCGGCCTCGTCCTCCTCGGCGGACTCCGCGGAGCCGTCGGAGCCGTCGGACCCGTTGGAGCCGTTGGAGCCGTCGGAGTCGTCGGGGGGCTGCGTCTCCTTCCCCGGGAGGCCGGTGACGGTCAGGGTGAGCGACGGTTTCGGCTTGTTCGCGGGGGTGCAGACGGCGGCGTCCATCCCCAGGGCGTGGACGGTGAGCACTCCGGCGGTGAAGGTGACGGTGCCCTCGCGCTTCGGCGTGTAGGTGCCGGTGAGGGTGCCGATCCTGATGGGGGTGAAGGCGGGGACGGCGGCGGTGTTGGGGGCACCCTTGACCTTGACGGTGCCCCGGTCGGCGCCGCCGAGGACGAGGTCGGCGCGGGGTGTCATGACGCCCTTGGGGAGTTCGACGGGGCTGTCGGAGACGCCCTTGTCGAAGGTCATGGTGATCGCGTAGGCGTCGCCCTTCCGCTCGGCCGTGATGTCCACGGGCGAGACGGCTCCGCGGTCGCCGATCTCGGTGACGCACTCGTACCTCACGTCGACGATCTCGGCGTGGGCGGCGGGCGCGGCGGCCAGCCCGGCCGGCGCCCAGACCGCGACGGCGGCCGTGAGCACGGCGGCCGCCCTCCTCCGGTTCGGCTTCCTGGACACCAGCGACCCCTCACCGCTCTTTTTCCTGACGCGCCATCAGATTAGGCGTCAAGGTACGCCTGGGGCCGCACGGAGGGAAGAAGATTGACATCCTCCCCGCCCGGAAGGACGGGGATTCCTAGCTCACTTCGGCTGACCCCTAGCAGGGGGCAGCGCTTACAAGATCAGCACTAGCCGGGGTGAGACCAGCCCGGACGAGCATCACGCGGGCGGAGTTCTTGTCCCTGGGGGACACCGCTCCGCACGCGGTGCACGTATATGTTCTCTCGGAAAGAGGTAGGCGGTGCTTGGCTCTCGCTCCGCAGTGCGCGCAGTCCATGGTGGTGTGCGCGGGGTGGACCAGGTGCACGGTCTTGCCGTGCTTGCGGGCCATCTCGACCAGCGCGGTCTTGGTGGCGCCGATCGCGGCGTCGGCCGCCTTGCGGGCCATGGTCGTCTTCGCGAGGAACTTCGGCTTGAAGTCCTCCACGGCGAGGTGGTCGAAGTCGCGGACGACGGCCCTGGCCCACTTGCGGCCGTTGTCCTGCCGCTGCCGAGCGATCTTCTTGGACACCTTCGCCGCCGCCCGGCGGGCCTTCCCATAGCCCTTGGTGTCGGGCTTGTTCTTCGGGGTGCGACGCCGGGCCATCATCCGCTGGTAGTGCGCGAGCTTCGCGGCGGCCGTCTTGCCGTGCTCGGCGTGGGCCAGGTCGTGGTCGTCGGACGTGGTGGTCGCGGTCTCCTTCACACCCCAGTCAATGCCGATCGCCTTGCCGGTCGACGGCAGGGTCTCGGTCACCGTGGGGACGACGAACGACGCGTACCAGTGGCCGAGGCTGTCCCGGTACACGCGCACGCTCGACGGGTCGGACGGCAGATCTCGCGACCACACCACCGTCAGCACGATCCCGCCGGCCAGGTGGAGGCGGCCGTCCTTGATCCGGAAACCCCGCTGGGTGTAGTTCAGCGACGGCAGCGCGTCCCGCTTCCGCTTGATCCGGGGCATTCCGGCCCTCTGCCGCGTCGGCAGCCGCGCCTTCACGTCCTTCAACGCCTTCGCCCGGGACTTGCCGAAGTCCCGGATGATCTGCTGCTGAGTAACCGAAGTACCCTCCCGCAGCCACGCCATCGACCGGCGGGCTTCGGTCAGCATCTTGTCGAGCTGTGCCGGACCGCACGTGATCTTCTCCTCGCCGGTTGCTCTGTTGTGCTTGTGGACCCTTCGGGACATCGCCACGCACTCGTTCCACACCCACCGGCACCGCCCCCACTCCGCTACCAGAGCTGTACGGGCGGTGGACGACAGGCGCAGCCGGTAGGTGTACCGGGCGTGCCCGGCCACCGTCTCGGCTACCGCTGTCATCCTCACGATCCGCAACCTAACGCCCGCCACTGACAACGGAAGAGAGTGCAGGTCAGAACAACTGCGGAGAGAACTCCGGCGCTCCGCGCCAAGGACCCATTCCTCCCCGCCCTAAAGGACGGGGCATCCTGGGACACAAAGGTGAAAGTCCTGCGGCGGTCGCGCGGGGCGGGCGACTGTCAGGCGGGAGCGGCCAGTTCGGCCCAGACCGTCTTGCCGGGAGCGCCCGGCACGCGCTGGATGCCCCAGTCGAGGCAGAGCCGCTGCACGATGAACATGCCGTGTCCGCCGGGGCGTCCGGACCGGTGCGGGGTGCGGGGCGCGGGCTGGCCGGCGCCCCGGTCGGTGACCTCCAGGCGGACGGTGTCGGCGAGGCGGACCACCCGGAGCCGCTCGGGACCCTCGGCGTGCAGGCAGGCGTTGGTGACGAGTTCGGAGACGACGAGCAGGACGTCCTCGGCGGCGGCCCGCCGGTCGGCCGAGGCGGCCGGCAGCCAGCCCCACTCGGTCAGCGCGCCGCGGGTGAAGTCACGGGCGAGCGGGACGGTGCCGCTGGTCTCGCCGAGTGCGAGCGTCCGCACGTCGGAAGCCTGGTCCATCAGCACTTCACCTCACCGGTCGACGAGACAGCAGGGGCAGGGGCGTAAAAGGGGGCGGCGCGAGGGCTCCGGCGGGGGTCAGCCGGAGCCGGGGAGGGCGGTGGCGAGGGTGTCGTGCACGGTGAAGACCGCCTCCGCGCCGGTGATCTGGAAGACCCGGGCCACGGCGGGCCGCATGGCCACCAGATGGACCCCGCCGCCGGCCGCCTCGGCCCGCAGCCGCGCCCCGAGGAGCACGTTGAGTCCGGTCGAGTCGCAGAACGCGAGTCCCGAGCAGTCGACGACGAGCCGGACGCGGCCGGCGTCCAGGGCGGCATCGAGCGGTTCGCGCAGCAGTTCCGCGGTGTGGTGATCGAGCTCACCCACCGGAGCGAGAAGTTCCGCGCCGCCGTCCACAGCGCTGGCCTCGACCCGCAGCCGCGCGGGCTGCGCGCTGCCGATGTGCTGGCGGTCCATGGTCGGGCCCCTCCTCTATCGACTGCGCAGAACCCTACTAGCGGAGCGCCTTCCGACGCACACGAGCCCCCCACAAAACCACCCAATACGGATTATTGCCACTTGCAACGATCGCCGCCGAGCAGGTAGGGCTAGTAGGCAACACCCGATCCAGCCGGCTTGGAGGCGCCGCAAACCGCACCCGGACACCCACCCCCTGAGGAGACCCATGTCACCCCGGCTCGACGTCCCGCGCACCCCCACCGCGCCGTCGACACCAGCCCTTCCCCGTCCCGCCGATCCCACACCCGTTCCGTCCCCGGCACTCGACGGCCCTCTCGACCGGGTCGCCCCGGCCGACGCCCGCGCGCTCTCGAAGGACCTCTTCGCCCGGCTCGCCGAGCTGGAGGAGGGCACCCACGAGTACGCGTACGTCCGCAACACCCTCGTCGAACTCAACCTGGCCCTGGTCCGCTTCGCCGCCGCCCGCTTCGGCAGCCGCAGCGAGCCCATGGAGGACATCGTCCAGGTCGGCACGATCGGCCTCATCAAGGCCATCGACCGCTTCGAACTCGCCCGCGGCGTGGAGTTCCCCACCTTCGCGATGCCGACGATCATCGGCGAGATCAAGCGCTTCTTCCGCGACACCTCCTGGTCCGTGCACGTCCCCCGCCGGCTCCAGGAACTCCGCCTCGACCTGGCCCGGGCCGGCGACGCCCTCTCCCAGCGCCTCGACCGGGCGCCCACCGTCGCCGAACTCGCCGCCGAACTCGGGCGCACCGAGGACGAGGTCGTCGAGGGCATGGCCGCCAGCAACGCCTACACGGCCGCCTCGCTCGACGCCCAGACCGAGGACGACGACCACGGACAGAACGAGTCCACCCTCGCCGACCGGCTCGGCTACGAGGACCACGGCCTGACCGGCATCGAGTACGTCGCCTCCCTCAAGCCGATGATCGCCTCGCTGCCCGAACGCGAACGGCTCATCCTGTCCCTGCGGTTCGTCACCGGACTCACCCAGTCGGAGATCGGCGCCGAGCTCGGCATCTCCCAGATGCACGTCTCCCGGCTGCTCTCGCGCACCCTCGCCCGGCTGCGCCGCGGGCTCACGCTGGAGGAATGACGCGCCTCTCTGGAGGAACCACCTCCGCCGCCCCCCGCGAAGCGCCAAGATAGCGACGGAAAGGGCCCGTTCACGGTCGACCGACCCGGACGGGCCCTTCCGCGCGCCCACGGCGGCCGGGCGGGACGTTGTTGACGTCCCCGCCCGGAATGGGCGACATTGAGCCCGTGGATCCAGGGGGGAATCACATGGTTTCTGCTTACGCGGAACTGGAAGAACGCATGCGCGTCCGGCTGGGGGGCCGGGCGTGCCTCTACGTGCCGTCGTGCCGCTTCGGCCTCTACCTCGCGCTGCGCCGCTGGTGCGCGCCCGGCGGCCGGGTGCTCATGTCACCCGTCAACGACGACGTCATCTTCTTCGTCGTGCTCGCCGCCGGGCTCCGGCCCGTCCAGGCGCCGCTCGACCCGCGCGACGGCTCGCTCGACCCGGCGGCCGTCCCCGACTCCGTCTGGTCCGGGCTCTCCGCCGTCCTCACCACCAACCTGTACGGCAACCCCGACCCCGCCCCCGAACTGCGCGCCCGCTGCGACCGGCTCGGCATCCCGCTCCTGGAGGACGCCGCCCACGCCATCGGCACCACCGTCGGCGGCCGCCCGGTCGGCGCCTGGGGCGACGCCTCCGTCTTCAGCCTCTCCAAGCACACCGGCGCCAAGACCGGCGGCTTCCTCGCCGTCGCCGACCCGCGGCTGCGCGACGGACTCGCCGCCGAGCGGGACGCGATGCTCCGCCCCGCCCGGCTCACCAAGGAACTCGCCTACCTGGCACGCCCGTACGCCGAGTCCACCGCCCGCGGGCTGCGCCTCGCCCGCCCCGCGCACGCCGCCCTGCGCGCCGCCGGACTGCACGAACGGCCCGGCATCCGCATGCCGTTGCGCCCCGAGGAGCTGACCCGGGCCCTCGGCGGGGCGCCCGCCCTCGACCCCTTCCACTCCTGGATCCGCGTCGACATGCACGACTACCGGCTCCGCCCCGGAGCCGCCCGCCTGCGCCGTGTCCGCCACCGGCTCGCCGCCCTGGACACCGTCCTCGACGCCCACCGCGCCGGCACCGCCCGCCTCCTCGCGAGCGAGTACTCCGCCCAGGGCCTGCCGGCCGACGGCGAGGTCCCGCCGCTCTTCCGGACGCCGCTGCTGGTCGAGGACCGGGACGCCGCCGTCGCCGCGCTCGCCCGCCGCCGGATCACCGTCGGCTACCTCTACGACCCGCCCCTCGACGGCTACGCGGGCGAGGCCTTCACCGACCCCTCCCCCGCCCCGGCCGCCGCCGCCTGGTTCGCCCGGCACGCCCTGCCCGTCGACCCGCGCCGCGCCGACGAGGCGCTCGGCGCGCTGCGCGCCTCCGGCGCCCGCCCCGCCGTGCCCTCGCCCGCCCCGGGCGGCGCCCGGTGACCGACACCGTACGGACCCGGGGCGCCGAACCGGACGCCCCGGGGGCACCCGGCGCCGGAGCCTCCGAGGCGAAGGCCGCCGGCGAGGACTCCTCCGGGGAGGACTCGCTCTTCCGCAACGCCTACGCCCTGATGCTCTCCACCGGCGTCTCGGCCGCCCTCGGCCTCGGCTTCTGGCTGGTCGCCGCCCGCTACTACACGGAGGAGGCCGTCGGCCAGGGCTCCGCCGCCATCGCCGCCCAGCGGATGCTCGCCTCCATCACGGCGACCACCCTCGCCGGCGCGGTCGTCCGCTACGTCCCCCGGGCCGGCCGCGCCACCGGCCCGCTCGTGCTGCGCCTCTACCTCCTCAGCAGCGTCGTGGTGGCCGCCGCCTCCGGGATCTTCCTGCTCACCCTGGACTGGTGGGGACCCTCGTACGCCCCGCTGGGCACCCTCTCCGCCGGGATCTTCTTCACCCTCTCCTCGGTCGGCTGGGCGCTGCTCAGTCTCCAGGACGGGGTCCTCACCGGCCTGCGCAAGGCGTTCTGGGTGCCGGTCGGCAACGCCGTCTTCTCCGTCGGGAAGCTGGTCCTGCTCGTCGTCCTCGCCGCCGCCCTGCCCGTCCTCGGCGTCTTCGTCTCCTGGGCGGCGGCGATCGCGTTCTCCACGATCCCGCTGGCCTGGCTGGTCTTCCGCCGGCTCATCCCCCAGCAGGCCCGCGCCGACAAGGACCGCGAGCCGCCCACGTACCGCGAGATCGGGCGCTTCGTCGCCGGGGACGCGGTGGGCGCCTTCTTCAGCCTCCTCATGATCAGCCTGCTGCCGGTCATGGTCGCGGTCCGCTTCGACTCCGCGCACAACGCCTTCTTCTACACGGCGTACACCGTCGGCGGCACCATGGAGTTCATGGCCATCAACATGGCCTCCTCGCTGACCGCGCACGCCTCCCACAGCCCCGACTCACTCGCCGAGGGCGTCCGCGGCGCGCTGCGCCGGATGGTGCTGCTGCTCGTCCCGGTCGTCCTGGTGCTCGTCCTCTTCGCGCCGCTGATCCTGGCCCCCTTCGGCCAGGGCTACACCGACAACGGCTCGACGGTGCTGCGGCTGCTCGCCGCCGGTGCCCTCCCCCGGGTCGCGGTGGAGCTGTACATCGGGGTGCTCCGCGTCCAGGGCCGCACCGGCATGCTCGCCCTCGTGCAGGGCGGCATGTGCGTGCTCGTCCTCGGCAGCGCGGCCGTGCTGCTCGGCCCGTACGGCATCAGCGGGGCCGGGATGGCGGTGCTCGGCGGGATGACCGTGATGGCCGTGGCCTGCGTCCCGGGGCTGCGGGCGGTCCTCAGGGGCAAGGCGCCCGAGGCCCCCGCAGCGCCGGTCGCCGCCGCCGGGGACGACGACGGCTACCGGACGAACTGGGCGCGGCAGAACGCCTATCTGCGCTCCACCGCCGCCCAGGACACGGTGACGCCCGCGTACGGCATCCCCGTGTACGTGCCCCGGCCGCCCGGCCCCGAGCCGGCGCCCGGCACGCGGCCCCCGGGCGGGCCGGACCGCTCGCCCGCCGCCCTCCTGTGGGCGCTGCTCGCGGTCGCGGTGCTCGCCTTCTGGCTGCCGCTGGCGTTCGCCGCGCCGCTCGACGCCGCCCGGCCCTCCGGCCGGGACCTGCTCGCCGCGCTCCCGGCGCCGACCCTGCTGGCCGGCCTGGTGCTGGTCGGCCTCCAGGGCGCGGCGGTCGGCGTGCGCGCCTTCCGCGGCGGCTACGCGTGCGCGGTGCTGCTGGTCACCTTCCTCGCCCTGCACACCGCGCCGCCGTTCGTGGGCCTGCTCCCACCGCCGGCCGCGGGTCCGGCGGCGGAACTCCTCGGCACGGGCCCGGCGGCCTGGGTGGCGCCGGTGGTGGCGCAGGGCCTGTCCCTGGCGCTCGCGGCCCTGCTGCTGCGGCTGCTGGGCGCGGGCGGCCGGATCGCGGCCGGGGCGGTGTGGGTGCTGATATGGGCCGGCTGGGCGGCCCAGCAGTCCCTCGCCACCGCCCCGCTCCCACTGCTGCTCGGCCTGTCCGGCGTCACGATGGCGGTGTACGCGATCCGGGGACTGCGCTCCTGAGCGGGCTCAGCGCCGCGGCAGGGGCTGCTTGAAGTACGCGTCCTGCCCGGCCGTCCGGTAACCGTCGAGCGCCGCACCGGAGTCGACGGTGAGGTCGCAGCCGGGTCCGGGGACGGCCCGGTTCCAGTGGACGTACGCCTTGGCCTCGGGCAGGGTCGGCGCGACCCCCGGGATCCCCGCGTACCAGTCCCGCTGGCGCTCGGGGCGCTCGGGGTCGGGGGCGGTGGCGAACTCGGCGAGCATGACCGGCTTGTCGTCGGCGATGTTCTCGCGGAGCCAGTCGTAGGAGGGGCGCTGGCTGGCCTCGAAGTCCAGCCAGTGGGGCGACTCGTGGCAGAGGTAGTAGTTGTACTGGTCCATGCCGATCCAGTCGACGTAGGCGTCGCCCGGGTAGAGGGCCTTCATGGTGGCGGCGTTGTCGGTCCAGCCGGAGACGGTCCACACCCACACCACGTTGGTCACCCCGAGCTCGCGGAACCGGTCGTGGAGGTGCCGGTAGGCCGCCACGTACTCCTCGGCGGTGCCAGCGCCCTGCGGGATGCGGAAGTCGGCCTCCTGGTCGAAGGAGAGGAAGACCTTCCTGCCGTACTCCTTGATGCGCAGGGCCTGCGGGTCGATCACCGTCTTGTCGTGGCGGCCGGAGGCGATGTTCTTCCAGCCGAGCTGCTTCTCGGTCCAGTTCTCGTGGTGCTTCTCGGTCCAGACGGTGGACTCCCAGGCGAGCATCAGCAGCCGTTCGCGGCCGAGTTCGACCTCGTCGGGGGTGAGCAGCCGGCCGTCCGCCTCGCTTCCCGACATGTCGTGGTACGTGTACACCAGGTCGAGCTTGCGGCCGATCTTCTTCTCGAACGCGTACACCGGCCTCGTCAGCGAGCTGTCCTCGTCGTACGGGATGTACGCGCCCCACCAGGCCCCGCAGGGCGCCACGAGCCGGGCGTCGGGCAGGCAGCGCTCGTCGGCGTCGTCCCGGAGGGCGGCCCAGACCCCGATGCCGGCGGTCAGCGCGCCGACGGCGGCCAGGGCCACCGCGAGCCGGCCGGCCGCCCCGCCCCGGGCCGTCCGCCCGCTCACCCCTGCTCACCGCCTTCGCGTTTGCGGAAGCGGAACGGGGAGCGGGTCGTCCCGGGGGCGGATTCCGGCTCGTCGGCGCCGTCGGTGGCGGCGGGCAGCGGAACGCCGGGCAGCAGGGCCGCGACGGTGACGAAGGCCGCCAGGACGCCGAGGAAGGCGGCGACCGAGAAGGCGTCGGCGAGGAAGAGAGCGGTGGCGGTGAGCGTGGCGAGGGACAGGCTGAGGGGCGCCGCCAGTGCGAACAGCTCCAGGCGGGCGCCCGGCCGCAGCCCGGCCGGCTGCGGTGTCAGCAGGGCCACGCCCGGCGCGAGCCCGACGAAGAGCAGGACGGGGAGCCAGCGCAGGGGCGAGCCGCCGGGCAGCGCGGTCGCGGCGAGCGCGACCCAGCCGGAGGCGGCGAGGACGGCTCTGTGCCGGTCCGGGACGAGACGTGGGAGGGCCATGGCGTTCCTGCTCCTTCGGAGTCGGGCGCGGGTGCGGTGGGTGCGGAGTCAGGACGTCGTGGGCTTGTAGCGCAGGACGATGCCGTACCGGCTCTCCTCCACGACCGCGAAGAGCGGGGACCGCTTCAGGGAGCGGATCAGGGTGTCGAATCCGCCCGGCGGGAGGTATCCCTCGCCGATGACGGCCTCGGCCTGGGTGGGCGTGAGGATCACGTAGGCGGGCACCCCCGCGGGGATGCCGCCGGCGAGGTAGCCGGCCGGGTCCTTCAGCATGCGGAGGTTCTCGTCGACCTCCTGCTCGGTGAAGAACCACCGGTCGTAGCGGTCGTAGCGGTAGTACGCGTCGGAGAAGGCCCCGGTCGCGGCGAGGACCAGCGCGCCTTCCGGGGCCTGGTCGAAGGCCCGGCGGGTGAGCGCGGTCTCGCCCGGCTGGGCGTAGTGCATGCCCTCCTTGCCGTAGTACGAGGGGAGGAAGCCCGCCAGCATCGTGACGAGGGCGAGCGGCAGGGCGACGATCGCGAACCTGCGGGCGCCGAGGGCGGCCCTGCTCTTGGCGCCGGCGGCGGGGACCAGCGCGGCGGCGGCGAAGAAGGCGGAGCCGGGCAGGCCGAAGAGGTAGACCCGGAAGATCATCTCGCCGCCGTAGTCGTTGACCAGGACCAGCGGCACGGGTGCCGCGGCGGCGAGGATCAGGGGCAGGGCGCTGCGGGCGAGCCGGCGGCGGAGCAGGACGGCCGCGGCGGCGAGCCCCCCGAGCGCGAGGACCATCAGGACGTTGGCGCTGCCGACGAGTTCGGGTCCGGGGCCGGTCGGGTCGCCGGCGAATCCGGGCCGGGAGTTGGCGAGCAGGTTGCCCAGCTTCTCACTCAGGGTGGAGAGCGTGGTGAAGAACAGCTCCCGGCCCATGGTGAGGTACCAGGCGAGCATCAGCGCGCCGGCCGTGGCGAGCAGCCCGAGGTTGCGGTAGCGGCGGGTGAGGCAGAGGGCCGCGAGGGTCACGCACAGCATCAGCGGGGTGAGCTGGTGGGAGGCGTTGATGGCGGCGATGGCCGGGACCAGGAGGAGGACGGCGATCGCCCGCTGCCGGGTGGAGGTGGCGGGCGGTACCGCCGTGGCGGCCGGGTCGAGGACGGTCCGGTCGCGCAGCGGTCCGGCGGAGCCCGGCCGCACGAAGTGGCGGACGACGACGGCGAGGACGGTGAGGTACAGCAGGTAGGAGAAGCCCTGCGGGGAGAGGTAGTCCTGGCCGACCCAGTTCGCGAGCTGGAAGATCCACATCGCGGTCCACACCAGCCGCCAGTCGTCGCTGAAGGTGCGGTAGATGAGGACGAGGACCGGCAGGGTGAGCAGCCCGAGGGCGACCGGGGCCCAGTTGGTGAAGGAGGCCGCGGCCTCCACGCCGAAGGCGCGGACCAGGCCGGCGTCGAGCGCGAAGAAGCCGGGCCACTGGTCGTAGGCGGACATGCCGCCGGAGAGGTCGGTGCCGGGACGGACCGTTCCCTCCGCGAGCAGCCGGCTGATGATGGCGTCGTGCTTGGACGCCCAGGCGTAGCGGACGGTCTCGTAGAGGACCGCCGGAGGCGCCTTGAGGGCGAACAGCATGGCCACGCAGTAGACGGCGGGCCAGCCGGGCGAGGTGCCGGCCCGGCGCAGGGTGAGGACGAAGCCCAGGGTGAGGACGGCGAGGGCCGCGTAGAAGGCGATCGGGAAGCGGTCGAGCAGTCCGAACTCGTCGATGTTCCGGAAGTCGATGCGGGGCAGCGCCCAGAGCCAGAGCGCGGTGGCGACGAGGAGCGGTGCGAGGGCGAGGGCGGCGGGCGAGCCGAACCGGTCCCGGAGGGAGCGGGGAGAGCCCGGGGGCCGGGGCGGGACAGCGGACTTGATCTCCGCCGCGGACCGGTGCTCGGCGTCGACAGCGGACCCGTGCTCGGCGTCCGCCGGCGCCCCGCGCTCCGTGTCCACCGCCGCTCCCCGCGCGGTGTCCACCGCGGACCCGTGCTCGGTGTCCACCGCGGACCCGTGCTCGGCGTCCACCGCGGACCCGCGCTCCGTGTCCGCCGGCGCCCCGCGCTCCGTGTCCGCGGGCGTGTCCGTTCCCGTACCCGTCCCGAGGTCCGGGCCGCTCGACTGTGCCGGGACGCCGCCCTCGGTGTCCGTGTCCGGCCCTCTCTGCTGCACGAGGCCCTCTCCCCCCTGGTCCCTTTGACGAAGCAAGGGAACGTACTTCGGTTCTGTCCTGGTACACAACTCCCGTCTCACGCACGGGCTTTGTCGATCTTGGTCCGGCTTGTCCGGCCGGTGCGGCCGGACGCTCAGCCGGCGAACTCCGGCCCCTTCACCAGCGCTTTCGCTCTGCGGTAGAGCCGCCAGCCGACGGTGGGCAGCGAGTCGGGGTAGGGGGCGGTCCTGGCACCCCGCCCCTCCATCCACGCCTCGACGTCGGCGGCGGTGTGGTCGCGGCGGACGATGAGCCGGGCGAGCCGGAAGAGTTCGTCGGTCCGGGAGCTGAGCGCGTGCCGGACGGCGACGGCGGAGGCGTACCCGGCGTCCCGTGCGGCCCGGCGGACGGCGGGGCTGTTGTAGCCGTGCGGGTAGGCGAGGTGGCGGACCTCGTGGCCGAGGACGTCCTCCAGTTCGGCCTTGGAGTCGCACAGTTCGGCACGGAGGGCGGCGGGCCGGAGGGTGTCGAGCTGGGGGTGGCTGACGGTGTGGCCGCCGACCTCCATCCCGTACTCCTCCAGGCGGGGGGCCTGCGCCAGGGTCATCATCGGCGCGGGCGGCAGGAGGCAGGGCCGGCCGGGGGCGAGGGCGCCGGTGGTGAGGTACGCGGTGGCCGGCAGCGACCGGGCGGCGAGCGCTTCGGCGGTGGGTCCCGCGAGGTCGGCGAAGCCGTCGTCGAAGGTGAGGACCACGGGCCGGGGCGGCAGCGGAGTGCCGGCGGCGAGGTGCCCGACGAGCGCGCCGACGGTGAGCGGGGTGCGGCCGCTGCCGGTGACCGCGTCCAGATGCGAGGCGAACTGGCGGGGAGTGACGGTGAATTCCGCGATCCAGGCGGGCGGGTCGTCCATCACGGGGTGATAGAGGAGGACCGGGATGCGGGTGTGCGCGGGGGCGCCGTTCATCGGGAGGCTCCCTGGGAGAGTCGCGCCTTGAGGTAGCCCACCGGGCCGTACAGCATCCCGCGCCGTTCGAGGCGGGAGAGGGCGGCGGGCCACGGGTGGTGGTGGGTGCCGTGCTCGCCGGGGATCCCGTCCCCGCCCTGGGAGCCGCCGCGTTCGGCCGTCATCGTCCGGGCGTGCGCGAGGCCGCGCGGGACGCGGGCGAGGAGCGCGGGGAGCAGGGCTGGGCGGCGGACCAGGGTGGCGGTGAGGTACGCGGTGAGCCCGGCGCCGTAGCCGTACGCCTGGTTCCTGAGGTCCTGCCAGGTCTCGCGGTGGTGGTGCCAGACGAGGGCGTCGGGCGTGTAGCGGAGCCGGTGCCCGGCGGCGAGGACGGCGACGAAGGCGTACAGGTCGTCGCCGCCCTTCGCCGGGGTGCCGGTGCCGGTGGCGGGGTCGAAGCCGCCCGCGCGGCGGAGCGCGGAGGCCCGGAAGGCCATGTTGGCGCCGGATCCGAAGCTGCCCGCCGTGAAGGGGAACAGCGGCTCGTCGGCGGGCGGCCGGGCCGGGTCGTACAGCCGGGGCGCGAAGCCCTTGGCGAAGCCGCCGTGGGACTCCAGGAGGATCTGGGCGGGGGTGGTCAGCCGGGCGGGCAGGATCAGGCCGGTGACGCAGCCGAGCCCGGGGTCCGAGGCGAAGGGCGCGGCGAGCGCGCTCAGCCAGCGCGGGTCGGCGATCACGTCGTCGTCCGTGAAGGCCAGGATCTCGCCCTCGGCGGCGGCGACCCCGGCGTTGTGGGCGGCGGCGAGCCCGGGCCGGTCCTCCCGCACGTACCGGACGCGGTCCGCGTACCTCCCGGTGACGAGGTCGTGGGTGGCGGAGGTGCGGGGGGCGTTGTCGACCACGATCACCTCGTGGTCGGGGTGGTCCTGCGCGAGCAGCGAGTCCAGGGCGCGGGCGAGGGAGCCGGCGCGCTCGCGGGTGGCGACGATCGCGGAGACGCGGGGCGGGGACGTGAGCGGGGACGCGGGCGGGGGCTCGGGTATGGAGAGCGGCGCTTCCTGTGCGGCGAGCCGTTCGGCGTCGGCATGGAGAGCGGCGCTCTCCATCAGCCGCTTCTCCGCGAGCGCGGCGAGCACCTCGGCCGGGTCCTCGCCCTCCTCGTACCGCCCGAGGACGGTGGCGGCGGGGCGGCCGTCGACGCGGACGAGGGCGTAGACGTCCCCGGGGACGGGCTCGTCCGCCCCGGGCGCGGGGCGGAGCCGGGGCCCGGCCGCGCCCAGCTCCAGCTCGGCGACGGAGATCGCGGACGGGCCGGACACGGCGGACTGCTGCTGCTTCATCGGTGCTTCCCCACGGCTATCAGTGCTTCCCCACGGCTATCAGTGCTTCCCCACGGCTATCGGTGCTTCCCCACGGCTGTCGATGCCCCCACGGCTGTCGACGCCCCCGGCTTTCAGCGGTCGCCGCGCAGGCGGGCCGCCGTGTTCAGCGCCTCGCGGGCGCGGGCCGCCAGGGCCGGGCGGGCCCGGACGTAGGCGTGGGCGGCGCGGACGGGTTCGCGGCGCAGCCAGTGCAGGGCGGTGCGCGGGTCGGGCCGGGTGACGGCGCCCTCGTACACGGTGAGCTCGCCGGTCTTCAGGGAGTCCTTGTACTCGGCGGCGCCCCGCCCGAGGTCGAGCATCCCGATGCCCTCCTCCGCCGCGCCCGCCGCCATCCTGAGGTGGAGGACGAGGCCGGGGGAGTACTTGGCGTACTCGGGGTCGTAGGCGGGGAACCAGCACGACAGGACGGTCGCGGACCGCAGCCCGAAGTGGGCGGCGATCGGGCGGTCGCCCACGTACAGCACGGACAGGACGCCCGAGCAGCCGGGCGTGCGCCGCTCGTGGAGGTGGCGGACCAGGGCGCTGATCCACTCCTGTGCGAAGCGGTCGCCGCGCCCGGTGCGGCGGTACTGGGCGGACTTCCACGCCATGAGGGTGCGCAGGGCGGCCGGGTCGCGCTCGTCGAAGACGAACCGCACCTCGCCGTCGGCCTGCCGGGCGAGCTTGCGGTCCTTGGCGAGGGTGGTCCTGAGGAACTTCGGCGACTGGACGCGCAGCAGCGCCTCGTAGGCCGCGTACCCCTCGCCGACGTCGATGACGGGCGAGGCGAAGGACTCGTCGGCGGCGCCCTCGAAGACGGGCTGCCCGGTCTCCAGGTTGTCGTACTCCCAGAAGACGAGCCCGCAGGCGCGGAGCAGCGCCCGGGCGCCGGGCCGGAGTCCGGGCCGGAAGACGCCGCCCTGGCTGTCGGAGACGCCGAAGCCGATGGCGCGGCCGCGTCCCAGCGGCCCCTTCTCGTAGGGGAAGAAGCCGACGGGCTCGCCGTCCTCCCACCACACCGCGACCCGCGAGCGGGGCCGCACGGTGCCGACGGCGAGGGTGAACTCCGGTTCCATGAACGGGTTCGCGGGAGCGCCGGACTTGGCCCTCAGTTCCCGCCACGCCTCGATCTCGCGCGCGCCCAGTTCCCCCGGCCGCACGACCCGCACACGCCACGCACTCACCTAGCCGACCCCCCGGTCATCCCCCTGGGCACTGCCAGGACAGGACGGTACCGGGCCGAACCCCTCCCCGGCAGGCATACTCGGCGTTTCGATCACGGAGGGGGCTTCGGTGGGCAGGGGACTCGTGGGGCGGGGACGCTCGGCGGACGTGTACGAGCACGGCGACGACGGGGCGTGGGTGCTGCGCCGCTACCGGGAGGGCCGGGACGCCACCCGGGAGGCCGGTCTGATGGCCCGCCTGGCGGACGCCTGCTATCCGGTCCCGGCGGTGCGCGAGGCGGCCGGGCCCGATCTGGTGATGGAGCGGCTGCGGGGGCCCTCGCTGCTGGACGCGCTGCTGGCGGGGGCGTACGAGCCGGAGGCGGCCGGGCGGCTGATCGCCGGCCTGCTCGACCGTCTGCACGCCCTGCCGGGCGGCCCGGTCCACCTGGACCTGCACCCCGGGAACGTGATGCTGACCGAGGACCGGGGCCCGGTCGTCATCGACTGGTCCACGGCCGAGGAGGGGGGCGCGCCGGGCCTCGACCGCGCCATGTCGGCGCTGATGCTCGCGGAGGTGGCCGTCTCCCCCGCCCCGTACGCCGAGGGCGCCCGGGCCGGCCTCGGCGCCCTCCTGGCGGCCTCCCCCGGCCCCCTCCTCCTCCCGGAGGCCCGCCGCCTGCGTGCCGCCGACCCGCACGTGACACCGGCGGAGGCGGCCGCGCTGGGCCGGGCGGAGGAGTTGGTGCGGGCGCTGGCGGGGTGAGGGTCAGGGGGTGGCCGTGCGGCGGATCTCGGTGAGGTCCGGGCCGCCCGCGATGGGGGCGCCGAAGGCTTCGACGCGGACGCCGGCGGCGGTGGGGGTGACCTCCAGGGCCGCGCTGTCGTCCGGGGAGAGGTCGCGGAGGTCGATCCGGACCCGGAGGGCTCCGTCGCCGGGCATGCGGTGGACGAGCTCGGGCAGGTAGTCGAGGCCGGTCAGGGTCTTGCGCAGGGCGGCCTCGTCGGCCGGGGCCGCGCCGGCGAAGCCCGCGCGGACGCGGTCGGCGTGCGCGTCCGCGGCGCACCGGTCCGCGGCGGTCAGGGGCACCTCGTCGAACGAGACGGTGGCCACGGGGCCGGGCGGTTCGGGGAGGTCCTCAGGGAGGTCCTCGGGGAGCGGGACGGGCTCCGGGGGCGGGGTCCGCAGCGGCGGTCCGACCGTCTCCGCGACCTTGTCGACCTCCGGCAGCGGGGGCAGCTCCATCGCCCTGTCCGGAGCGCAGGTGTTCGCGATGCGCAGGGCGATCGCCTGGTTCCGCACCACCGGGTCGGGGTGCTTCTCCAGCGCGGCTCCCGAGATCATCCGGGGCGAGGGGGTGGCGGTCGCGGCCGCGGGCGCGGCCGGGACCGCCGCCGTGACCGCGGCCGGCGCGGCCCCGCCCGAGGTGCCCTGGGTGCCGCAGGCGGTGAGGGCCAGGGCGCCGAGGACGGCGGCGGTGACGGTCTTCGGGAGGCGCTGTGGGATTCGCATGCGGGAATCATGCGGGCGGCCGGGAAACGCCCACATGAGTAGCCGTACTCAACACCGTCCGTGAGTGAGCGGAGGGCCGTCGGCCGCTTCCGCCGTGGTGTCAGGCGACGCGGACGCCCCTCCGCCAGACCTCCGCGACCAGCGGCACGCCCGGGCGGTAGGCGAGGTGCACGTGGGAGGGGGCGTCCAGGAGCGTGAGGTCGGCGCGGGCGCCGGGGGTCAGGCGGCCGACGTCGGTGCGGCGGAGGGCCGCCGCGCCGCCCGCGGTGGCGGACCAGACCGCCTCGTCGGGGGTCATGCCCATGTCCCGTACCGCGAGCGCGACGCAGAAGGGGACGGAGGAGGTGAAGGAGGAGCCCGGGTTGCAGTCGGTGGAGAGGGCCACCGTCACGCCCGCGTCGAGCAGGCGGCGGGCGTCGGGCCACTCGGCGCGGGTGGAGAACTCGGCGCCGGGGAGGAGCGTCGCGACCGTGTTCCCGGAGGCCAGCGCGTCGACGTCGGCGTCCGTGAGGTGGGTGCAGTGGTCGGCGCTCGCCGCGTCCAGCTCCACCGCGAGCTGGACGCCGGGGCCGTACGAGAGCTGGTTGGCGTGGATCCTGGGCTGGAGGCCCTTCGCCTTGCCGGCGGTGAGGATCGCGCGGGCCTGGTCGCCGTCGAAGGCGCCCTTCTCGCAGAAGACGTCCACCCAGCGGGCGTACGGGGCGCAGGCGTCCAGCATCGGTCCGGTGACCAGGTCGACGTAGGCCGCCGGGTCGTCGGCGAAGTCCGGGGAGACGATGTGGGCGCCGAGGTAGGTCACCTCGTCGGTGTGCTCGGCGGCGATGCGCAGCGCGCGGGCCTCGTCCTCGACGGTCAGGCCGTAGCCGGACTTGGTCTCGAAGGTGGTGGTGCCCTGGCGCAGGGCCTCGCGCAGGAGGCGGGCCACGTTCGCCGAGAGCTCGGCGTCGGTCGCCGCCCGGGTGGCGGCGACCGTGGTGCGGATGCCGCCGGCCTTGTAGGGCTGTCCGGACATGCGGGCGTTGAACTCGGCGGTGCGGTCGCCGGCGAAGACGAGGTGGGAGTGGGAGTCGACGAAGCCGGGGAGGACGGCGCGGCCCGCGGCGTCGACCCGGGCGTCGGCGTCCGGGGCCCGGGACGCCGGGCCCGCCCAGGCGACCCGGTCGCCGTCCAGGACCAGGGCCGCGTCCCGGACCAGGCCGAGGGGGCCCTCTCCCAGGGCGGGGTCGTTGGTGACCAGGCTGCCGATGTTCGTGATGACGGTCGTCGTCATGTGCGTGCTCTCCGGTGGAGGGGCGGGGGTCGGGTGCGTCAGCCCCTGAGGGCGGCGATCGCCGTCGCGAGGGCGCCGGGGACGTCCGGTACGGAGACGTGGCTCCCGTCCCGGACGATCGCGCGGCCGGCGACGACGACGTGGCGGACGTCGGCCGCCGTCGCCGCGAAGACGGCCGTCTCGGGGGCCAGGCGCGGCACCGGTCCCGCCGTGCGGACCGAGTCGAGGGCGATCGTGGTGAAGTCGGCGAGGGCGCCGGTCTCCAGGGCGCCGGCGTCGGCCCAGCCGAGGGCCGCGTGGCCGTCGGCGGAGGCGGCGCGGAGCAGCGCGGCGGCGGTCCAGTGGCCCCGGATGTGGGTGCGCAGCCGCTCGTTCAGCTCCATGGCGCGCGCCTCCTCCAGGAGGTCGATCACGGCGTGGCTGTCGCTGCCGAGGGAGAGCGGGGAGCCGGCCTTCTGGAGGGCGGCGGCGGGGCCGATGCCGTCGGCGAGGTCGCGTTCGGTCGTCGGGCACATGCAGGTGCCGGTGGAGGTGGAGCCGACGAGCGCGATGTCCTCGTCGGTCATGTGGGTGTTGTGGACGCCGGTGGTGCGCGGGCCGAGGACGCCGTGGTCGGCGAGGAGCCGGGTCGGGGTGGTGCCGTGGGCGGCGTGGCACGCCTCGTTCTCGGCGGTCTGCTCGGAGAGGTGGACGTGGAGCGGGGCCCGCCGCTCCTCGGCCCAGCGGGCGACCGTCGACAGCTGGTCGGCGGGGACGGCCCGGACGGAGTGGATCGCCGCGCCGATCCGTACGCCGTCCCGGTCCTTCAGGGCGCTCGCCCGCTCGGCCCACCGCTCGGCGGTGCCGTCGGAGAAGCGGAGCTGGTGGTGCTCGGGGGCGGCGCCGAAGCCGGCGGAGAGGTAGGCGGTGTCGAGGAGGGTGATGCGGATGCCGGCCTCCCGGGCCGCCGCGATCAGGGCCTCGCCCATGGCGTTGGGGTCGGCGTAGGGGGTGCCGCCGGGGGCGTGGTGGAGGTAGTGGAACTCGCCGACGGCGGTGACGCCGGCCAGCGCCATCTCGGCGTACACGGCCCGGGCGAGCGTGAAGTAGCTGTCCGGGGTGAGCCGCTGGGCGACGCCGTACATGACTTCGCGCCAGGTCCAGAAGGTGCCGCTGCCGACCTGGACGGTGCCGCGAAGGGCGCGGTGGAAGGCGTGGCTGTGGGCGTTGGCGAGGCCCGGGACGGTGAAGCCGCGCAGGACGACGGCGCCGGGCGGCGGGGTGTCCACGCCCGTCCGTACGGCGGAGATCCGCCCGTCGGCCACGTCGAGGGCGACGCCCGGCTCGGCGTAGGTGCCGAGCCAGGCGTGCTCCAGCCAGTACGTCGTCAGCGGCACGCCAGCTCCTCCAGTACGTCGGCGAGTGCGAGGACCCCGGCGACGCAGTCGTCCTCGGCCGCGTGCTCGGCCGGGGAGTGCGAGACGCCGGTGGGGTTCCGTACGAACAGCATGGCGGTCGGGATCGATTCCGACAGGATGCCCGCGTCGTGTCCCGCGCCGGTGCCGAGGACGGGGGTCCGCTCCCCGAGGACGCGGCCCAGCTCGTCGCGGAGGGCGTGCGAGAAGTCCACGACGGGGGTGTACGACTCCTGGACGACGGCGAGGTCGATGCCGTGCCGGTCGGCGTACTCCCGGGCGGCGGTCTCGACGCCGCTGACGACGGCGTCCAGGGAGCCCTGGTCGGCGGCGCGGGCGTCGAGCCAGCCGCGGACCAGCGACGGGATCGCGTTGACGCCGTTGGGCTCGACGGCGATCTTGCCGAAGGTGGCGACGGCTCCCGCGAGTTCGGCCTCGCGGCGGGCGGCGAGGACGGTCTCGGCGTAGGTGAGCATGGGGTCGCGGCGGTCGACCAGGCGGGTGGTGCCCGCGTGGTTGGCCTCGCCGGCGAAGTCGTACCGCCAGCGGCCGTGCGGCCAGATGGCGGAGGCGATGCCGACGGCGTCCCCGGAGAGGTCGAGGGCCCGGCCCTGCTCGACGTGGAGCTCGACGAAGGCGCCGACGCGGGCGAGCCGCTCGGGGTCGGGGCCGATCCGCTCGGGGTCGTACCCGGCCTTCTCCATGGCCTGCGGGAGGGTGATGCCGTCCGCGTCGCGGAGCTCGTACGCCTGCTCCTTGGTCAGCCGGCCGGCGGTGAGGCGGGAGCCGACGCAGGCGAGGCCGAAGCGGGCGCCCTCCTCGTCGCCGAAGTTGACGATGGCGAGGGGCCGCTTGAAGGAGGCGCCGCGGGAGCGGAGTTCGTCGAGGGCGGCGAAGGCGGAGACGACGCCGAGGGGGCCGTCGAAGGCGCCGCCGTCGGGCACGGAGTCCAGGTGGGAGCCGGTGACGACGGCGTCGCCCGCGGTGGGGTCGCCGAGCCAGGCCCACTGGTTGCCGTTGCGGTCGGTCTCGACGTCCAGGCGGCGGGCCTCGGCCTGCATCCGGAACCAGAGCCGGCAGTCGGCGTCGGCCTCGGTCCAGGCGTATCGGCGGTAGCCGCCCGAGGCGGCGCTGCGGCCGAGGGGCCGCAGCGACCGCCACATGGCGTGGAAGGTGGTGCTCACGCCTGGTCGCCCTCACGCATCGGGACGCGGACGCCCTTCTCGTCGGCGACGCGCTCGGCGATGTCGTAGCCGGCGTCGACGTGGCGGATGACGCCCATGCCGGGGTCGTTGGTGAGCACGCGGCGGATCTTCTCGCCGGCGAGCGCGGTGCCGTCGGCCACCGAGACCTGGCCGGCGTGGATCGAGCGGCCCATGCCGACGCCGCCGCCGTGGTGGATCGAGACCCAGGAGGCGCCGGAGGCGACGTTGACCATGGCGTTGAGGAGCGGCCAGTCGGCGATGGCGTCGGAGCCGTCGAGCATGGCCTCGGTCTCGCGGTACGGGGAGGCGACGGAGCCGCAGTCGAGGTGGTCGCGGCCGATCGCGAGGGGGGCGGCGAGGGTGCCGTCGGCGACCATGTCGTTGAACATGGCGCCGGCCTTGTCGCGCTCGCCCTGGCCGAGCCAGCAGATGCGGGCCGGGAGGCCCTGGAAGTGGACGCGCTCGCCGGCCATCTTGATCCAGCGGTGCAGGGACTCGTTCTCCGGGAAGAGGTCGAGGATCGCCTTGTCCGTCTTGTGGATGTCGGAGGCCTCGCCGGAGAGGGCGGCCCAGCGGAAGGGGCCCTTGCCCTCGCAGAACAGCGGGCGGATGTACGCCGGGACGAAGCCGGGGAAGGCGAAGGCGCGGTCGTAGCCGGCCAGCTGGGCCTCGCCGCGGATGGAGTTGCCGTAGTCGAAGACCTCGGCGCCCGCGTCCATGAAGCCGACCATGGCCTCGACGTGCCTGGCCATCGACTCGCGGGCCTTGACGGTGAAACCGGCCGGGTCCTTGGCCGCCGCGTCCGCCATGTCCTCGAAGGCGACGCCGACGGGGAGGTAGGAGAGCGGGTCGTGGGCCGAGGTCTGGTCGGTGACGATGTCGATCGGGGCGCCCTCGGCGAGCATCTGCGGGACCAGTTCGGCGGCGTTGCCGAGGAGGCCGATGGAGAGCGGGCGGCGGGCGTCGCGCGCCTCGACGGCGAGCCGGAGCGCGTGGGCGAGGTCGTCGGCCTTGACGTCCAGGTAGCGGTGCTCGATGCGGCGCTCGATGGCGCGCGGGTCGACGTCGACACAGATCGCGACGCCGTCGTTCATCGTGACGGCGAGGGGCTGGGCGCCGCCCATGCCGCCGAGGCCGGCGGTGAGGGTGATGGTGCCGGCCAGGGTGCCGCCGAACTTCTTGGCGGCGACGGCGGCGAAGGTCTCGTAGGTGCCCTGGAGGATGCCCTGGGTGCCGATGTAGATCCAGGAACCGGCGGTCATCTGGCCGTACATGGTGAGGCCGAGCTGCTCCAGGCGCCGGAACTCCTCCCAGTTCGCCCAGTCGCCGACCAGGTTGGAGTTGGCGATGAGGACGCGCGGGGCCCACTCGTGGGTCTGCATGACGCCGACCGGGCGGCCGGACTGGACGAGCATGGTCTCGTCCTGCTTGAGGGTGCGCAGGGTGCGGACCATGGCGTCGAAGGAGCGCCAGTCGCGGGCGGCCTTGCCGGTGCCGCCGTAGACGACGAGCTTGTCGGGGTGCTCGGCGACCTCGGGGTCGAGGTTGTTCTGGAGCATCCGGAGGGCGGCCTCCTGCTGCCATCCCAGGGCGCTCAGTTCCGTACCGCGGGGGGCTCGTACGGGGCGGGGTCCTGACATGGGGGTGCCTCCTCGGATGTCGTTCAGATATTCACATCCTGGACTGATGAATAGTTGTAGTCAACAGGGCGCGGTGCGGCCCGTCGGGCGCGCGGGGGCTCGCGCCGCCTGCCGCGCGCCTCGGAGCGCCCCCTGCGCGCCCCCCGCGCACGCCCCGGTGACGGCTCGCGCCGCGCCCGCCAGGATGGGCCCCATGGCCTCCTACCGCCGTGACCTCGCCGTCCGAGCCGCCGTCGCCCGAGGACTCCTCGCTCCCGCCGCCGCCCCCGCCCCGGGACTCCGCACCCCCGGCGCCGCCCCCGTCGTCGCCCTCCTCGACACGGCCGGCATCCGCGCCTCCGCCGCTGCCCTGACCAGCGCCTTCGCCGCCGTCACCGACGCCGAGGTGCTGCACGCCTTCGCCGTGAAGGCCGCCCCGCTCGTCCCCGTCCTGCGCCTGCTGGCCGACGCGGGCATCGGCGCCGAGGTGGCGAGCCCGGGCGAACTGGCCCTCGCCCGCGCCGCCGGGCTGCCCCCGTCCCGTACGGTCCTCGACTCGCCCGCCAAGACGCCCGCCGAACTCCGCGAGGCGCTGGCCCTCGGAATCGCCGTCAACGCCGACAACCTCCAGGAACTCGCCCGCGTCGACGCCCTGGTCGCCTCCGCCCCCACCGCCTCGCCGCTCGGCCTCCGGGTCAACCCGCAGGTCGGCGCCGGGACGATCGGCGCCCTCTCCACCGCCACCGCCACCTCCAAGTTCGGCGTCGCGCTGCGCGACGAGGGCGCCCGCGAGGCCGTCGTCCAGGCGTACCTCGACCGCCCCTGGCTCACTCGGCTGCACACCCACACCGGCTCCCAGGGCATCCCCCTCACCCTGATGGCCGAAGGCGTCAGGACCGCGTACGAGCTGGCCGAGGAGATCAACGCCAAGGCGGGCCGCCCCCAGATCGACACCCTCGACATCGGCGGCGGCCTCCCCGTCAACTTCTCCTCCGACGACGAGACCCCCACCTACGCCGAGTACGCCCGGCTGCTCGCCGCCACCGCCCCCGGCCTCCTCGACGGCCGCTACCGCCTGGTCACCGAGTTCGGCCGCTCCCTGCTCGCCAAGCACGGCACGGTCCTCACCCGCGTCGAGTACACCAAGACCTCCGGCGGACGCCCGATCGCCGTCACCCACGCGGGCGTCCAGCTCGCCACCCGGACCGTGTACGCCCCCGAGGCGTGGCCGCTGCGGATCCTCGCCTACGACTCCGAGGGCCGCCCCCGGTCCGGCGAGGTCACCGTCCAGGACGTGGCGGGCCCCGCCTGCTTCGCCGGGGACCTGCTCGCCGCCGGCCGCGCCCTGCCGCTGCTCCACCCCGGCGACGTGGTCGCCGTCCCGGACACCGGCGCCTACGCCTTCGCCCACCACTACGCCTACAACTCCCTGCCCCGCCCCGCCGTGCACGGCTTCACCGTCACCGGCGACGGCGGGGTCTCCTTCGCCCTCGTCCGCCCCGCGCAGACCACGGAGGAGATCGTCGCCGAGGCCGGCGGCGCGCACGCGGACGCGCTCGTCCGGTAGCGGAGAAGCGGCACAACCACTTCGATGGAGACCATGACCACCACCACAACCGTCGTCGTCGAGCGCCGGGTCGCCGCCTCGCCGGGCCGCGTCTGGGAGGCGATCACCGACCTGCCGGAGATGCCCCGGGTGCTCTCCGGCGTCCAGAGGGTCGAGGTCCTCACGGAGGGCGGCTTCGGCGTCGGCACCCGCTGGCGCGAGACCCGGAAGATGCTGGGCAAGGAGGCCACGGAGGAGATGACCGTGACCGAGTGCGAGCCGCCCGACCGGTACGTGGCGGTCGCCGACTCGCACGGCATGCACTACGTCTCCGAGCTCTCCCTGCGCGCCGAGGGACCGGACGCGAGCGTGCTCCGGATGACCTTCTCCGGCGGCCCGGCGGACGGCCGCAAGCCCGGATTCGTCACCCGCGTCCTCGCCCGCATCGGCTCGAAGGCCGTCGCCAAGGCGCTCGCGAAGGACCTGGACGACATCGCCCGGGCGGTCACGAGCCGGTACTGAACCGGGGGTCCACCCTCCATCGTCGTTCACTTCAGGCCGCCCTTGGGCATGTTCCGATGGAAAATGCCAGAACCCCCTCCCGGGGCCGCGCCGTTCAGTAACGTCACCGTCACTGCCGTTGCTCGCACGCCGAATCGGGAGGGGAACCCGCGTGCCCGGAATCGACGAGTGCCTGATGGAGGCCATGACCCTGCCGGGTGCTCGCGGTGCCTCCCTGGTCGACTGGAACAGCGGCCTCGCACTCGGGACCGCGGGCGAGTCACCGGTCGGCGACCACGAGACGACCGCCGCCGAGACCGCCGAACTCGCCCGATCCGCCGCCGAGTTCGACTCCTTCACCGCCCCCGGGGACGAGCCGGAGGCCGCCGGAGGGGCCGAGGGCCAGCCACCCGTCGAGGACCTGATCCTCACCACCCGGGCCGGCTACCACGTCCTCCGCTTCGTCCGGACCTCCTTCGACAGCAGCGTCTTCCTCCACCTCTGGCTCGACCGCGACACCGGCAACCTCGCCCTCGCCCGCCTCCGGCTCGGCGACCTCGCCGAGAGACTGGTCCTCGGATGAGCGTCTCCCCGATGCTCGTCCGGCTCGCGGCGGAGAAGGCCACCGGCGCCCTGCTGCGCGACCACGGCACCCTCTACCTCGTCGACGGGCACGTCGTGCACGCCGAGAGCCCCGCCGCCCCCGGCATGGACGTCCTGCTCACCACCGCCGGCCGGCTCCCCCGCGAGAACTGGGACGAGGCCGTCGACCGGGCCGGCGCCCACCGGGCCGTCGGCCGCTTCCTCGTCGACAGCGGCCGGCTGCGCGACGGCGAACTGGAGATATGCCACCTCGGCGCCGTCTTCGACGCCGCCTTCTTCGCCCTCGCCCCCGCCAGCGGCCCCACCCGCTTCCGGTACGGGGTCGGCCACTGGTTCGGCACCGTCCGCCCGGTCTCCGCCGAGGCCGTCGAGCGCGAGACCCTCCGCCGCCGCGAACTCCTCGACTCCGTCTGGCCGTACGCCTCCGTCGACACCGCCCCCGTCGTCCCCCGCCCGGCCGCCCCCGGCCAGGGCGTCGGCGCCCGCCGCCGCGCCCTGCTCGCCGCCGCCGACGGTGTCCGCACCCCCGCCGAGCTGGCCCGGGTCCTCGGCCGCCCCGCCTTCCACACCCTCCTCGACGTCCGCAGGCTCGCCGCCGCCGGCCTCGTCGAGACCCCGCTCGACGCGGCCCCCGGCGCCACCCCCCCACCGCCGTCCCCGGAGTGGTCACCGGTCCCCCCGGTCTCCGACCCCGACATCGCCCTGCTGCGCCGGCTCCGTGACGCCCTGGAGGCACACCTGTGATGAGGCGTGCTCTGCGCCTGCGCGCCGAGAGGAGACAGTTGATGACAGCCGAAGCCGAGGTGCTCGGCGAGCTCAGACGCCTGCGCGCCCGGCTGCCCCAGCTCACCGGGGCGCTCGCGGCCAGCGCCGACGGCCTCGTGCTCGCCCACGACACCGTGGACGGCGCCGCCGAGAGCGTCGCCGCGCTGACCGCCGCCGCGCTCGGCGTCGGCCGGCGGCTGACCGAGTCCACCGGCCAGGGCGGCTTCCGCGAACTGCTCGTCCGCGGCGAGACCGGCTACGTCGCCACCTACGCGGCCGGCGGCTCCGCCGTCCTCACCCTGCTCGCCGAGCCCCGCATCAACGTGGGCCGGCTCCATCTGGAGGCCCGCCGCTCCAGCGCCCGCATAGGCGACCTCGTCGACGGCGCGCTGGAGCGCAGGGACCTCAGCTGACCCGGCCCCGCAAGCAAACCGAACCCGAACAGAAGGAAGTGGACACCATGGCGAACACCGAAGGCGCCCTCAAGGAAGCGCTCACGATCGAGGGCGCGGTCGGCGCGGCCCTCGTCGACTACACCAGCGGCATGGCCCTCGGCACCATCGGCGGCGGCAAGGAGCTCGACCTCACCGTCGCCGCCGCGGGCAACACCGACGTGGTGCGGGCCAAGCTCCGGACGATGGAGATGCTGGGCCTCCAGGAGGACATCGAGGACATCCTGATCACCCTCGGCACCCAGTACCACCTCATCCGGCTGCTCAAGTCGCGCGGCAGCAACGGCCTCTTCCTCTACCTGGCGCTGTCCAAGGACCGGGCCAACCTGGCGATGGCCCGCCACCAGCTGAAGAAGATCGAGGCGGAGCTGGAGGTCTGACCGGTCCCGGGTCCCGCCGGGACCCCCGCCCCGCCGGGAGCCCCCCGGCTCTCACTCCACGAAGAGTCCCCGCTCCGCCGCCCTCGCGTCGAACTGCTCCAGACGCGCCTGCGCGTCCGGCAGCTCGTCCGCCATGGCCTCCAGCAGGACCCGGCCGAGGAGCATCGGCGCGCAGGCCGTGTCGAAGGCGAGCCCGGTGCCGACAGCGGCCGGGATGAGCAGGTCGGAGTGGGCGGCGACGGGGGCGAAGGCGGACTCGGCGACGGTCACCACCTGGAGACCGGCCGCCCGCGCGTACTCCAGGACCTCGACGACCTCGCGCGGGTGCCGGGGCAGCGCGAAGCAGAGCAGCGCGGTGGCCCCGGCACGTACGGCCGCGTCGATCCGGTCCATGAGCATCGAGCCGCCCTCGTCGAGCAGCCGGACGTCCGGGTGCACCTTGGCGGCGAAGTAGGCGAAGCCCCGGGCCTGCGAGGAGGCGGCGCGCAGACCGAGGACGAGCAGCGGGCGCGAGCCGGCGAGGAGCCGCCCGGCGCGCTCCACGGGCGCGGGGTCGGCGAGGAGCCCGGCGAGGTGGCGCAGGTTCTCGATCTCGGCGAGGACGGCCTGCTGGTACGCGTTGTGCCCGGCGTCCTCCCCGCCGGCGGGCTTCTCGGGCGGTGCGACCTCGCGCAGGTGGCGGCGGAGCGCGGGGTAGCCGTCGAAGCCGAGGGCGACCGCGAAGCGGGTCACGGAGGGCTGGCTGACTCCGGCCAGCTCCGCGAGCTCGACGCTGGAGAGGAAGGGCGCGTCGGCGGCCCGCCGGACCATGCAGTGGGCGATCCGCCGCTGCGTGGGCGTGAGCCGGTGCCCCTCGAAGAGCGCCTGGAGCCGCCCGGCCGGGCTGTCGCTCATGCCGTCCCCCTTCATCCATTCATCCCTGACCCTGTCTGCATAAGGATATGCAGAGGCGGTACGGACGGGACGGGAGCGGCCCCTTCCGGGTGCCATGGTCACGCCATGACGTCCGCTTCGTCCGAGGGCTGTAACAAACGCGGGAGGCCGGTGGAGCCCCGCCCCCGGCTGGCAAGAATAGCCATGTCGCTTGCACACAGGCCGACTTGAGGTCGGTCACGGGGGAAGAGGGAACGGCATGAACTCGAAGACGGCCGGAGCCGGCGCACCGCGCCGCCGCCTGCGCGGAGCGGTCCTGGGCGCGGCCGTGGTCGCGGCGCTGCTGACGACCACCGCCTGCCAGGAGTCCGACGGTGACACCGGCGCCGCCGCGTCGCCGACCGCCTCGGCCCCCTCGGCCGCGTCCCCCTCGGGCTCCGCGTCCGCCGGCCGGGCGCCGGCGTCCACCGCGCCCGCGACCGCCGCGCCCACCGGTGACTCCGGGACCGGCACCGCCGGACCGTCGGCCACCGGGACCGGGGACAGCGGCGAGACGGGTGGCGGAAACGGCACGGAGTACGCGGACTGCGAGGCCGACGGGCTGAACACCGCCGTCGAGCTCCAGGACGCGGCCGGGGAGACCCCCCGCCGCTTCCTGCTGACGGTCACCAACGCCTCGAAGACCCCCTGCGTCCTCAACGAGGCCCCGATCCTGCGGCTCAGGGCCGGGAACGACGCCCCGATCGTCGAGACGCTCGGGGAGCCGGACTCCGAGCCGGTGGTCGTCGAGGGCGGCGGGAAGGCCTACGCGGGCCTGTACGTCTTCGGCAACGACGAGGGCGGCGAGGCGGTGTACGACCAGTCCGACCGCTTCACGGCCACCCTGGTCGCCGGCGAGGGCACCGAGCTGCGCGGCACGCTCGTCTTCGACCTGCCCGACGGCCTCGACACGGTGTCCGTCGACGACGCGGCGCGGGTGAACGGCTGGGCCGGCACCGAGGGCCTGGCGATGCGGCCGATCACCCAGCTCTGAGCCGGGAGGAGGATTGCGCGGGGACCGCCGCACCCCCATCGCTGGGGGGCGGGACGACGGCGGTCCCCGCGGGGGACACGGGCCCGGGTCAGGGCCGGTCTCCGCGTCCGCGGCGTCTTCAGAGGTCCGGGAGCCGCTCCGGAAGTTCTGTGACGCCGACGAGGAACACTCTGCCGGAGGCGTGTTAAGCGGGTGCTGCGCGGACGTGACGTGCTCGTACCGTTTGCGCGAACGCCCGCGCGGGCCCCCGCCGCCCCCGGCCGGGTGCTACCTCGCGCCGCCGTTGGCCAGGAAGGCGAGCAGGTCCTGGCGGCTGACGACCCCGGTCGGCTTGCCCTCGACGAGGACGATGGCGGCGTCGGCGTCGCCGAGGACCGACATCAGGTCGGCGACCGGCTCGCCGGAGCCGACCTGCGGCAGCGGGGCGGACATGTGGCCCTCCAGCGGGTCCTCCAGCTGCGCCTTGTGGGTGAAGAGGTGGTCCAGGAGCTCCCGCTCGACGACCGAGCCGATGACCTCGGCGGCCATCACGTCGGGGTGGCCGGCGCCCGGCTTCACGATGGGCATCTGGGAGACGCCGTACTCGCGCAGCACCTCGATGGCCTGGCCGACGGTCTCGTCCGGGTGCATGTGGACGAGGGAGGGCAGGCCGCCCGACTTGTGGCGCAGGACGTCGGCGACGGTGGCGGTGGCGGTGGACTCCAGGAAGCCGTAGTCCGCCATCCACTCGTCGTTGAAGATCTTCGACATGTAGCCGCGGCCGGAGTCCGGCAGGAGGACGACGACGACGTCGTCGGGGCCGAGCTCCCTGGCGACCTCCAGGGCTGCGACCACGGCCATGCCGCAGGAGCCGCCGACGAGCAGGCCCTCCTCCTTGGCGAGGCGGCGGGTCATCTGGAAGGAGTCCTTGTCGGAGACCGCGACGATCCGGTCGGTGACGTTCCGGTCGTAGGCGGTGGGCCAGAAGTCCTCGCCGACGCCCTCGACCAGGTACGGGCGGCCGGAGCCGCCCGAGTAGACGGAGCCCTCGGGGTCGGCGCCGATGACCTCGACGGTCCCGCCGCTGGCCTCCTTGAGGTAGTTGCCGGTGCCGGAGATGGTGCCGCCGGTGCCGACGCCCGCGACGAAGTGGGTGATCTTCCCCTCCGTCTGGTCCCACAGTTCGGGACCGGTGGTCTCGTAGTGCGAGCGCGGGTTGTTCGGGTTGGAGTACTGGTCGGGCTTCCAGGCGCCGGGGATCTCGCGGACGAGCCGGTCGGAGACGTTGTAGTACGAGTCCGGGTGCTCGGGGTCGACGGCGGTGGGGCAGACGACGACCTCGGCCCCGTAGGCCCGCAGTACGTTGATCTTGTCGAGGGACACCTTGTCCGGGCAGACGAAGACGCACTTGTAGCCCTTCTGCTGGGCCACGATCGCCAGGCCGACGCCGGTGTTGCCGGACGTGGGCTCGACGATGGTGCCCCCGGGCTTCAGCTCGCCGCTCTGCTCGGCGGCCTCGATCATGCGCAGGGCGATGCGGTCCTTGACCGACCCGCCGGGGTTGAAGTACTCCACCTTGGCGAGGACGGTGGCCTGGATGCCTGCCGTCACGTTGTTGAGCTTCACCAGCGGGGTGTTGCCGACGAGGCTGATCATCGAGTCGTGGAATTGCACCGTGTTCTCCGGGGTCTCCGTAATGGTGTGGCCAGCGTATGCGTAGTCGGGACGCCTTTCGGGGCAGTTAGACCCTGAACGGCTGGAACGGCTTGACGGACCTGTACGGCTCGAAGGAGGTGACGCCCCCGATGTCCAGGGCGAGGGTGGCGCGCCGGATCGCGGCGGGAGCGGCGTACGGCGGCGGGAGCATCGGACTGATCGGCGTGGCCGCGGTCGGGATCGTGCTGGCGGAGGCGCAGCTCGCGAAGCGGACGGTGGGCACGGGGACGGCTCCCCTGCCGCCGGCGGCGGACGGGCTCTACGGGAGGGCGTTCGGCGCGGAGGACCCGCTGCGGCTGGCCCTTCTGGGTGATTCCACCGCCGCGGGTCAGGGCGTGCGCCGGGCCGGTCAGACGCCGGGCGCCCTGCTCGCCTCGGGGCTCGCGGCGGTCGCGGAGCGCCCGGTGACGCTGCGGAACGTGGCGCTGTCGGGGGCCCGCTCGGACGACCTGGAGCGGCAGGTGTCGCTGCTGCTCGCACAGCCGCTGGGACCGCCGGACGTCTGCGTGATCATGATCGGGGCGAACGACGTGACGCACCGCATGCCCGCGACGGAGTCGGTACGGCTCCTGGCGGCGGCGGTGCGGAGCCTGCGGACGGCCGGCGCGGAGGTGGTCGTCGGCACCTGCCCGGACCTGGGCACGATCGAGCCGGTCTACCAGCCGCTGCGCTGGCTGGCCCGGCGGGCCTCGCGGCAGCTGGCGGCGGCGCAGACGATCGTGGTGGTGGAGCAGGGCGGGCGGACGGTGTCGCTGGGCGACCTGCTGGGCCCTGAGTTCGCGGCGAACCCGCGGGAGATGTTCGGGGTGGACCTCTTCCACCCGTCGGCGGAGGGGTACGCCACGGCGGCGATGGCGGTGCTGCCGACGCTGTGCGCCTCGCTCGGCGTGTGGCCGGAACCGGACCGGCTGGAGCCGGGCCGCCGCGAGGACATGCTGCCGGTGGCGAAGGCGGCGGCCGAGGCGGCGAAGCAGGCGGGTACCGAGGTGACCGGTGCCCGGGCGCCGTGGGCGCTCCTGAAGCACCGGCGCAGGCGGCGGCTGACGGAGGCGGGCGAGGCCGCGGAGGCGGGGGCGGCGCCGGCCTCCGGGGAGGCGCCGGAGGGCCGCGGGGAGCCGCTGCCGCAGGACTCCCCGCGGGCCTGAGGGCCGGCGGGGAGCGACCCTCCCCCCCGCCTGAGCAAGCGCTTAGAAAAGAGGTCCGCATCACACGCCGATCCCGGTGACCCCGTGCGGTACGTCCGGGTAACTTCCCAGTGAGTCCGACCGCCACCAGCCCCCTGGAGCCGTGATGCCCGAAGCCGTGATCGTCTCGACCGCCCGTTCCCCCATCGGCCGGGCCTTCAAGGGCTCCCTGAAGGACCTGCGCCCCGACGACCTCACGGCCACGATCATCCAGGCCGCGCTCGCCAAGGTCCCCGAGCTGGACCCGCGCGACATCGACGACCTGATGCTGGGCTGCGGCCTTCCGGGCGGCGAGCAGGGCAACAACCTGGGCCGGATCGTGGCCGTGCAGATGGGCATGGACCACCTGCCGGGCTGCACGGTCACGCGCTACTGCTCCTCCTCGCTGCAGACCTCCCGGATGGCGCTGCACGCGATCAAGGCGGGCGAGGGCGACGTCTTCATCTCGGCCGGCGTCGAGATGGTCTCCCGCTTCGTGAAGGGCAACTCGGACTCGCTGCCGGACACGCACAACCCGTTCTTCGCCGACGCCGAGGCCCGTACCGCCGAGGTCGCCGCGTCCGAGGGCTCCTCCTGGCACGACCCGCGCGAGGACGGCATCGTCCCCGACGCGTACATCGCCATGGGCCAGACCGCGGAGAACCTGGCCCGCTGGAAGGGCGTCACCCGCCAGGACATGGACGAGTTCGGCGTCCGCTCGCAGAACCTGGCCGAGCAGGCCATCAAGAACGGCTTCTGGGCCCGCGAGATCACCCCGGTGACGCTCCCGGACGGCACGGTCGTCTCCACCGACGACGGCCCGCGCGCCGGCGTCACCCTGGAGGGCGTGTCCGGCCTGAAGCCGGTCTTCCGCCCCGACGGCCTGGTCACCGCCGGCAACTGCTGCCCGCTGAACGACGGCGCCGCCGCGCTCGTCATCATGTCCGACACCAAGGCGCGCGAGCTGGGCCTGACCCCGCTGGCCCGGATCGTCTCCACCGGCGTCTCCGGCCTCTCGCCCGAGATCATGGGCCTCGGCCCGGTCGAGGCGTCGAAGCAGGCCCTCCAGCGGGCCGGCCTGTCCTCCTCCGACATCGACCTGGTCGAGATCAACGAGGCCTTCGCCGCGCAGGTCATCCCGTCCTACCGGGACCTCGGCTTCGACCTCGACAAGGTCAACGTCAACGGCGGCGCCATCGCCGTCGGCCACCCCTTCGGCATGACCGGCGCGCGCATCACCGGCACCCTGATCAACAGCCTCCAGTTCCACGACAAGCAGTTCGGCCTGGAGACGATGTGCGTCGGCGGCGGCCAGGGCATGGCGATGGTCATCGAGCGGCTGAGCTGAGCCGCAGCGGAGGGTAGGGGGCGCGCGAGGAACGAGAGCGGCTGAGCTGAATCGAGCGGCTGAGCCAGTACCGGCTGGGCCGCGCTCTCCACCCGCCGAGCGCGTCAACCTCACCGCGTCCGAGCCGTGACCGAATCTCCCCCAGGATGTGACCTACATCCCGGGGGAGTTCGTTTTCCCAGGTCAGAGCTATTTGGGGACTAAACACCCGGCCGAAATACCTGTCCATTTCGTGACGTAATGCACTGACAGGCAGCCCCACCCCACGACAAGCTGATGTAGGAAGTCGGGGGATCGACTCGAACCGGGAGTACGTCAGTGAGCGCCATGTCTCTTGCCCTGCTGCTGACCACGGCCGCTGCCACGGCCGTGGGCGCCGCTGCCCTGCACCACGTGCGGGGTCTCCGCAAGGAGGTCACCGCCCTGCGCACCGAGCTGGCCGCCGGCCACGGCGTGACGGTCCCCGCGGCCCGCGCCACGCCCGCCGCCGAGATACGGGCCGCGGTCGCGGAGGCGCTGGCCGAGGAGCGCGAGCGCGAGCTCGCCGAGGCGCGGGCCTTCTGGGCCGCGCAGGAGGCCAGGGACGCGGCCGACGCGCCCTCCGCCCTCCTCGGCGGCCCGGGCGGCGAGGAGGCCGGCGCTCTCTTCCTCCCGCGCCAGACGGACTTCGTGGGCCTGGAGGCGATGGCGCTGGAGGCCATGGAGGCCGAGGCGGCCGCCCTCGACGGCATCGTCGACCCGGTGGACGACTTCCCGGAGTACCCGGAGGACTCGGCCGAGCTGGCCGCCGCCCGCCGCCGGCACCCCTCGCACCCGGACTTCGTGCCGGTGCAGACGCCGGTCGTGACGGACCACGAGCGCACGGTGGCGCGCCTGGAGGAGCTGGCCGACACGGCCACGGCCCTCACGGACGTCCGCCCGGGCCCGCTGGGCACCCTCGACGTGTACGTCTTCGCCGACGGCACCACGCTCTGCATGACCCCGGGGCACCGTGAGACCGCGGAGCGCCTCGCGGACGCCCTCCAGGCCGGGCGCACCCCGGTCCTCCTCGGCGGCTCGGGCGTCTCGGGCGCCTTCGCCCTGACCTTCTCCTACGGCGAGACCGACGAGGAGAACGTCTACATCCTCGCCGACCGCGTCATCGCCTCGCTCTAGTCCTTCGACGCGCCCCTCGCACCGCGAGGCCCTGGGGGGCCTCGCAGGCTTCGGGGCGCTGCGGCGGCCTCCGACCGCGGATCCGCACGGCCCGCGCCACAGCCCCGGCCCTGCTCAGAGCCCCGACCGCTCCGCGGCCTCCCGTACCAACCGCACGGCCTCGACCAGCTCCCGCTCGCGGGAGGGGGACGGGGCCGTTCGCAGTGCCTCCGCCAGGTCCGTGCCCACGACCACCAGCTGGTCGGCGACCGCGAAGAGGCCCGCGTCGGGGACGGTCCGGGGCTCCAGGCCCGGCGTCTCCACCGCCTGCGCGCGTACCGCCAGCTCCCTCGCCAGGGCCAGGCCCTCGGCGGCCGCGCCCCGCTGGAGGCGGCTCTGCGGGGCGACCCGCAGCCGGTCCGCGAGGCGTTCCACGGCGGCGGTCAGTTCACTCGTATCCAGCACCCGCCCGACCCTACCGGGGCCCCGCGGGGGACGCGGAAGGGCCCGCCCGGCGGATGCCGGACGGGCCCTTCCCCCGAGTCACGGGGTGCGTCAGTCGTCGCCCTGGAGGATCGACAGCAGACGCAGCATCTCCAGGTAGATCCACACCAGGGTCATGGTGAGACCGAAGGCGGCCAGCCACGCCTCCTCGCGCGGAGCGCCGTAGGTCACGCCGTCCTCGACCTGCTTGAAGTCGAGGGCCAGGAAGCAGGCACCCAGGATGACGCCGATGACACCGAAGAGGATGCCGAGGCCACCGCTGCGGAAGCCGAGGCCGTCACCGCCGGCGAACACCGAGAAGAGCAGGTTCACCACCATGAGCAGCATGAAGCCCATGGCGGCGGCCATCACGAAGCCGGTGAAGCGGCGGTTGACCCGGATCCAGCCCATCTTGTAGGCGATGAGCACACCGGCGAAGACCGCCATCGTGCCGAGGACCGCCTGGACGACCACGCCGTCGGCGATGTAGGTCGAGACGGCCGCGGAGATCACGCCGAGGAAGACGCCCTCGAAGGCGGCGTAGCCCAGGATCAGCGCCGGCGAGGCCTTGCGCTTGAAGGACTGCACGAGCGCCAGGACGAGCGCGACCAGGGCGGCGCCGATGGCGATGCCGTAGGACTTGCCCAGGTTCGCCGGGTCGACCGGCAGCAGGAACCAGGACAGGGCGGCGGTGAGGACGACGGTGCCGAGCGTCATGGCCGTACGGCTCACGACGTCGTCGATCGTCATCACATTGCCGCGCGCCTGCTGCGGGGCGCCCGTCTGGACGTCCTGCGGGGCGTAGGGGTTGGTGGCGTACGGGTTGGTCGCACCCTCGGCGTACGGGTTACCGGTCGCGTACGGGTTCGCTCCGACGGCGGGGCCCCCGGCCTGCGGCTGCTGCGCGTTGAAGCCCGCGTAGCCGTTGTCGCGGCTGAACCCCCGTCGCGAGAAGACCGGGTTGCTGCTCCTCATCTCACTCCTCCATGGACGGCCGCACTGCGCGGCCTTGCGTCAAGGGTAATGCGTAGGCAAAAGAAACTCTCTAGTGCTCGGGGAGGATCTTTTGCGACAACTTTCGATCTTCACCGGCCACCGGAGGCCCGGGAGTGAGGGGCGGGCAGGTGCAGGAGGGGCGACGGGGGCGGTACACCGGGCCGCAGGCGTCTCCTGGGGCCCGGGTGGTGCCCGGAACCGGACTTGAACCGGTACGGCCCGAAGGCCAGCGAGGTTTAAGCTCGCCGTGTCTGCTATTCCACCATCCGGGCGTTATCCGCGTAGCTCCGCGTTGGCACAGGAGCCTATCGGGACCCCTCCCTCGTTCAGCGGAACGAGCGTCCGATGTTGTCTTATTTTATTGACGCCTGAGGGTGCGTCAGTGCAGGTGAGCGCGTTTTCCGCAAACTGTGACGGGGGTCGCAGGCGCAAAGGATCCACCCCTGGATTGACCAGATCTCGCCGCAGGTGTGTCACGTCCGCCGTCGGGGTCGAGGTCATACCAGAGGAGGAGGCCCGGGAGGCGCGGTCCGACCCAAGGGGGCCCCTCGAACGGGCACGTGGACGGACGCTTCGGGCCGGAACGTTCGAAACGATGGAGTGGTTCCCGGGACACCGGGTTCCCGAACAGTCGTCCTGACAGGAGTCCTCTCGTGACCACCACCCCCACCGTGCCCCGCGCCACCGCGGTGGCCGCCCGCGCCACGGAGCTCACGAAGGTCTACGGGCAGGGCGAGACCCAGGTGGTCGCGCTCGACCGGGTCAGCGTGGACTTCCGCCAGGGCGAGTTCACCGCGATCATGGGCCCCTCGGGCTCCGGCAAGTCGACGCTCATGCACTGCGTCGCCGGCCTCGACTCCTTCTCCTCCGGCTCCGTCCGGATCGGCGACACCGAGCTGTCCACCCTCAAGGACAAGCACCTCACCCAGCTCCGCCGGGACAAGATCGGCTTCATCTTCCAGGCGTTCAACCTGCTGCCGACCCTGACCGCCCTGGAGAACATCACGCTCCCCATGGACATCGCCGGCCGCAAGCCCGACCAGGCGTGGGTCCAGAAGGTCATCGACATGCTCGGCCTCTCCGGCCGTCTCAAGCACCGCCCGACCGAGCTCTCCGGCGGCCAGCAGCAGCGCGTCGCCGTCGCCCGCGCCCTCGCCTCCCAGCCGGAGATCATCTTCGGTGACGAGCCCACCGGAAACCTGGACTCCCGCTCCGGCGCCGAGGTCCTCGGCTTCCTCCGCAACTCGGTCCGCGAGCTCGGCCAGACCGTCGTCATGGTCACCCACGACCCCGTCGCCGCCTCCTACGCCGACCGTGTGATCTTCCTGGCCGACGGCCGGATCGTCGACGAGATGCTGCGCCCCTCCGCCGACGGAGTCCTCGACCGCATGAAGGCGTTCGACGCCAAGGGCCGTACGAGCTGACGCGAGGCGTCGCGCCCCGCGAGAGCCCCGCACCCGACTTCCGTCCCGCCTTCCTCCAGGACCTCACCCATGTTCCGTACCGCCCTGCGCAACGTCCTCGCGCACAAGGCGCGGCTGCTGATGACCGTGCTCGCCGTGATGCTCGGCGTGGCCTTCGTCTCCGGCACCCTCGTCTTCACCGACACCCTCTCCCAGGCCTTCCGCGGCCAGTCCGCGAAGAGCTACGACGACGTGGCCGTCGCCGTCAGCCTCCGCCCGAACCCGGAGGAGGCCGCGAAGAACCCCGGCCTCTCCCGGGCCACCGTCGACAAGGTCGCGAAGCTCGACGGCGTCACCGGCGTCCAGCCGCGCGTCGACGGCTTCGCCGGCGTGCCGGACGCGAAGGGCAAGCTGATCGGCAGCGGCTGGTCCAACAAGGGCACCAACTTCGCCCCCGGCCCGGACGGCAAGGACCCGGCCCTCGCGTTCACCTCCGGCGCCGGCCCCACCGCCGCCGGCCAGGTCGCGCTCGACAAGGAGTCCGCCGACAAGGGCGGCTACAAGGTCGGCGACCGGATCCGCGTCGCCACCAACGGCCCGGTGAAGGAGTACACCCTCTCCGGTGTCTTCACCACCGAGGACGGCGCCGTCAACGCCGGCGGCAGCCTCGTCGTCTTCGACACCCCGGTCGCCCAGAAGCTGTACCTGAAGCCGGGCTACTACTCCGACATGAACGTCTCGGCAGCCGCCGGCACCGACGCCGACAAGCTCCGCGACGAGGTGCTGAAGGTCGTCCCGAAGGCGGCCACCGCACAGACCGGCCAGGCTCTGGCCGACCAGCAGGCCCGCGAGATCGAGTCCGGCCTCGGCACCCTCAACCAGATGCTGCTCGGCTTCGCCGGCATCGCGCTCTTCGTCGGCGTCTTCCTGATCTCCAACACCTTCACCATGCTGGTCGCCCAGCGCACCAAGGAATTGGCCCTGATGCGCGCGGTCGGTGCCTCGCGCAAGCAGATCACCCGCTCCGTCCTGGCCGAGGCCGGCATCGTCGGCATCGTGGCCTCCGCGGTCGGCTACCTGCTCGGCATCGGGCTCGCCGTGGGCCTGCGCTCCGGCATGGCCGCCTTCGACATGAAGGTCCCGGGCGGCGATCTGGTGCTGGGCGCCACCCCGGTCCTCGCCGCCTTCGGCGTCGGTGTCGTCATCACCGTGCTCGCCGCCTGGCTGCCGGGCCGCCGCGCCGCGAAGATCCCGCCGGTCGCGGCCATGAACAGCGTCCACTCCACCCCGAACGCCAAGTCGCTCGTCGTGCGGAACTCGATCGGTGCCGCGATCACCGCGATCGGCGCGGTGCTGATCGTGCTCGGCGCCAACAGCGGCGGCGAGACGGGCCGCATGGTCATCGCGGGCGGTGCCTTCACCACCCTCATCGGCGTCATCATCCTCATCCCCTTCCTGTCCCGGCCCGTGATCGCCCTGATCCGCCCCTTCTTCGTGAAGGTCTTCGGGGTCGCCGGGAAGCTCGCCGGCCTCAACGCGGTCCGCAACCCGCGCCGCACCGGCGCCACCGCCTCCGCGCTCGCCATCGGCCTCACCCTGGTCACCGGCCTCACCGTGATCGGCGTCAGCGCCGGCCAGGCCCTGGACCGGATGACGGTCGAACAGATCAAGGCCGACTACATGGTCTCCATGGCCAGCGGCGACGGCCTCTCCCAAGAGGCCCTGACGGCCCTGGAGAAGACCCCGGGCGTCACCGCGGTCTCCCCGCAGCAGGCCGGCGCCCTCGACATCAAGGGCTCGTACGTCTCCGCCTCCGGCGTCACCCCCGGCGACGTCGAGAAGGTCCTGAAGATCGACGTCGTCAACGGCTCCCTCGGCACCCTCGCCGACGGGCAGATCGCGGTGGCCGAGAAGACCGCCGCCACGCGCGGCCTGAAGGTCGGCGCCTCCGTCCCGGTCGAGTTCCTGGACAAGAAGAAGGGGACGCTGACGGTCGGCGCCGTCTACAAGGACAGCGAGTTCCTCTCCCCCGTCCTCGTCGACACGAAGATCCTCGACGCGCACGACCCCGAGAAGTACATCCCGCAGATCTTCGTCGCGACCGAGGGCGGCCCGAGCGACGCCCACGAGCAGGCCCTGACCAAGGCCATGGGCGACAACCCGGCCATCTCCGTCATGGACGAGAAGGACATCCGCGACACCTTCGGCGGCCAGATCAACCTGATGCTGAACATCATGTACGGCCTGCTCGCGATGGCCCTGATCATCGCCGTCCTCGGCGTCGTCAACACCCTCGCGATGTCCGTCTTCGAGCGCCAGCAGGAGATCGGCATGATCCGGGCGATCGGCCTCGACCGGCGCCGGGTGAAGCGGATGGTCCGCCTGGAGGCCGTGGTGATCTCGGTCTTCGGCGCCATCGTCGGCATCGGCCTCGGCACCTTCCTCGCCTGGGCCATCGGCAAGACCTTCGAGTCGGCCATGCCGGAGTACGCCCTCGTCCTGCCCTGGGGCCGAGTCGGGATCTTCCTGCTCCTCGCCGCCCTGGTCGGCGTGCTGGCCTCGCTCTGGCCGGCCCGCAGCGCCGCCCGCCTGAACATGCTCACCGCCATCAAGGCCGAGTAGGCCCGCGGCACGAGCGAAGAGGGCCGGGGTTCCCACGGGAACCCCGGCCCTCTCCCCTTTTTCCCTACTCCGTCCACTCCCGCGTCCGCAGCGGCAGTCCGCTCCTCCCCGACACCGGCGTCCTGACCGCCAGGAACTGGTTCACACCGATCCGGTTGCGCTCGAAGGAGACCGCCGAGGCCGCCATGTAGAGCCGCCAGATCCGGGCCCGGCCCGGCGAGACCAGCCGGACCGCCCGGTCCCAGTCCCGCTCCAGGTTCGCCACCCAGCGGCGCAGCGTCAGGGCGTAGTGCTCCCGGATCGCCTCGACGTCCCGGACCTCGAAGCCCGCGTCCTCCAGGGTCGTCAGGGTGCGGCCCATCGGGGCCAGTTCGCCGTCGGGGAAGACGTACGCGTCGATGAAGGGGTCGATCCGGTACGCCTCCTCGTCGGGCTCGGGGCGGCGCGAGATCTGGTGGTTCAGGAGCCGCCCGCCGGGCTTCAGGAGGCCGTGCAGGAGGTCGGCGTACTCCCGGTACTGCTCCGCGCCCACGTGCTCGGCCATGCCGATGGAGGAGATCGCGTCGAACGGGCCGTCGGGCACGTCCCGGTAGTCCTGGACCCGGATCTCGATCCGGTCGGTGAGCCCCTCCTCGGCGATCCGCTTGCGGGCGAAGGCGGCCTGCTCGCGGGAGAGGGTGATGCCGACGACCCGGGCGCCGTACTCGCGGGCCGCGTGGATCGCCATCGAGCCCCAGCCGCAGCCCACGTCGAGCAGCCGGTCGCCCTCCTTCAGGGCGAGCTTGCGGGCGATGAGGTCGAGCTTGTCCCGCTGGGCGTCCTCCAGCGTGCCGCCGTCCGTCCAGTAGGCGCACGAGTAGACCATCGACGGGCCGAGCACCAGTGCGTAGAAGTCGTTGCCCACGTCGTAGTGGTGACTGATCGCCTGCTTGTCGCGGCGCCTGCTGTGCCGCCCGCCGCTGCGGCCCCTGGCCTCCTCGACGGGCGGCTTCGGCGGCGGCAGCGGGCCGGCCAGCCGGACCAGGCTCGCGGCGGCGGCCCGGATCCGCGGATCCCGTACGGAGGCGAGCAGGCCGCCGGACTCCTCGGCCCGCTCCCAGATCAGCCCGGAGAGCCGGTCCAGGGCCTCGTACAGGTCCCCCTCGACGTCGATCTCGCCGGCCACCCAGGCGCGGGCCAGGCCCAGTTCGCCGGGCTTCCACATCATGCGGCGCAGCGCCCTGCGGTCCCGGATCACCAGCACGGGGCCGCGGCCCGGCGGGCCGGCCTCGCTGCCGTCCCAGGCGCGCAGCCGCACCGGGAGGGGAGTGCCCAGCAGTTCCTCGGCGAGAGTCGCGAGCCGCGTCGCGGCGTCGGCCATGGTGACACACCTCCGTGGTCCTTGCCCCAGACTTGTCCGTCACCAAGGGAACACCGTCGGTAGGGATTTCCCATCCCGCCGCGACGCAAGGAGTGTGCAAAACACGCCGAAGGGCCGTCCGCACCACGGATGACGGACGGCCCTTCGGCACTGCTGAGGTACTGCGGGGGTACTGCTGAGCTCCTGGCGGAGGTGTTACGAGGCCTTGGCCTTCTCCGGGGCCGCCTTGGCCGCGGCGGGGGCCGGGGCGGGCTTGGCGGCCTCGTAGAACTCCTCGCGCGGCGTCTCCATGGCGCCGAGCGAGACGACCTCGCGCTTGAGGAACATGCCGAGGGTCCAGTCGGCGAAGACGCGGATCTTGCGGTTGAAGGTCGGCATCGCCATGCCGTGGTAGCCACGGTGCATGTACCAGGCGAGACGGCCCTTGAGCTTGATCTTGAACTTGCCCATGACGATCATGGCCACGCCCTTGTGGAGGCCGAGGCCGGCCACGGCGCCCTTGTTGGCGTGGCTGTACGCGCGCTGCTCGAAGCCGCGCATGCCGGACACCACGTTGTCGCCGAGGACCTTGGCCTGGCGCAGGGCGTGCTGGGCGTTCGGCGGGCACCAGGCACGCTCGGCCGGGACGCCGGCCTTGATCGCGGCGAGGTCCGGGACCTGGGCGTTGTCGCCGGCGGCCCAGGCGTAGGGCATGCCCTTGATCTGGAGCTTCTCGTTGCAGTCCACGTGGCCGCGGGGGCCGAGCGGCAGACCGAAGCGGGCGAGGGCCGGGTTCGGCTTGACGCCGGCGGTCCACACGATGGTGTTGGAGTCGACCTCGAGGCCGTTCTTGAGCACGACGTGGCCGTCCACGCAGGAGTCCATGGAGGTCTCCAGGTAGATCTCGATGCCGCGGGACTCCAGGTGCTCCTTGCCGTACTGGCCGAGCTTGGGGCCCACCTCGGGGAGGATCTTGTCGGCCGCGTCGACCAGGACGAAGCGCATGTCCTCGCGCGAGACGTTCTGGTAGTACTTCGCGGCGTCGCGGGCCATGTCCTCGACCTCGCCGATGGTCTCGGCGCCGGCGAAGCCACCGCCGACGAAGACGAAGGTCAGGGCCTTGCGGCGGACCTCCTCGTCGGTGGTCGAGTCGGCCTTGTCCAGCTGCTCCAGGACGTGGTTGCGCAGCCCGATGGCCTCCTCGATGCCCTTCATGCCGATGCCCTGCTCGGCGAGGCCGGGGATCGGGAAGGTGCGGGAGACGGCACCCATCGAGATGACCAGGTAGTCGAACGGCAGCTCGTACGCCTCGCCGACGAGCGGCGCGATCGTGGCGACCTTGCGGTCCTGGTCGATGGTGGTGACCCGGCCGGTGAGCACCTCGGCTCCGCGCACGACGCGTCGCAGCGGGACGACGACGTGGCGCGGCGAGATGCTGCCGGCGGCGGCTTCGGGGAGGAAGGGCTGGTAGGTCATGTACGACCGGGGGTCGACGACCGTGACGGTCGCCTCGGCATAGCGCATCTTCTTGAGGATGCGCCGCGCGGCGTACAGGCCAACGTACCCGCCGCCTACGATGAGGATCCTGGGACGCTCCGTGGTGCTCATGCCATCGAGTATCCACCCACCCCGGGGGGTCACCTCGTGCGCCCCTTCACAAGCTTCCCGGGGTGCTCTGCTACACTCCGCCGCCCACGTGATCCACGTCATGGTCGTGCAAAGGAACCGGAATGCACTGGTGAACGTTGTTCACCGCCGCTGAACTGGCCTGGAGAGCCCCCGTTAACGCTGAACCAAGGGGCCCGTTCACACGATGGAAACTTCGAGCGAAGTGCCCTCCGCACCTGCGAAAGGGCCCTGATGACCCCCTCGGAAGGCCCAAAGACCCTCCTCCGGCGCCATCAGGGCCCTTTTCCTTGTGAAGAACTTCACGAAGCTTTTCCGACGGGCTGTCGCCGGACCCCTCGATAGGGGGCTTCTATGCGACGGATAGGGCGATCCCATCGAGGATGTCGTGCTCGCTGACCACGACCTCGGCGGCTCCGACGCGCTCGACGATCTCCTGGAGCACGATCGCGCCGGCCACGATGACGTCCACCCGGCCGGGGTGGACGACGGGGATCGCGGCCCGCTCGTCGTGGGTGGAGGCGAGCAGCCGGCTCGTGACCGCGGCGACCTGGCCGGCGGGGATCCGGGCGTGGTGGATCTTCCCGGAGTCGTACTCGGGGAGCCCGAGGGCGATGGCGGCGACCGTGGTGACGGAGCCGGCCAGGCCGACGAGGGTCCGGGCGGTGTCGAGCGGGACGGTCTCGGCGGCGAGGTCGAGGGCGGCGCGGACGTCGGCGCGGATCGCCTCGGCCTCCTCGGCGGTCGGCGGGTCGTGGCGGACGTGCCGCTCGGTGAGCCGGACGCAGCCGATGTCGACGGAGCGGGCGGCCTCGACGTGCCGGTTGCCGGTGACGAACTCGGTGGAGCCGCCGCCGATGTCGACGACGAGGTACGACTCCGAGTCCGGCAGCTCGCCGGTGGCGCCGGTGAAGGAGAACGCGGCCTCCTGGTCGCCGGTGATCACCTCGGGCTCGACGCCCAGGATCGCGACGACCCCGTCGACGAAGTCCTGCCGGTTCTCGGCGTCGCGGGAGGCGGAGGTGGCGACGAAGCGGATCCGCTCGGCGCCGAGCTCCCGGATGACCTCCGCGTAGGCGCGGCAGGCGGCGAAGGTCCGCTCCAGCGCCTCGGGGGCGAGCCGGCCGGTCCTGTCGACGCCCTGGCCTAGCCGGACGATCGTCATCCGCCGGTCCAGCTCGACGAGCTCCCCGGTCTCCGGGTGGACGTCGGCGACGAGGAGGCGGATGGAGTTGGTTCCGCAGTCGATTCCGGCGACCCGGGTCACTCGCCCTTCTCCTCTTCCTTGTCGGCGCACGGCGTCACGCACGGGCCCTTGGCCCACCACTCGGGGAGCATCGCGAGGGCCTCGTCGCCGAAGGGGTTGACGCCCGGGCCGGCGACCAGCGAGTGGCCGACGAGGACGTGCAGGCACTTCACGCGGTCGGGCATGCCGCCGGCGCTGGGGAAGCCCTCCAGGACCTCGATGGCGTCGCGGCGGGCGAGGTAGTCCTCGTGCGCGGCGCGGTAGGCGTCGGCGAGCTCCGGGTCGGTGGCGAGCCGGGCCTGCATCTCCTTCATGACCCCGTTGGCCTCCAGGGTGCCGATGGCCGAGGCCGCCCGGGGGCAGGTGAGGTAGTACGTGGTCGGGAAGGGGGTGCCGTCGGGCAGCCGGGGCGCGGTCTCGACGACGTCCGGGTTGCCGCAGGGGCAGCGGTGCGCGATGGCGCGGAGGCCACGGGGCGGCCGGCCGAGCTGCGCCTCGAACGCGGCGACGTCCGCCTCGGTGGGCTCGGTGCTTGCGGTCTGCGGAGGGGGCGTTTCCATCGTGGATCCTGAGTCGGGTCGGTCAGTGGCGGTCGGCGTTGTCGACGCCGTCCCAGAGGTTGTCGTACCAGGGTCGGTCCGCCGTGCCCTGGTCGGCGCGGGGGCGGTCGGCGGCCCCGGGGTCGTTCACGGTGAAGCCGGTCTCGCCGGGGAGCACGTAGTGGAGGTGTTCGCGGGCGAGGCGGCGGACGTAGGCGGGGTCCTGGAGGCGGGCCTTCTCGTCCCGCAGCTCCTCGACCCGCCGGGCGGCCTCGGCGGCCTTGCGCTCCTGGTCGGCGATCTCGCCCTGCTGGGAGACGTAGCTCCTTATCGGGTAGGCGAGGGCGACGACGAGGGAGCAGACGACGAGGGCGAGGAAGGCGGCGCGGCCGGTGAGCCGGGAGCGCCGGGCCTGGCGCCGGGTCTGGGAGCGGTAGACACGGGCGGCGGTCTGCTCGCCGAGCAGCCTGATCCGGGTCGCGGTGGAGAACCGGTCCCGGTCCTTGACGGCCATGTCGTGTCGCCTCCCCTGATGTCCGGTGTCCCTCAAACGTGCGTCCCCGCACACGGTACGGGACCGGGTGCGGGGACGGACGGAACTACGGTGCCGGGGCTGGTCGCCCCCGCGATCAGCCCTTGAAGCGCGGGAAGGCGCTGCGGCCGGCGTACACGGCGGCGTCGTCGAGGATCTCCTCGATGCGCAGCAGCTGGTTGTACTTGGCGACGCGCTCGGAGCGGGCCGGGGCGCCGGTCTTGATCTGGCCGCAGTTGGTGGCGACGGCGAGGTCGGCGATGGTGACGTCCTCGGTCTCGCCGGAGCGGTGGGACATCATGCACTTGAAGCCGCTGCGCTGGGCGAGCTCGACGGCGTCGAGGGTCTCGGTCAGCGAGCCGATCTGGTTGACCTTCACCAGGAGGGCGTTGGCGGACTTCTCCTCGATGCCGCGGGCGAGGCGCTCGGGGTTGGTGACGAAGAGGTCGTCGCCGACGAGCTGGACCTTGTCGCCGAGGCGCTCGGTGATGACGTTCCAGCCGGCCCAGTCGTCCTCGAAGAGCGGGTCCTCGATGGAGACGAGCGGGTACGCGGAGACGAGCTCCTCGTAGTACTCCGTCATCTCGGCGGCGGAGCGCTCCTTGCCCTCGAAGAGGTACTTGCCGTCCTTGTAGAACTCGGAGGCGGCGACGTCCAGGGCGAGGGCGACGTCCTTGCCGGGCACGTAGCCGGCCTGCTTGATGGCCTCCAGGATGAGGTCGAGCGCCTCACGGTTGGAGCCGAGGTTCGGGGCGAAGCCGCCCTCGTCGCCGAGGCCGGTGGAGAGGCCCTTGGTCTTCAGGACGGACTTGAGGGTGTGGTAGACCTCGGTGCCCCAGCGCAGGGCCTCGGAGAAGGACTCCGCGCCGATCGGGGCGATCATGAACTCCTGGATGTCGACGTTGGAGTCGGCGTGCGACCCACCGTTGAGGATGTTCATCATCGGAACGGGCAGCAGGTGCGCGTTCGGGCCGCCGAGGTAGCGGAAGAGGGGGAGGTCGCTGGCCTCGGAGGCGGCGTGCGCGACGGCGAGGGAGACGCCGAGGATGGCGTTGGCGCCGAGCGAGGACTTGTCCGGGGTGGCGTCCAGGTCGAACATGGCCTGGTCGATCAGGCGCTGCTCGGTGGCGTCGTAGCCGACGAGCTCCGGGCCGATCTGCTCGATGACGGCGAGGACGGCCTTCTCGACACCCTTGCCGAGGTAGCGGTTCTGGTCACCGTCGCGGAGCTCCAGGGCCTCGAACGCACCGGTGGAGGCACCGGACGGCACGGCAGCACGACCGGTGCTGCCGTCGTCGAGGCCGACCTCGACCTCGACCGTGGGGTTGCCTCGGGAGTCCAGGATTTCCCGGGCTACGACGACGTCGATGGACGGCACGAGCATCTCCTTCTGGGATGTGACGCTAGGTGTGACGCATGGGTCGCAAGGTCTCGTTCGCCTTGCGACAAGAGCCTAACCGGCTCCGGCGCTCCCGCCCGCCGACCGCCCGTCCCCTGGGACGAAAAAGGGCCCAAGAGCATGCATGGGGGGACGAAAGACCCGGGATCTACTGGACAGTAACGGCAGAACCCCGGTCCCGAGCCACGGGGGAAGGGGCTCGGGACCGGGGTGGTCACCGCGGGAGGGTCGTCGGGCACCGGAAAGCCGCCGGACTCACCGGTGCCGGGGGCCTCACTTCAGGTGGAGCTGCTGGCCCGGGTAGATCAGGTCGGCGTCCTCGACGACGTCCTTGTTGAGCTCGAAGAGCTTCGCCCAGCCGCCCTCGACGCCACGGGCGTCGGCGATCTTGCTGAGGGTGTCGCCGGCCACGACCTTGTACTCGCCGTCGCCCTTCTTGACCTTCTTGCCGGTCGGGGTGGTGACGGTCTTCTTGGCGGCGGCCTGCGGCGCGGGCTGGGCCTTCGGGGCCTGGCGCTGCTCGCTGCGGGTGGTCGGCTGCTCGGCGGAGCGCTTGGGGGCGCTCTGCTGGGTGCTCTGCTGCGGGGCGCTCTGCTGCTGGGTGCTCTGCTGCGGGGCAGCCTCGGCGGAGCCGCCGTCGTAGGAGGCGGAGGAGAGGCCCACGCCGCAGCTCGGCCACGCGCCCTTGCCCTGGCCCGCGAGGACCTTCTCAGCGACGGCGATCTGCTGCGACTTGCTGGCCTGGTTGGCGGTGGGGGCGTAGGCGGTGCCGCCGTACGCGGCCCAGGTGGAGGCCGAGAACTGGAGGCCGCCGTAGTAGCCGTTGCCGGTGTTGATGGACCAGTTGCCACCGGACTCGCACTGGGCGACGCGGTCCCACTCGGAGGCGGTGGCGGCCGAGGCGGTGCCGGCGGCCATCAGCGGGGCGGCGACGGCCGCACCGGTGACGCCGACGAGGGCGACGACGCGAGTGGCCTTGGAGGGACGACGGCGCTTGCCCGTGCCGGAGAACAGCATGGAGTTTCCTCTTCACCGACGCCTGTGAGGTGAGCTGTCGGGTTCGGGCTTGAAGAGTTCGCCCGGCCACGCGTCCTAGCGCGCGGCTTCACCCCTAGCCGGTCGTCCGGCCGTCGTGGTCGACGGCCGGGACCGGCACGAACCTTGGGTCCCCCACTCCTGCCTGCGGCGCTTTCGCGACGACAATTCCCGGCGGCCGACGGCAGGACTCGGCGTTTCGGTCGACGGGGCCCGCGGTGGCGAGCGGTGATGACCGTAGACATACACCTGCTCGAAGTTCAAAGGGCCTTACGACGGACAAAACGCCCTTACTTGCACTCCGTCAGACCTCGTTTGCCCAGGTGAGAGCTGACGGAAGCAAAGTTTGCGGACGTGACACGCCAGTTGGGGCGAAGAGACCCATGTCTCACTTTCCCAAAATCGGACATACAGCCCTGAAACGACCTCACTTCTCTGCGGAAGGAGTCACCAGCTCAAGGCTCTGACCAGGGAGGATGAGATCCGGATCGGTGCCGACCGTATGGCGGTTGGCGTCATAGAGGGCGTCCCAGCCGCCGGCGAGATCGTTCTCCTGCGCAATCTCCGACAGGCTGTCACCCGGCCGCACGGTGTAGGCGTCGCTTGCGTCCGAGTTGACGGGGATTGAGGTGACCTTGTCCGCAGCTGCGGCATGTCGCCCGGATTCCTGCTCAGTGTCCGTCTTGTCGGTTTCCTCCGGGGCGGCCTCGCCCCGGTGCTTGCCCGTCCCGGGCGTGGCCGACGACTCGTCAGCCCCGTCCGTACCGGGGGTCTCCGGGGTGGTGGACCCCTCGGGCGCGACGGGGGTCTCGGGGGCCTCCGAGCCGTCCGGAGGCGTGACCGGCGTGCCGGGCGCGGTGGTGCCGGGGGCGCCCGTGGAGGCGTCCGGCGTGCCCGTGGAGGCGTCCGGGGCGGTCGTCGACGGCGGCGTGGCGGTTCCCTCGGAGGCCGGCGTGGTGGGCGCGGCGGGCGTCTTCGGGGCCGCGGGCTTCGTGGGCGTGGCCGGGGCGGTCTCCGCCTCGCCGGCGGCCTGCTCCGCCTCCTCGGCCCGCTCGGCGGGCGCCGTGGTCTTCGCGGCGGGTGCGGCGGGCTTCTCCGCCTTCTCGCCCGCGTCGGCGCTCGCGGCGGTGTCCGTGCCGCCGGTCCAGTTCGACTCGGGGGCCAGGCCGCCCTCGTTCTCCTGCTGGACGGCCGGGCCCGGCTGCACGCCGGTCGCCCTGCCGTCGTCGGTGAGCCCGGCGATGGGGGCGCAGGTGGCCCAGTCGGTGCTGCCGGAGGAGAGCGCCTTGTCGGCCACGGTGATCTGCTGCGCGCGGCTGGCGAGGTCGGGGCTGGGGGCGTAGGCGAGTCCGCCGTGCCGCTCCCACGCCTCCTGCGTCATCTGGAGGCCGCCGTACTGGCCGTTGCCGAAGTTGGCGCTCCACTGGCCGGCGGACTCGCAGGCGGCGACCCGGTCCCAGGTGGCCGCGTCGGCGGCGGAGGCGGATCCGGCGGCGAGCAGCGGCAGCGCCATGGCGGATCCGGTCACTCCCGCGGTGACGACGATCGCGGGAGCCTGACGGGGTCGACGGTGTCGTCCGTTTCCGGAAAGCATGTCGGGGCCTTTCGCGTGACGGCAGGGACGGCAGGGACGGCCGGGTTCCGGCCGAACGCTGGCGCGAAGGTAGCCGCATTCGAACGTCCGTCACAAGTCGATGGCTTCCCGATCACGTGAAGATCACATTTCTGACACACCGTCACCCGCCCTGCGGGGGTGCGGATGGGGTGAACTCCACCGGAAGCGTGCGCAACCCCCTCATGATGAGCCCGCCGCGCCACCGCAGTTCCTCCGGATCGACCCCAAGTCGCAGGTCCGGAAGGCGGGTCAGGAGGGTGGCGAGCGCGGTCTGCCCCTCCAGGCGGGCGAGCGGCGCGCCCAGGCAGTAGTGGATGCCGTGCCCGTACCCGAGGTGCTGGTTGTCCCTGCGGGCGAGGTCGAGGGTGTCCGGCGCGCCGAAGCGGTCCGGGTCGCGGTCGGCGGCCGCGAGGACGACGAGGACCGGGTCGCCCGCCGGGATCGCCTGCCCGCCGAGGGTCAGACCGGTGGTCGCGTACCGCCAGGTCGCCAGCTCCACCGGGCCGTCGTACCGCAGCAGCTCCTCGACGCCCGTCTCCAGGAGCCCGGTCTCCCCGGCGGCGAGCGACGCCTGGAGGAGGGCGCGCTGCTCCGGGTTCCGCAGCAGGGCGTAGGCGCCGTTGCCGATGAGGTTGATGGTGGTCTCGAAGCCGGCGAAGAGGAGCACGAAGCACATCGCGACGGCCTCGGCCTCGGTGAGGTGGTCGCCGTGGTCCGAGGCGCGGATGAGCCCGGAGATGAGGTCGTCGGCCCCGTCCTCCCGCAGGCCCTCGCGCTTCCGGTGGATCAGCTCCGCGAGGTATCCGCGGATCTTCTTCACCGACCGCGCGACGCCGCCCCGCGGGCCCCCGCCGTGCCGGATCATCATCCCGGCCCAGTCCCGGAAGTCGTCCTGGTCCTCGGCGGGGACGCCCAGCATGTCGCAGATGGCGTAGATGGGCAGCGGGAAGGCGAACTCGTGGATGAGGTCGGCGCTCCCGCGCGCCACGAAGTCGTCGATGAGCCGGTCGGTCAGCTCCTGCACGCGCGGCGCGAAGGCGGCGACGCGGCGCGGGGTGAACGCCTTCGACACCAGGCGCCGCAGCCGGGTGTGGTCCGGCGGGTCGATGTTGAGGAGGTGGGTCATCAGGCCGGCGCTGCGCTCGCCCGGAATGCCGGTCTTGCCCGGCTCGGCGTGGTGCACCGGGTTCTTCGAGAGCCGCTGGTCGGCGAGGGCCTGGCGGGCGTCCGCGTACCGGGTGACGAGCCACGCCTCGACCCCGCTGGGGAGGGTGGTCCGGTGCACCGGCGCGTGCTCCCGCAGCCAGGCGTACGCCGGGTAGGGATCGGTCGCGAACTCCCAGCTGAACAGCTCGGGCACCGGCCCGCCCGCGGCACCGCCGACGGGACAGGAGGCCGGCGCGGGGCTCGTACCGGGAGTTCCGGGCGTATCGGGCATCGGTGCGGGTCCTTCACTCACCCCGTGACCGTACCGTCCGGTCCTCCGCGCCCCGCCGGCCGACCTGACGTGATCAGCGGCAGGTGACCACGCCGTGACGGCCCGTGCCCTACATTTCCCGCGTGGACCTCCCCTTGCTCAGAAGCACGTTCGCGGTCGTCGAGAGACGGGCCGAACACGCCGTCACGTACTTCTACTCGCACCTCTTCTGGCGCAACCCCGGCGTACGTGCGCTCTTCCCCGAGGACATGGTCCCGCAGCGCGACCGGCTGTTCGCCGCGCTCACCCACGTCGTGACCTCGCTGGACGACCCCGGGCTCGACGCCTATCTGGGCCGCCTCGGCCGCGACCACCGCAAGTTCCTCGCCTCCCCCGCCCTCTACGCGGCGGTCGGCGAGAGCCTGCTCGCCGCCTTCGCGCACACCGCGGGGGCGGTGTGGACGGTCGAGGCGGAGAAGGCGTGGTCGGAGGCGTACGGGCGGGTCGCCGACCTGATGCTGGCGGGCGCCGAGGAGTCCACGGCCGCCGGGGAGCCCGCCTGGTGGGACGCGGACGTCGTCGGACACGAGCGGCACGACGACGACCTGGCCGTGCTCACCCTCCGCCCCCGCAGGCCGTACCCCTATCTCCCCGGCCAGTACGCCGGCGTCAGCTCGCTCCGGGTCCCGCGGGTGTGGCGCACGTACTCCCTCGGCAACGCGCCCCGCGAGGACGGCACGCTCGACCTGCACGTGAGCCGCATCCCCGGCGGGGCGATGAGCACGGCCCTGGTGGACGAGGTCCGCCCGGGCGAGACGCTGCGGCTGAGCGCGGCCGGCGGCGCGGCGGTCTCCCGCACGGCGCCCGGCGCGCTCCGCACCTATATATGCGCCGGTACGGGCTGGGCGCCGGTACGGGCCCTGCTGGAGGAGGCGGCCGGCTCCGACCCGGACGCGGAGGGCCGCGTCTTCGCGGTGGCCCGCTCCCGCGAGTATCTCTACGGGCGCGAGGAGCTGGACCGGCTGGCCGCCCGGCTCCCCGGCCTGAGCGTCACGTACATCGCCTCGGCCCCCCGCCACCCCCGCGACCAGGCCACCGAGCGCCTGCTCACCGCGCTGCGGTCCTGCGGCCGCTGGCCGGACCACGACGTCTACCTGGCCGGCCCGCCCGGCTTCCTCACCGAGGTCTCCGAGGTCCTGGAGGAGCTGGGCGCCGACCCGGCCCGCACCCGCCACGACGCCCTCCCGCCGGTCGGCCGCTTCTCCACCCGCCCGGCCACCCGCGCCGAATGGCTCCTGAGCCCCCCGGCGATCCGCTGGCACGACCCGGCCGCCCGCGCCCCGCGCGGGGACTAGACGGCCGCGCGGCGCGCCCTGCGGCGCCAGACGGCCCTGCGGAGCAGTTCCTCGGCGTACCAGAGCGCCGCCAGCCAGGCGAGCGGCCGCAGCCAGTCCCACAGATCGCTCTCCAGCGACAGCATCATCGCCATGCCGAAGCAGAGGAACACCTCGATGTCCCGCTCCTTCGACGGCGGCCTGCGCAGCCGCTTCAGGAAACGGTCCCTCACAGCCCCTCCACCCCTCTGATCGCGTCCCGGAACGCCCGGGCCGCCGCCCGCAGCGCCGCCTCGGGATCGACGCCCTCGGCCTCCGCGCGGGCCGCGAGGGCCAGCAGCTCGTAGCCGATGCCGGGGCCCTGCGGGAGCGGCACGTCGAGGCCGGCCGTGCGCACCCGGCTCGCGAGCTTCGCGGTGAGCGCGAGGCCGGGCTGGCCGACGGGCACCCCGTCGGTCACGGACTCCCGGCCCTTCTCGACGGCCTTGGCGCGCAGCCAGTGGGCGCGGACGTCCTCGGGGGTCTCGGCGGTCTCGTCGCCGAAGATGTGCGGGTGGCGCTGGACCAGCTTCTCGACGAGGGCGCCGGCCACGTCGTCGACGGAGAACGGCTCCTCGGCGTCCTCCTCGGCGATCCGCGCGTGGAAGACGACCTGGAGGAGGACGTCTCCGAGCTCCTCGCGCAGCTCGTGCCGGTCGCCGGCCTCGATCGCCTCGACCAGTTCGTACGCCTCCTCGATGGCGTATTTGGCGAGGCCCTGGTGCGTCTGGAGCGAGGACCAGGGGCACTCGCGCCGGATGAGGTCCATGACCTGGACGAGGTCGAGCAGGCGGGCGCCGGGCAGGTCGTACGAGCCGGGCAGCAGCTCCAGGTCGGGCATGGCGGTGCGGCCGGAGCCGGCGAGCCGGGCGAGCCCGTCGGTGAGGGCGCGGTCGCCCTCACCGGAGGGCAGGACCAGGACGGTGCGGCCGCCGGCGCAGGCGGCGACCAGCTCCTCGGCGGTGGGGCGGACGTGCTCGACGGAGACGCCCGCCTCCCGCAGGTACGGCAGCTGGGGGTGGTGCTCGTCGGGGCAGAGGACCCGGTCGGCGCCGCGCAGCGCCTGCCAGGCGGGCCAGGACAGCAGTCCCGGCGCCACCCGGTGGCTGGCGGTGAGCAGGACGACCCGGCCGGGGTTCACGGAGTTCACCCCCCGAACCTACCCCGGGGCCGGGGTCAGCCCGGAAGCTGTTCCGCGCCGGCCGCGGCCTGGTCCTTGGTGACCCTGACCAGCCAGGGTGCCGTCTCGGCGCCGGTGTCGAGCTGGACCCTGGTGTCGTCCCAGGCGCCGTAGCGCGGGTTCACGTCGATGTCGAGGGACTTCGACGCGGCGGCGAAGAGCTCCTGGAGCTTCTGCTGGCCCTCGGGGGTCTCGGTGATCCCCAGCTTCTCGACGATCTTCGTCATGAGGACGTTGCGCCGGACGACGTCGTCGATCTGGCCGGGGGCCACGCCCTGCTGCTGGAGCAGGACGGCCGCCAGGCCCTCCTCGCCGCCGTTGTCGCGGACGAACGCCTCGCGGGTCTCCTGGAGCTCGGCGCGGGTGGCGGAGACGCCCTGGTCGGCGGCGACCTTGCCGAGGATCCGGTCGAAGATCATGCCGTTGAGCTTCTGCCGGCCGAGATCCCCGGTGGCGGCGATCAGCTGGGCGGACTGCGGGGACGAGGACTGCGCGTCCCGGGCCGCCTTCACCTGGGCCTGGAGGCTGGAGACGTCGATGCGCTCGCCCCCCACGACGGCCGCCGCCCCCGGATGGGCGTCGCCGCCGCACGCGGTGAGCAGTGGAGCCGCGGCGAGGAGCGCGGCGGAGAGGGCAAGCGCGGTGCGGCGGCGTGCGGAGCGGTCGTGGCGGCGGTCGCGGCGGTGCAAAGGAGCCTCCCGGGCTGGTCGTGCGTCAGTTGGACGACCTTGCGGTGATCGATGGTAGGGAGTCGCCGGGACCGTAGCCACTACTTCGCGGCGACAACTTGCCCGTCACCGCGTCACGGGGGTCACTTCCGGACGACCGTCTCCCACAACGAGGCACCCGCCGCCGGGGTGTCGGCCCGCGCGCCGTCCCTGTCGCGGCCCGCGTGCGTCTCGGCCACCAGGTAGTGGGGACGGCGCTTGACCTCGTAGTAGATGCGGCCGACGTACTCGCCGATCAGGCCGACCATGACCATCTGGACGCCGGCGAGGGCGGTGACGGCGACGAGGAGGGTGACGTAGCCGGGCGTGTCGACGCCGTGGGCGAGGGCGTCGGCGACGATCCAGCCGGCGTAGGCGAGGGCGAGGGAGACGAGCAGCAGGCCGAGGTAGACGGCGGCGCGCAGCGGCTTGTTGTTGAAGGAGAGGAGGCCGTCGAGGCCGTAGTTGAGGAGCTTGCCGAAGGTCCACTTGGACCGGCCCTCCTCGCGCACCGCGTTCTCGTAGGCGAAGGTCGTGGTCCGGAAGCCGACCCAGGAGAAGAGCCCCTTGGAGAATCGGTTGTACTCGCCGAGGCCGAGGATCGCGTCGACCGTGCGGCGGGAGAGCAGCCGGAAGTCGCCCACGCCGTCGACGAGTTCGACGTCGACGAGCCGGTTGATCGCCCGGTAGTAGAGGCGGGCGGTGAGGGTACGGGTGACCCGGTCGCCCTCGCGGGTGCGGCGGGCGACGACCTGGTCGTACCCCTCGGCGTGCAGCGCGACCATGCGGTGCACCAGCTCCGGCGGGTGCTGGAGGTCGGCGTCCATGATCACGACGGCGTCGCCCGCCGCGTGCCGGAGCCCGGCGAGCATGGCGGCCTCCTTGCCGAAGTTGCGGCTGAAGGAGACGAAGCGGACCCGCGCGGGGTCGGCGGCGGCGAGGTCCCGCAGGATCGGGAGGGTCCGGTCGCGGCTTCCGTCGTCCACGTAGACGATCTCGAACTCGCCCTTCAGGGCCTTGAGTTCCTTCGTCACATGGGTGTGGAAGCGGGCGAGGACGTCCTCCTCGTTGAAGCAGGGGACGACGAGAGAGAGCAGCACATCCGACACCCAAAGGCAGGCCGGTGACCCGCCCGCCCCGGCGGGGTGACGACCGGGCGACCATTGCGTGAACTGCCCCGCGGTGGCCGTCCTCCGCCGCTCCGGCGCTGCGATATTCGAACCGCCATGCGAACTGTCCTGCGCACCGCCCCGCCCTCCACGCTTTGCCCGGACCCGGCCCCGAAGTCCACGCGCCGCGCCACGGCCGCCGCCTGCGCCCTGGCCGGACTGCTCGCCGTCGCCGCCGTCTGCGCCGGGGACGCGGCGGCCCGGATCTTCCCCTTCGGTCCGCGCCACCGGTCCGTCAACGACCTGGCCAACCAGTTCGTCCCCTTCCACGCCCACCTGTGGGACCTGCTGCACGGCCGCGCCGACGGCGGGATCACGCTCAACTGGCGGGCGGGCGGGGGCACCGGCTTCCTCCCCGACTACGGCACCTACCTGTCGAGCCCGCTGGCCCCGCTGGTGGCACTGGCCCCGCGCGCGGACATCGAGTACGCCGTCTACGCCCTGACCCTCCTGAAGACGGCCCTCGCGGCGGCCGCGACCGCCTTCCTCCTCCGCCGGATCTCCACCGTCCCCGCCCGCTGGTGGCCGCCCGTGCTCGGCGCCGGGTACGCCCTGTGCGGCTGGTCGCTGGTGGAGGGCGCGTACAACCCGATGTGGCTGGACGGACTGATCGCCTTCCCGCTGCTGTGCCTGGTCGCGGAGTGGGCCCGCGAGGGCGTCCGCCCCCTGCTCTCCGTCCTGACGGCGGCGGTCTGCTGGACGGCGAACTTCTACACCGCGTACATGGCGACGCTCGGCGCGGGCCTCTTCCTGCTCGCGCGCCTCGCGACGGCGGGCCCCTTCCGGCTCCGGGCGCCGCTCCGGGCCGCCGGCTCGGTGGTGCTCGGGGTGGGCCTGGCCGCGCCCGTCCTCGTCCCCGTCCTCCTCTCCACCCGGCAGGCGCACCCGGGCGTCGTCCGGGAGTTCGAGGCGGCGGGCGCGGCGGACGTGCTGGCGCGGCTGCTTCCGGGGACGTACGGCTTCTCCACCCCGGCCGCGTTCGTGGCCACACCGGTGCTGCTGCTCGCGGCGACGCTCGCCTTCCGGCGGGAGGTGCCGGGCCGGGAGCGGTGGGTGTGGACCGGACTCGTCCTCGCCGCGGCCGTCTCCTTCCAGTGGGGACGGACTCACCTGGTGTGGCACCTCTTCGCCACGCCGAACGGCAGCCCGTACCGCCAGACCTTCGTCCTCGCCGGCCTCCTGGTGATCGCCGGGTACGCCGGCCTCGCCCACGGACCGCCCGGCCGGCGCCCGCTCGCGGCGGGCTGCGCGGTGGTCCTCGCGCTCACCGCCGCCGCCCTCCCGAGCCGGCTCGCCACCCACCCCGCGCTCCTCCTCGCCGTCGCCGGCCTCGCCGCGGTGGCCGGCGCGCTCGCGCTCCCCCGCCGCCGCGGGTACGCCGTCCTCGCCGCGCTGCTCGTCACCGGCACGCTGCTCGGCCAGGCCGCCGCGACGACGGCGTACGCGGACCGCCGCCGCCTGGCGCACCTCGACGACTACCCGCCGTACGGCCCCGGACAGGAGCGCCGGGCCGCGGCCCTCGCGGCGGCCGACGGCTGGCCCGCGTACCGCACCGACTCCGGCCTCCCGCGCGTCGCGGGCAACGACCCGCTGCTCCTGGGCGGCCAGGGCACCGCCTACTACAGCAGCCACACCCCCGCCGTCCTCACCGAACTCCTCACCGCCCTCGGCGGCGGCTGGACCTCCCGCGGCCGCGCCCTCCAGAGCCTCGACAACCCGGTCACGGACGCCCTGTTCGCGGTCGGGGCGCGGTGGCGGGACGGCGAGGTCGTGCGGACGGGGGCGGTGCCGCCGCTCGTGACGGTACGGCCGCCGGGCGCCGCGCCCGTCCTCGGCCGGGACCCCTTCCGCAACCAGGAACTCCTCCTCGGCGCCGGGGTGTACACCCGCCCGGCGGAGCCCGGTTCCTGCCCGGTGGGCACCGAGGTCTTCCTCTGGGCCCCGGAGCGCACGGGTGAGGCCCGGCTCGGAACCGGCGCCCCGGTCGGGCTCCTCGGGGGCGGCCCCAGGCGCCGCGCGGCGATGGCGTCCCTGGGCGTCCAGACCCCCGGCGCCCGCCCGGAGGTCCCGGACGGCAAGGGCCCGGCCGAGCTGCGCTGCCTGGACCACGACCGCCTCCGGAACGCGGTGACGGCCCTGCGGGCCCGGTCCGCCGTCTCCGTCGAGACCACGGCGACGGGCCTCACCGCCCGCCTGCCGGACGGGACGGCCGGCACGGCGGTGGTCGCCGCCCCCGCGATCCCCGGCTGGACCTGCCAGGGCCGCGCACCGGATCCCTACGCGGGCCTGCTGGCCGTACGGATCGCGGGGACGACCACCGTGAGCTGCGCCTTCCGTCCCCCGGGGCTCACCGCCGGCCTCGCGGCGGCGGGGGTGTCGGTCCTGGTCCTGCTGGGAGCCGGGTGGCGGCGCCGGCTCAGCGCCTCCTGAAGCGCCGCACCAGGAGCAGACCGCCCGCCGCGCACAGCAAGGCGAGCAGGGCCGAGGCGTAGACGACGGGGCTCGTACCGCTGTCGGCCAGTTCGTCGTCGCCGTAGCCGCTCGGCTCGGTCGTGGAGGGCTCGGGGGACGGCTCCGTGGTGGAGGGGTCCGGGGCCGGCTCCGTCGAGGGCTCCGTCGTGGACGGCTCGGGGGACGGCTCCGTCGTGGTCGGGGAGGGCGTGGGCTCGCTGGTGGAGGGGGAGGGCGTGGGCTCGCTCGTGGACGGCGACGGGGTGGGCTCGCTCGTGGAGGGGGACGGGGTGGGGGTCGGGGAGGTGCCGTCGTCGCAGCTCAGGTCCGCCGCGAAGGGGAAGTGGTGGATCTCGCCCGCGTTCACGTCGGCCGCCCTCGTCGCGTCCAGCGGTCCGGCCGTCAGCGCCTTGGCGACGATGTCGCCCTCGATGTTGGCGGGGTCGAGGTCCGTGACGTGGGCGCGGGGCGCGTAGATCGTGCCCTCGACGGAGTCGCCGGTGGCGATGGTGATCGCGGTCGCGTCGGAGAAGTTCCAGAGGATGAAGGGCGCGTCGTCGCCGCTCACCCCCGCCAGGTTGGGCACGTCCCAGGTGAACACCCCGCCCGTGGCCGTCGTGTCCACGTCGATGACGAGGGGGCCGGAGGCGGTCGGGCGGTCGAGGAAGGTGAGTTCGGACAGGGCGTTCAGCTCGTCGCCGGTCAGCTTGAGGACGTTGGTGCGGTCGCCGTCGAGGGTGATCCGGCCCGGGTCCTGGACCTCGACGTTCGCGACGCAGCTCGCCAGCGCGTCGGCGCGGTCCCGGTAGGAGGCGAAGAGGCCGGTGAAGTCCATCAGGCCGGGGTGGGGGCCGACGGAGAGCGCGGGCTGCTCGACGGTCAGCTCGATGCGGGGCGTGGAGTTGTGGCCCTGCCCGGCGGCGACGACCTGGGTCTTCACGGTGGCGCTGTTGGAGTCCTGGGTGACCACCTGGCTGCCGGTGAGGTCGCCGACCTTCAGGTAGCCGTTCTGGAGGACCTTGAGCACGCCGACGGGGCTGCTGCCCGCGTAGTCGATCCGGCCGCCGACGAGGAGCGCGGTGGGCTGCGCGTCGGTGCCGACCCTGAAGGTGCCGGGGGTGTGGAGGGAGACGTTGTACCCGGCGCCGTACGCGAGGTCGCCGCCGATCGCGACGGGCCCCTCGGACTCGGTGGAGCCGAGCAGCGCGTCGGTCTCGACCACGACGCCGAAGCCGTTGTTGCCGGAGACGGGGTTGCCGACGTCGACCGTGGCGGCGACGGCGGGGTGGACGCCGGTGGCCAGCGTGGCGGCGACGGTGCAGGCGGCGATCCCGAGGAGCGAGTACGACTTCGTCATACGAGCAGACTGCGCCGGGGAGGCACCCTGTCTCCTCTGACACGCCCGGCCCCCTCTTCGAATGCAGTAGCGACACGCCGTCAGGCGACCTGCCGGGCACGGGCCGAGGCGCAGTCGCGGCAGAGGCCGGGCGCGGAGGACCGGATGGCGCGGTCGCAGTCGTCGCAGCTCTCGAAGACGGGCACGTCGTGGATGACCATGCCCCAGCGCGGGGCGCCCGGCATCGGCGGCGGGGCCGGTGTGGGCAGCGGGGGCGGCATGGGCGTCATCGGCGGCGGTTCCGGTGTGCGCGCCGGTGGGAGCAGTTGCCGCAGCCGGTGGGCGAGCAGGCCGCCGGGGTGGGTCAGCGGTTCCGGCAGGCGGGCCGTGAGCACACCGGTGATCGCCTCGTCGCTCAGTCCCCGCTCGAACCACCCGGCGAGGGCGGGCGCCAGCCGGACGACCTCCTGCGGCGTCAGCGTCAGCCGGAGGTCCACGAGGCAGAGCGAGCGGAGGAGCCGGGCGCCCCGGTCGTCGGGCGCGGACGGCTGCGGCGGCGGGAGTGGCGATTGGGGCTGCGGCGGGAGCGGGGGCTGCGGCTGCGGCTGCGGCTGCGGCTGCGGCTGCGGCTGCGGGACGGAAGCGCGGCTGACCTGCCGGTGGGGCGCGGGGGCGGGTTCGTGGACGGCGGCGGAGGGAGCCGCAGGCTCCGGGGCGGGTGCGGGTGCGGGGGCGGGCTCGGGGTCTTGCTGGGGCTCGGGCTCCGGGGCGGGGTCAGGCTCCGGGACCGGCGCGGGATCCGGGTCCGGGACCGGTGCGGGGTCCGGCTCGGGCTCCGGGTCGGGGGCCGGCTGCTCGTCCGCCGGTGTCTCGGGAACGCGGTGCCAGGACGTGCGGGTCACCAGGCGGCCGTCCGGGAGCCGTACGCGGCGCCGTGCGAGGTACCCCTGGGACTCCAGTTCGCGCAGGGCGCCGGCCACCCGGATCTCGCCTTCGCGGGCTTTGCTCGCGAGGGCGCGGATGGTGATCTCGGCCCCTTCGGGCAGCGACGTGATGTAGCCGCCGATGCCACGCGCCAGGAACGAGAGCTGGGGATGGTGGAGCATGGCCGTGCTGACCGACGTGGAGTCGGACTCCGGCAGGGGCGTGTTGTGGTGGACGACGCCGGTGTGCGCGCGGGGCGCGCTAGGGTATGGGGTATCCATCAGGAAGGGTCTACTTCCTCGTTGGTCAGGCCCTCGATCGGGATGCCAGTCCCGGCCGGGGGCCGAACGTTTTTCAGTTCGTGTTCGGCGTGAGCATATGCCAGGCAACCACCTGGAAATCCAGCCGAGTTGGCAAGGTTCCCCCAGGAGAGTGACGCCCGCGCGCGCGGTTGCCGTCAGGGGGTGGACAGGGGGAGGGGAGGGGGGAAACCACCCCCCCCCCCCCCCCCCCCGGGTAAACCCCCCGGTTACCCCGGGGAACCCCCCGACCCGGGGCCCCCCCCCCCCGCCGCCCCCCCCCCCCCCCCGGGGGGCAACCCCCCCCACCCC